>NZ_JBHTKV010000027.1:0-36341 GCF_042678465.1 Oceanobacillus caeni | reverse complement strand
ATTTCCAATATACTTTAGGAATTCTAAGAAAAACAAAGAAATATCCAGTTAGTGTCCGGAATAAGGGGGCCTAGCCGTGAGTACTGATATCTCGAAGGCAAGCTTGTGCTGATATCCCGAAACAAGTGCCGATATTTTGATATTTGCAAGAAGTTTTTAGAAGGTGAATCCATGGAAAATAGCCCATGTTTAAATTACATGGGCAACCATTAGCAAGAGATAGGTAATCCCGCTATTAAAAAAGCATTTCAACCCCTAACCAATGGAAGAGTACAACATCGGAATGAACCACCCGATTTGATGATTTCAGAAAACTCTACCTCTATAACATCAAATCCTCGTCTATTTAATTCCTCGTTCAAACGTTTGTTTGAAGAAATACTAATTAGTTTTTTATTACCAATGGAAAGGACATTGGGGCCTAAAGAAAATTGTTCCTCTTCTGTTACGTCAATTAGATGATAATGTTGTTGTAACTCTTTAAGAGAAGATTCATTGATCCCAGGTTTAAAAATAATTGCTGTGTCAGGACTGATGATATTAAATGTACAATCCAAATGAAGAATATCTTTTCGGATTCGGACAGGAATTACCTGAAAATCCGAGAGTATTGTCTGTAAATGGTGGATAGCGGGAAGCGTGGTTCGATTGCTTATCCCGACCCATACTTTGTTGTTATCTACTATTACATCTCCGCCTTCTATGGACTTTGTTTGAATTTGATGAAATGGAATTTTCCTTTCATCTAGCCATCCTTTTAATACATCACTTTCAGGTTTCCTTAAGTCTTTGTTTAACGCAGCAAGAAAAAACTTATTCCCTATTGTAAAACCAATATCTCGTGTGAACACCTGCTCATTTAATTCCTTTTTCGGTTCAAAAGAAATGACATGAATTCCTTCGTTCTCTAATGTTTCAATAAAATGAGTATGTTGCTTCATGGCGACAGCAGTATTAATATTTTCTTGAATGTAATGCCGTTGCGTTACATTAATCACATCTGTTATTTTCATGAAATTAGGTGGAACAACAATAACATGCTTTAACGGATCGTATTCATTAAAGCAACTAATACGGAAATTCTGGTCCAATGTTGGATTTTCCATTTTGTTTCCTCCCAATGATTAGATTGAACGAGGGATTACTTGGACTCTGATTCTCTTTCCTTTTTATCATTAGGTATATATTTTGTGAAATATACAGCGAAAATAAGGGAAATAAAAGCTAGTCCCCAACCTACCATCCCACTCCAATACAGGTCTAAACCGATCCCGATGATAATAAACACGATGCTAAGCAAAATAAGAATGACAGTAAGATAGCGTTTCACTATTTTCCCTCCTTAAGACCTTCACTATATATTTTATATCCTTTTTGTTAAAAAATGTTAAGTAACCTTCATAGTATACCAAAACAATGGGGTAAGCATGCCAATAGACGATTTTGTCGCTTTTGTAGGTGAGAAAATATAAAATTTTTTCCGTTTACATAAGTGGAACGAAGGAAATTGCCTATAAAGCTTGTCAAATGCGAAGTTTTCTAAGCAGATAATATAATATGCTAAGGAAAAAGAGGGGTACGGTGAAACGAAAATTGGACTTGTTCTTCTTGTAATATGTCGTATTTTATTCGCCTGTTCATTATCAGATGACATTACTTTCAAAGTAAATATGCTTATTAAGGTAAAAGTAACATTACAACCAAAAGAATATACCGAGGAAATAACTATTTCGACATTGGGGATAAACATTTATCAGGTTTATCAAAATGGAATAGGAAAAATGGTTATGGTTTTGTACCTATGTTGGATAAAATAAGGGACCTAATTAACATTACTAGCATAATTCGACTCAAGCAAGAACACAACTGGCACTCAAATGCATGCTCAAAAAAGAAAAAAGTTGAAACAACAAGGATATTGACCATCAATGAACGTAATTAATGTTGATTTAATCACATGGCCAAGAAAAGTAAATTTACATGTCCGGAAGAGAAAAAGAATAGACTGGAAGAATTAATGGCTACTCTAGAACAGAAAAAAATCCAATTATGGGGGCAATGAAAATTAATACGAAAGTAAACCTAAATTACTAATATTATTTTAAAACTAGAACTATATAAAAATACTCCTAAATTTATCCCGACATTTGTTAATTACCCCTAATTGGATGTGCTATCAAGTAGTTCCCTGTCTCAATTAACAGACAATGAATTAAAGGATTCGAATAAGAAGTATAAGATGAAGTTCCATATGTCTTAACGGAGCTTGTATTTCCTAAAGTTAGAAATGCTCATCTCTTTTGATGAGCATTACTTTGTTATTCTATATTTGTTGTTAATGATGACTTTAACGATGTACAGAGCTACGCCAATGATGATGATTGTTAGTGAATGAATATTTATTGTTCTACCAAAGTCAGGTGTTGCAATAAAGATACAGACTGATAATCCTATATAGGCCGTACAAATCAGCCAAACTTGTAGGAATTCAACCCATTTTTTTGTTTTCTTTTCTTTAAACGAGGAGTTTTTTAACCATCTTATTATAATCATGATAGTTACTGCTAGTAATATCATATTTATAACTACAATAAGTAATCCTGAGCCGATTGGAATAGAAAAATAATTGTTACCTAGGCCAAAAAAGTAATAAAGGCCAAATCCAATCACACCTTGAAAGATAAGGATAATAGCTGCCAAATCAAGAATCAGAAAGGCAATGAACGATACATTTTTGGAAGTTTTTTCTCCTGGTATTTCTGATATTAATTCATTACAATAAGCTTTTAAATCTTCTCCAAATACCTCTTTAGCTGTTTGCCCATTACGATCAGCTTCTAGTAAATGCTCCAATAATTCTAGAAGTACTTCTTCTGTTTGTTGTTCCGATTTATTTGTGGATAATCGAATGTAAGATAACATATCCTCATAATATTCTTTATTAACATCACTTAGTAGTTCTCTTTTTTCATTATTTAACTTAATAATATCTTTCGCATCCATATTATTCCCTTCCTTTGTATAAGATGGATTCTACAGGTCCCTTAATGGATTCCCATTGTTCGATAAAATTCTGTAGTGACTGTTCTCCTTCTTCTGTTAGTTGATAATATTTTCTCTTTGGTCCAGAGTCAGAGTCTTTCATTTCACCAACAATTAGTTTTTCTTTTTGAAGTCGGAGTAAGATAGGGTAAATAGAACCCTCGCTTACATTAGATAAACCATATTCCTGTAACCTCATCGATAATTCGTAGCCATAAGTGGGAGTTGTTTTAATAATAGATAAGATACACCCTTCTAAAACGCCTTTTAGTAATTGACTACGCCTAGACATGAAAAACACCTACCTTGTATAGCCATATAGTTACCTAAAAATATTAGCTATCTTGTTTTGCAAAGTAGCTTTGTTTTATATTATAAAGTATTTCGTATTCTTTTTAAAGAATTTTTGATATGATATTTTCAGCTATTACTTTTTAATAAAAAGGAGCTTTATATTTTATGGAATGGAAAAATATTTACCGTGGTTTAATTATGGGGGCAAGTGATGTCATACCAGGAGTTAGTGGGGGGACCATTGCTGTATTACTTGGTATTTATGACAGATTAATTGCTGCAATAAACGGTTTTCTAGGAAAAGAGTGGAAGAAACATTTAGGATTTTTAATTCCTTTAGGTATAGGAATGGTTACCGCTATATTTCTATTGGCTAATGTGATTGAATGGTTATTTGAACATTATCCTGCTCCAACCAAATTTTTCTTTTTAGGTTTGATTCTTGGTGTATTGCCTTTCTTGTTTCATAAAGCAGATGCAAAGAATACCTTTAAAGCAAAGCATTTTATATTATTAGCAATTGGTATTATTATCGTTGGTTCCATGGCATTTTTCAGCCCGTCAGAGGGAGATGTTATTAAAAATATAACAGGAACGACTTATATTTTACTTTTTGTTTCTGGTTTTATTGCAAGTAGCGCAACGATTATTCCAGGTATTAGTGGATCTTTTATGTTATTGCTTCTAGGTATGTATACAACAATCATCTCCGCAATAAGTAATTTACAATTCGATATTATTATTGTAACAGGTATAGGAATTGTGCTGGGAATTTTATTTATGAGTAAAGTAATTAATTACTTTTTAGAAAATCATTACACCGTAACCTTTGCCATTATTATTGGACTAGTTATCGGATCTGTTTTTTTTGTATTTCCTGGCTTTCCTTCAGAAACATCATTAATATTGTTAAGTATCTTAACATTTGCAGTCGGATTATTTGTTGCTAATATACTTGGTAGAGTAGAATATAAGTAAAATAGCAAGGAGTGGACTTAGATGGAACACATTCAAACAAAAGAAAAGTTTAACGAAGTCATTCAAAGTTCAGAACCAGTCATTGTGAAATTCTTCGCTGATTGGTGTCCGGATTGTAAACGGATGGATATGTTTATTGGAGGAATTCTAGAGGAATTCAATAATTATAAATGGTATGAAGTAAATACGGATGAAATCGAAGGTATTGCACAAGAATATGAAGTAATGGGCATACCAAGCATTTTAATCTTCCAAAATGGTGAGAAATTAGCGCATCAACATAGTGCCTATACTAAAACACCAGAATCTGTTACAGAGTTTTTGCATCAACAACTAGGTTAATCTAAAAAGACGATCGTTCATGGTCGTCTTTTTACGCTTCCCATTTAATGATCCAGCTACATCACACCGCCCTCATTGGAGGACGGTGTAAAAAGTAGTCATTTTTTCGCTTCTAAGTTGCTTTTCATATAGGAAGCAATCTTTTGTTCGTCTTCCCGTCCAGACTGTTCAAGCTCTTGAATGATTAATCTTTGTCTTTTTTTGGGATGGTTTTGACTTAATTTAGCCTTACCTTCTATTTTATCGATCTTTATCTTAAATCCTAGACATATGAATTATTCGCTCCTTTAATGACGGTAAATTTTTTCCGCAATCTGACCCTATAAATTTCCCTTGTTATGTGACAAGTTTAAGACCAATTGCTGAGCATAAAACCATGGTTATAAAAATAATCCTCTTCCAGTTCTTTGATTCCCCATAAAATATCATCCCAATTAGTGCGCCGCCAACGACGCCAATTCCTGTCCAAATTGCATAACCTGTTCCCATAGGAATAAATTGCAACGAATAACTTAATAATGCAAGGCTTGAACCAAACCCTAAAATTAATAAAACGACTGTTTTCCAATTTCGCTTGACAGAGAGTTGATTGATCATTGCAACACCAAATGTCTCCAATAATCCTGCCAAAATCAATGTAAACCAAGCCATCAGGATTCAGCTCCTTCTTCAGACTTATCAGGTGTGACTAATTTCAAACCAATTACTCCAGATAATAGTGTTATGATTAAAATAATTTTCCCCCATTTGAATGATTCTCCAAAGAAAAGAATCCCCGCAATGACAGTGCCTGCTGTTCCTAATCCTACAAAAACGGCATAGACCGTTCCCGCTGGAAGTACTTGTGCTGCTGTAATCATTAAATAGTTACTAATTACAATAGCGATAACAGTTCCAGTCCATGTCCAAAAATCATATGCATGTGTCAAACCAATCACCCAAAAAACTTCCAAAAAGGCTGCAACAAACACTTTAATCCAGTTTCGGTTCATGAAAAACACCTCCAACTTTATTATTGTTTACTAGGAAATTATAAAATTTGCTGCATATGGATAATTATTCAGAAAAGGCCACGTCCGGCTCCAGCGCTCAGCGACTAGCGAGACTTCCTTCACCTCCGTACGATAAGTCAACATCGACTCACTCCGTTCGTCGTGTTTCCTTTATCTCCTACGGCTCAGTCCAGTCCGTACGTCGCTAAATGGGCGCTTACTCCTTTGTTCTTACAAAGAAAAAAGCCCTGGGAGACAACTGTAAAAACAGTTTCTCCCGGGCTTTTATCCCTCCGTGACATAGTAGTTTACTATGAGTTTTCTCTCGGACCAGACCAACATGGTAGAGTTGCGGAACCCTAGAAAACATTTAATGGATGCAATTTCTTCCCATTATACACAAATTTAAAGATGATTCAAGTTTTTCTTAAGTATCTTAACGTTTGCAGTCGGTTTATTTGTTGCTTATCTAACTGGTAGAGTAGAATATAAGTAAAATAATAGATGGAATATATTCAATCTGTAACATCAACAACTAGTTAAACGAAAAAGACGATTGTTCCAAAAAGAATGGTCGTCTAGCAGGAAAATAAAAAAGCCTTTCCCGTCCGGGGCCCCGATTACTTGCCTGACCGTAAAGAATTACATAAGTGCATATGCCACATTTTCTAATAATATAAACGGCTGTATTACACACATTTAATCTTTTATGCATAATTTATTTATAGGTCAGGAAGAAAAAGAGGTGTCATTATGTATTATGGAACTAACTTTCATCCCCATTTTGACCGACCATATTATCGCTCATCGATTCCAATGAATTATCCATTTCCGCAAGCCTTTCAGCAACAGGAGCCGAATTATTCGCAGGCATCATCATGGAATCAACAACAAGGAATGAATCCTTCGCAATCGTTTTTACCGGGACATCCACAATCATTCCCGATGGAACAACAGCCGATGAACGAACATGCTAATCAAACACCTTATGAGTATTTTCAAAAGCCAGAACAACCAATGAATTGGCCGAATAATGCCGCGTTTGAACCGAATCAAATTCAACAACAACCTGGGATGCCTCCGAATGTAATGTCACAATTTCAAAAAGAGAATGGCCAATTAGATCTGGATAAAGTTCTTGGTACGGTTGGTCAGTTGGCACAGACGTATCACCAAGTGGCCCCGATATTTCAACAATTTAGTTCCTTTATGAAAAACTTTAGAGCAGGAGGCTGATACAATTGAATAAATATCAGCCTTTTTTTCACCGGAGTTTATCCCACTCAAGCTTCTGGGTAAACAAAGAGGGTAGGTGAGAGATCAACAGCCCGAAAAGGCTAAGTGCGACTTATGGAAGTATTCCTTATAGAATTTAGAAAGGGGGTAATTATATAAGAATAATTACCTTAGTCTCGGTTATTCTAACTTTACATTAGAATAAAAGTTAAATTGGGATAAGGAGAGTCTATATGATAGGTTGTTTAGTTATCCATGGTTTTACTGGTGGACCATATGAAGTAAATCCATTAGTCAACTTTTTAAAAGAAAATACCGATTGGCATATAGAAGTTCCTACACTTCCCGGTCATGGTAGGGAGCTGGATTTGAAGGACACAACATATAAAGAGTGGATTGTTGCAGCAGAGGAAGTTTTGCAAAGAATGACTGAAAAATTTAAAAGAATATACTTAATTGGTTTTTCTATGGGGGGAATGATTGCGGCTTACTTAGCAGCAAAATATACAATAGAAAAACTCGTACTACTTGCACCAGCGAGAAAATACTTATCATTTAAACAAATTGCTCATGATATCGGCGAAGTTGTAGAGGATAGTGTAAAGGGAACTTTAGATGAGAATAAACTATACACACATTATAAAAATAAATTGGGAACGGTACCGATGAAGGCAAATATTGAATTTATGAAATTAGTCAGGTTTACAAAGCCATATTTACATGAGGTGAAGGCACCAGTACTAATTGCACAAGGTAGGCAAGATGGAATGGTTCCGTTTAAAACGCTTTATGATCTGGATAAAGAATTAAGTTCAGAGGAGAAAGAGCTTGTGTTATTTGAAAGTTCCAAGCATTTGATTTGTTTAGGGAAAGATAAAGATACGTTAAATCAAATGGTATATGAGTTTCTGTTGAAATAAGAGAGAGATAGGTTGATGATCCAATCTCTCTCTTATTTAGTAAATTTGTTCACAGGTAGGAAAGCATCATAATCTTTCCCATCTGGGGCTCCGATTACAAGCCCCACCGTAAAGAATTCTATAAGTGCAAGTATCCTAACTAATCTTTAAAAAAGGAAATGACGATTGCTCCTTCTCCTCCATATGTGGAGATTAGCGGTCCGGTTTCCATTAACAAGGCATCTTTGAATTTAAAGTTTTCTTGTATTTGGCTAAGAATGGTTTTGGCGCGTTCTTCATCGTCGCCATGTGACATAGAGATAATTTTATCTTCCATATTTTTTGCCTGTTCTCCAATTTGTTCTATCAATCGTCGGATGGATTTTTTATCGCCTCGTACTTTTTCACTTACCTCAATCGTACCTTCTTCACTCCCCCGCATTAATAGGCGAATATTAAGGGTTTTTGCGATGGTGCCTTTTACTTTATCTAGTCGTCCACCGATAACAAGGTTTTCTAATGTTTTTAAAACAAATAATGTTGCTGTTTGCTGAACCCTTCCATGTATATGTTCTACTAGTTCATCAAAGGTAAGACCTTCTCCTATTTTCCTTCCAGATTCATGCAATAGTAAAGCAATACCACAAGAAGCTGTTTTCGTGTTGATCACTTCTATTTGCCGATTAGGCTCTTTTTCAAGAATCATGTTTTTTCCTGCAACCGCATTTTCATATGAACTACTTAAGCCTCCAGAAATGCTTAGCATTAAGATTGGTTTGTTTGGATCCATTTCTTTATAGTATTGATAAAAATCATTTGGACTTGGTGAGGATGAGCGCGGTAGTTCTTTTAAATCTTTAATTTTTTTAAAGAGTTTTTGTGATTCAACTTGATCCGAATTGTATTGTTCATCACTGAAATGTAAATACAGTGGGACAATTTTAATATGCAAAGATTCTTTTAACCAATTCGGAATATCTGCCCCACCATCCGTCATTAATTGTATATTCATGAATTCACCTACTTATATAAGTTAGAATTATTTATTACTCTTTTTAGATATCGTAACGCTGTTTTTTCTTGAGGTGCTTAATATAAATAAAAACAGACCAAAAATAACAATCGTACCGCCTAATAGTTGGGACCAAATCATGGTTTCCTTAAGTATAATGTATGCTAATAATGTTGCAGCAATTGGTTCGAAAACAATGGCCATGGATACAGTCGAGTTATTTAGCCATTTTATTGCCCAATTAAATAAAGAATGCCCCAAAAATGTTGGAATGACGGCTAAAGCTAAAAAGATATACCAGTTTTTCATTGAATAATTTCCGAACGGATTTTGCATGATGATGTTATATAATAATAGTGTTATCATTCCAACACCGTACACGATATAGGTATAGGTGATTAAGGATAAACTTTTACGTGTTTTTTGTCCTGATAGGATATAAATAGCTAAGGAAATGGATGCTACAATAGCTAGTAAGTCCCCATAAATAAAGGCATTGCTCTCTTGATAATCTCCCCAGCCAATAATAGCGCTACCAAATAAAATAATAATTAAACTAATGGTGGAGCCGGATGAGAAACGTTCTTGTGATAAAAAATATGTTCCTAAAAAAACAAAAACTGGATGGATTGTAATAAAAATAATGGAGCTTGTTACGGTAGTATCATTAAGTGATTCAAACCATAATACAAAATACGCCGCTAAGAATATTCCAGAGATAACAGCTAATATCCAATCTCTATAATTTATATTTCGAAATTCTTTACGATACTTAGATAATATAATAGGTGTCATAATTAAAAAAGCAATTAGTAATCGATAATTAGCAATAATTGCCGATGGTACGCCGTTTGTTAATTTGACAAAAATCGGTGACGAAGATACAGCAATTACACCAATGATTACGGCAATATATGGATTAAATGGAGGGATGCGCATGATCAACTCCCTTTCAAATTATGTATGTAAATATAACAGTAGTATTATTATATTTTACCATGCAGTGTTCAAAAAATCACGAAACTGGTTAGGTAGTAGATATTATGAATGTATTTGTGGTATGATAAAGAATGCGTAGTTTGAGGCCTCTTACCAATTTTGGTGACGCCTTTTTTGGCAGAAGGGAAGTATGAAAATCATTCCCACTTGCATAAGTACAACTAAGGCATGCGCCTAAAAGCTTGGTGGATACCAAGTTTTCTAATACTTTACAATGATGAATGTCAATAAAATTGTGATTTTATATAAGTTTACCTTTAAATAAGATGGAAACACTATTTAAATAAAGTATGAGAAAATGTTTTAGATGGCCTCTTTTGCAGAAATTTTCACAAAAAAAGGAGTAGACTATTAGGTGACTACATTTAAAGATTTAGGTGTCTCAGCCCCTATTTTGAAAGCAATAAATAATATGGGATTTGAAGAAGCGACACCAATACAAGCACAAACAATACCACTCGGAGTTGAAGGTAACGATGTGATTGGACAAGCGCAAACGGGGACGGGGAAAACGGCGGCGTTTGGAATTCCAATGCTTGAAAAAGTAGATACGAAATTAAGAAAGATTCAAGGACTTGTTGTTGCTCCGACAAGAGAACTTGCAATACAAGTAGCTGAGGAATTAAATAGAATTGGTAGACATACTGGAGTCCGTGCATTAGCTATTTTTGGTGGACAACCGATGGATCGCCAAATTCGTGCATTGAAAGACGGCCCACAAATTGTTGTGGCTACACCAGGAAGATTGCTGGACCATATGAGAAGAAGAACAATCCATATAAGTATGGTTCAAATTGCAGTATTAGATGAAGCGGATGAAATGCTGAATATGGGCTTCATTGACGATATTCGTGAAATTTTAAAAGCTATTCCAGAAGGTCATCAAACATTACTATTCTCTGCAACAATGCCTAAAGAAATCCGCGAAATTGCGACTACCTTAATGAATAATCCGAAAGAGGTAAAAGTGAAAGCGAAGGAAATGACGGTAGAGAATATTGATCAATACTTTATTGAAATTCCTGAAAAACAAAAGTTCGAAACATTGAACAACCACTTAGATATTCATTCACCAGACTTAGCTATCGTTTTCGCAAGAACGAAAAAACGTGTGGATGAAATCACGGAAGGATTGCAGGCTAGGGGCTATCGTGCTGAGGGGATCCATGGCGATTTAACCCAAGGTAAACGTATGTCTGTATTAAATAAATTTAAGCATGGACGTCTTGATGTTTTAGTAGC
Organism: Oceanobacillus caeni; assembly: GCF_042678465.1. NCBI lineage: Bacteria > Bacillati > Bacillota > Bacilli > Caryophanales > Bacillaceae > Oceanobacillus > Oceanobacillus caeni. The sequence continues at coordinate 25,305 of NZ_JBHTKV010000027.1, read as the reverse complement.
GACAGATGTTGCTGCGAGAGGCTTAGATATTTCAGGAGTAACTCACGTATATAACTTTGATATTCCGCAAGACCCAGAAAGCTATGTACACCGTATTGGTCGTACAGGTCGGGCTGGAAGAACAGGGGAAGCTATTTCGTTTATCACTCCACGTGAGATGGCGCATTTAAACTTAATTGAGAAAGTAACAAAAAGTAAAATGAAGCGTCTAATGCCTCCATCTTATAAAGATGCTCAAAGAGGTAAACAACAATTAACGATAGATAAATTGTTGAGAACGATTGAAAGACATGATCTAAAAGATTACCATGAAGCAGCAAATGAATTATTAGAAAATCATGATTCTGTAACTGTTATAGCGGCTGCTCTTAAATTAATGACCAAAGAACGTAAAGATACCCCTGTAACGATTTCATCTGTTGCTCCAATTAGCGTCAAAAAGGCAAAAGGTGGCGACAGACGAAACAGATCAGGTTCAGGCAACAAACGTTACTATGGCGGACGCAACCAAGGTGGCAGAAACCAAGGTGGCAGGAACCAGGGCGGAAGAAACCGCAAAGGAAATTACCAAAAGAGCCGTAATAATAGTAAATAAAAAAATGAGGATGATCCTTGGTAGGGATTATCCTCATTTTTTGTTCTCATTTTTAGAAACCTTGTCGCTTTCCTACCCGATATCAGTATTCATTCCTATATATCAGTACTCACAGGCAACGGATATCAGCAGATTCAATCCTATATATCAGCACACGGCCCCCGGATATCAGCAGTCATTCTCAAATATCAGTACTCGACCTTCCGATATCAGCAGTCATTCCCGTATATCAGTACTCATTCTTAAATATCAGCACTCGGACTCCCTACTAAAAAAATCTACTCAAAAGTCCAATGGCAGCTAAAATTCCAATGATAATTAGTAACCAATTTTTTCTTATATTTTCTGGAAGCCATCTTTTCCTTCTCCATCGGTTTGGATTAAATTGAACTTCCTTAGCATCATAATGATAGTTGTGACGATTACTATTTCCCCATGGAGAATAAATTCTCGCATTTTTTAAAACGAGTGGTGCAAGAAGGAAACCACCAATAAAACCAAACAAATGCCCATATACATTTATCCCTGAACGGAAAAAGGTCATGATAAGACCGAAAATTAAAATCACGCGGATCATTTGTGCACTACTTTGATCTATCAAGTGTTTCCGATTCATTGCCATAAATACATAAATACCAAACAATCCAAAAATTGCTCCTGAGGCACCAAGATGCCAATAATTTTCCGGACCAAAAATGAAAGTTCCGATATTGCCTATGATTCCCGCTCCAAAATAGCCAAACAGGAATTTTGATTTACCAACCATTTGCTCTAATGCTGGACCAAATAAAACAAGGGAAAAGGAGTTAAATAAGGCGTGCATCAAATCTCCATGTAAAAAGATCGGAGTAATTAACCGCCAATATTGTCCCTCGGCAACTAATAAATTACTGCCAACACCCCAAGCTTCAATTAACGCACCAAATGGAAGCGAGAGGAAGTCTATAATAATCCATAAAACGAGATGGATAATAACTAAAGTAGAGACGATCGGATAATTCACAATAAATTCTTTAATACTTCGTTCATAACGAATAAACATTGTAAGGGTAATTCCTCCCAAAATTAAAATAATTTCTATATAGTTTAAATATGTGTACTATTAACTATTATAATACTTAAAATCATGAACAATGACTATTATGAAGGTATAAAGTTAGGAGTTTTCATATGATAAAAGGCATCGGTATTGATATTATTGAATTAGATCGAATTCAAAAAAGTATAAAGAATAAAAAGTTTATAGATAGAATTTTAACTAAAAAGGAAAAAGATTTATATTATACATTAGAAAATAACAACCGCAGAATTGAATTTGTAGCAGGAAGGTTTGCCGCAAAGGAAGCTGTTGCAAAAGCATTAGGTACCGGGATTGGTAAATTAAGCTTTCAACATATAGAAGTTTTACCAAATGAATTAGGTGCTCCTATCGTCCAAGTTCGTGGCTTAGAGAAAGAGAGAATCTTCCTATCGATTACTCATAGTAAATCTTATGCTGTTGCCCAGGTTGTTATGGAACAAGAATAACATTTGCATATTTGTATAGGTTGTCTCATATATTTTAATGCAGCAGGAGGGAACAAGTTGAATATTGTCACTGCAGAAGAAATGTACGATGTGGATCATTACACAATGAAGGAAATCGGGCTGGATGGAAAAGTATTAATGGAAAATGCGGGTAGAGCCGTTAGTGAAAAAGTAAAACAAGTAATTAGGAAAGAGGATAGGGTCACCATCGTTATTGGTCCAGGTAATAATGGCGGTGATGGGTTTGTTATCGCAAGGACATTGATGGAAGATGGTTACCGAGTACAAGCGGTACAATTGGTTCCGGATAAGAAGATTGGTGGGGATGCAAGCTATCATAAGCAAATATTTCTAAATTGCGGTGGAGATGTCTTTTTATTAAAGGAGAATGATGAGTTTGACATCATTCTCTCACAAACGGACGTCCTAGTTGATTGTATATTAGGAATAGGAGTTTATGGTCCGTTAAGAAGCCCAATTAAGGAATATGTAAGGAAAATCAATGAGGCTAATGTAATGATTATTTCTGTTGATATTCCTAGTGGACTTCCTTCAGATGAAGGCTTAACAGATTTTGAAAGTGTACAAGCCGACTATACATTTACGATTGGTGCTCCGAAGTTAAGTGCTTTTCTCCAAACGACTGCAATTTTTTATGGAAAGTGGGAAACCGTATCGATTGGATTTCCGAAAAAGGTGTTAAGCCAATTTTCCAAAAGGGAGCTATGGAGTGAACAACTTTTTAAGGAAACGATGCCAAAAAGAAACCCATTTTCATATAAAGGAAATCACGGTAGAGGATTAATTGTTGGAGGAAGTCTAGTGATGCCTGGTTCCATCACAATGACTGTACAAGCGGCTTTAAAAGCTGGAGCGGGTTTAATAACTGCAGCTACGGTTAAAGAGAATATCCCAATCATTACATCTAATTGTCCGGAAGCAATGAGCATACCTCTTTCTGACGTGAATGGATTTCTTGTAAATGATACTTCTATTTCCACTTCCAATTATGATGCGATAGCCATTGGTATTGGAATGGGGAGAAAAGAAGGAACGACGAATTTAGTGCGAACAATCATGCAAGCAAACTGTCCTCTTATCATTGATGCGGATGGATTATACCATCTGAAATCCAGTCTATCGATAGTGAAGAAGAGACAAGCGCCAACGATTATAACGCCACATGCAGGGGAAATGGCAATGTTATTAGATGTATCTATAAAGGAACTCTTATTATCGCCATTTCAATATTCTTTAGATTTTGCTAGAGAATATGGGGTTTACGTTGTATTAAAAGGGAAGTTTACGATCATTACTTCTCCAGACGGCAGACAAATAGTAAATACAACAGGAAACCAAGGACTTGCAAAAGGTGGTAGTGGTGACGTTTTAACAGGAATCATACTAGCAATGGTTTTACAACATGATGATCTACTGCAGTCATTGTGTAATGCATGCTATGTTCATGGTAAGGCGGCAGATTTACAAATAGAAGAAAAGAACACTTACTATGATTTAATGGCAACTGATGTTATTTCTGGTATTCCAAACGTATATCGTACCCTTTTCTAAACTGCGTGATATCAAGTTCCCTGATGTTTTGAGACAAGGGAGATATGTAAATGAAAAGACTAAATTTATCTTTAAAGCTGATGGTATTCGGTTTAATCGTGCTTGTTTTAGCAGCATGTGGGGAAAAGTCGCAAGAAGATGTTGTAGGAGAACTCCAGAAGAATGTTGAAGAAATGTCAGGGTATAAAGCAGCAGCCGAAATGTCGATGAACACGGGTCAAGAGGAACAAAAATTCAATATTGATATTTGGCATCAAAAAGAAGATTTTTACAGAATTGCTCTTACAAGTGAAGCGGACAAAAAAGGTAAGCAAATTATCTTGAAAAATAAGGAAGGTGTTTTTGTATTAACACCTGCACTAGAGAAAAGTTTTAAATTCCAGACAGAGTGGCCGAATAACGGAAGTCAGCCATATTTATACCAATCACTGATAGAAGATATTGCCGGGGATGAGGAAGCAACGTTTAAGTCAACGGAAAATAGTTATATTTTTAAAACAAAAACAAACTATCAAAGTAATAACAATTTACCATTCCAAGAAGTACATTTTGATAAGAAAACCTATACCCCTACTTTAGTAAAAGTGTTGGACAAAGACGAAAATGCTTTGGTAGAAGTGAAGTTTTCTAACTTTGAGTTGAATCCTACATTTAAAAAAGATGATTTCTCTATGGAGAAAAACATGCCATCCAATGATGATGCTAGTAAGGAAACATCTACCGAGGTAGAAGAGGATACTACTGAAGATGTTTTGGAAGTAGTAATGCCTGAGTTTACAGCTGGAGCTGAAGTGAAAGAACAAAGAGAAGTTGATTTAGAAAATGGAAAACGAATTATTTCTACTTTTGCAGGAGAAAAACACTTTACATTGATTCAAGAACGTTTAGATGTAGTACCGACTTTAAGCTCTCCACAAGAAGTAGAAGGAGATATTGTTAATTTAGGAAATACAATCGCAGCCTTAGATGAAAATAAAATTGAATGGAATTACAATGGGGTTAATTATCAACTTTCTAGTGAGGAATTAACAAAGGAAGAGCTTATTCAAGTTGCGCAATCCGTTCAAGTAAAAGCAGTGAAATAACATGGAATATTATAGCAGGCTCACAGCTAAGAAAGGGGGGTCTGCTTTTGTTTGGAAAAATATAACAATGATGGATTTAATTAAAAATGATGTATGTTTTTTTTATAATTGCATATAGTTTACAGGAGTGCATTTTTATAAAGCGGTATATAGGATCATACGAAATTTGCTGAAAGGTGATTGGTTTTTGGAATGATATTACGATTAAATGTAGTTTTTTAGAGCAAAAGCACAAGCGTCCGGTTAGAGATATATGGAAGAGAGGGAAGTCCACTAGTCCCTGGGGGCTGGGGCTAGACAAGGCTATTCCTATAATAAAATGAAATACGTCAAAATTTTATTCTTTCTTTCTTATTTCTCTAAAAAAACTCACGTGACCCCTTTGCAAACTAAGGTATTCAATGCTATTATAGAGTAGACATTTTAAAAGAACGTTCAACAGTTGGCGGAGGTGCATTGGTTTGTCAGAGAGTTTACAAGAAGTACTGGTAAAATTACCAACAAACCTACTAAATGAGGTGGATGGATTAATGAAATATGAAAATAGTGACTTAAGTGATTTCATATGTCAGGCAACTAGAAATTATCTCCAACATAAAAAGAATGAACATATTCAGCAATTTCGTGAAACAATGCGACGTGGGTATGAAGAAATGGGCCGCATTAATCTAACCATTGCTTCGGAAGCTTTTCAAGCTGAAGAGGAGGCTGAAATCACCTTTAAGCGTACTGTGATCGGGGTGTAATTAATTTGATCGTTCAAAGAGGCGAGGTATATTTCGCTGATCTATCACCGGTTGTTGGATCAGAACAGGGTGGAGTTCGCCCAGTATTAATTTTACAGAACGACATCGGTAATCGATTTAGCCCTACTGTCATTGTTGCAGCAATCACCGCACAGATACAAAAAGCAAAACTACCAACCCATGTTGAAATTGATGCCAAAAAATATGGGTTTGATCGTAATTCGGTAATATTATTAGAACAAATTCGTACATTAGACAAGCAACGACTAACTGACAGGATAACAAAATTAGATGAAGAAATGATGAAAAAAATTAACCAAGCCTTAGAAATAAGTCTCGGGTTGAAAGAGATTTACAACGGTCATTAAAGAGTACCCTTCCTTAATTTAGGAGAGGGTATTTTTATTTTGGTAAAGGTAGACGCTGTATCATTGTGGTAAAAACACATAAATGAAATTTTTACATAAAAAAGTAGTTTTAATTCTTACATAACGGTTATATATCTAGTAAGAAGTTAAGTTACACTTCTTACTTACCCTAATCACGAAAAATCTACTAGTCACGATTCTAATCTAGGAGGTAGTTAAAATCGAACAGGTAAAATTAGTAGAAAATGACGTACAAGCAAAAGAGGCAATTGAGCAATTTTTAAATCAAGGTTTTACAAGAGATGAGGTCTACCTATTGGCCCATAGTAAAGATCACTCTGAAAATCTAACAAATGCAATGAATACAAATGATATCGGAGTGGCGGAACAAGGTATCGTTAATTCCATAGCAAATGTATTTCGTTCTCGTGGAGATGAATTGCGCTCTAAAATGGAATCTTTAGGATTATCTAATTTAGAAGCTCAACGATTTGAAGAAGAATTGGATCGAGGACGCATAGTAGTAATTGCAAAAGCAGTTTAATGAGAAAGAGTAGACTTCATGAGTCTGCTCTTTCATGCATATAACCTAATTAACACTTGTATTTAATAGTGGAAACGTAAATGAAAAAAGCTTGAGGTGAAACTTATCCTTGAGCTTTTTCCTTATATATAACTTCCTGCTAATGAGATATTTTCTATTATAAGAACAGCTATCATAAGGTGAATGAGTAGCGGAATGCGAAGAAGAAAGCATTATTCCGTCGCCTTTTTCCTATTCCTATTTGGATTTCTACGTTACAACTTCAAAATTTCGCGAAAAACAAATGCCCACTTAGAAGTATGATAGTCACAAGGGAAAGTTTAAAAGTGGGGTATTATTTACATAAACGGAGGTAAAACAGCCCCACTAAAAAGTGAAGCTGCTAAGCCAATCATTTCATTTTCTCCGGCAAGGCATGTATCGATTCAATCAATTGATTTAGTTTCCCCTCGACACGGTGTAATAGGTAAAACGTCACAGCGACAGGGAAACCTACATCTGTGATGAATGCTATCCAAGCTTCCATAGAAAAACCTCCAGTCTTTGTTTAGTTAGAAAAGTTAGCGTTCGCCCAATGCTTGGGTAAAGACCTTATCTGCAAAAATAGACCAGCGATAACATCCGCTGGCCTAAATTTTTAAGATTAAATTTCAATATCAATTTCTTCCACAGTGTTTTCCACAATTCGAGCACTATGCTTTTCTACCAAATCCCCACCAGTAGATGTGAAGGCATTTTCGTTGATGATCGTATCCATTGCAGCGCTAACTGCTGAAGGATCTGCTGGTTCGATTGGATTCTCTAGTGAAAATGTAACTACTTTTCCATCTTCATTTATAAATTTAAGCTCCAATTTTCTCAACTCTCTCACTCCTTTCTATTATTTTTGTCGGCCGTTACTCAGCAGTAACATCAGCCGTGTCCTTACGAATGATGTTGTACAATGGGCGATCTTGTAAACTAGCAAAAGCGCTGGCTACAGCATATAGCTGATCCGCCGTTGCGGAAGTTTTTACATTGTTAAAACTCTTATACTTGTAGACTGGCATACCAGTTTTTAAATCATTCCCATCATTTAAAACAAGTTGTAACGTAGACTTTGTTAATTCGAATGCTGCCATCTGTTTCTCACCTCCTTTCATAAATACAATCGAAAGGAATGTGGGTGAGGGGGGAGCTTTTGTAAATTTTTGCGTGGGCTTACTTACGGTCGCCCTCTAGCAAAAGGGGAAAAGAACGTGTTGTATTTCGACTCGATATTAATTCGGAAATGATAAGATTCATGGCAATTGAGAAAAAAGAAAGGCTCCCTAAACTAAAATATGGGGGATGAAGGAAAACTCCTACGATGGAAGTCTCCTTTATGCTAGAATCTAAATGGAACTCTGATTAAAAACTACTTTAAAAAGTGAGGCCATACAATGATTGCAAAGACTGAAGAGGATTTTAATGGATTAAAAGAAATTGGTAAAATTTGCGGAGCGATTCGAGATGAATTAGTCCATTGTACTAAACCTGGAATTACTACAAAAGAACTCGATGAAATTGCGGGAGAGATTTTTGAAAAGGCGGGGGCTCATTCTGCACCAAAAGGAGAATATGATTTCCCTGGATATACATGTATTAGCATAAATGAAGAAGTAGCGCACGGGATCCCGGGGGCACGGACCATTCAAGAAGGGGACCTTGTAAATATTGATGTTTCAGGTTCGAAAAACGGTTATTTTGCAGACACCGGAATTTCCTTTGTGGTTGGGAATGGAGAGATAATTTTACAGAAAATATGTGACGTTGCTAAGGAAGCATTTGACGCCGGACTTAAGAAGGCAAAACCAGGTTCGAAAAAAAGCGCGCTCGGAAAAGTTGTACACAATGTAGCAAAACGGCATGGTTTAACAGTCATAAAAAATCTTACTGGACACGGTATCGGGCGCTCCATTCATGAAGCACCGGAACATATTTTTAATTACTACTCTCGCTGGGATGATGAGATTTTAAAAGAAGGTATGGTAATTGCCTTTGAACCTTTTATCTCTACATTGGAAGAGGAAGTTTTTCAATCCGAGGATGGTTGGACCTTCCTAACCGATGAAAGCTTTGTAGCTCAATACGAACATACGATTATTCTTACAAAGGATGGCCCGATTATTACTACATTATAGGAGCGATTGTTAAGCGATACGAGTATAAATAATCAAATTTTTTATTGCTTGGAACGTTTTTATTTTACTATTTTTGGCTAGTTATGTCCCTGCCTCTTTTATGTTTATATCCTAATTACCCCTTGTATTTAACAGTGGAAATGTTAAATTAATTAACAAGTCGTATGTGATGAGTAATGTTAATAAATAGGGGAAAGAGAGGGTTTTATGGAACAAATAAATAATACAAAACGAGAAAGAAATATGAAACAACGCTTATTTAGCATACTAAAGTTTATTGGATTTATGATATTATCACTTGCACCTTTGCAAATATTAGTTATTTTAATAGGATCCCAAAGTCAATTTTCAACCATGGTAAATAGTGTATTTGGAATTGTTTTTTTCGTACTAACTATTAGCATAATCATATTTTTGTGGAAAAGATATATCAGGTATTCGAATGAAAAAGCACAAAAAATAGGATTACGTGACCTTGGATTTGCCTTTCTTTTCTTTTTGATGGCACGAGTTATTGCTGTAGTTGGTACATTGTTAATTACTTGGATACATGGAGAAGACATGACAGCTAATGATGAAGCAATAATGTCCATAACGGATAATTCGGGGGATTTCTTAGCGTTTTACTTTTTCCTATTTGTACTATCACTAAGTATTCTTGTGCCAATAGCGGAAGAATTAACATACCGGGGGATAGGTGCTAATTTATTGTTTAGTAAGAAACGTTTTTGGTTGCCATTGATCATAACTTCATTAGTTTTTGGCCTCATGCATTCTCCGACAAATATTATTTCCTTTTTAATGTACGGATGTATGGGTGTCGTTTTTTTCTTGTCTTATCACAGAAGGAAAAATATTTTAGATTCTATATTAGTACATATATTTAATAATGGTTTACCGGCAATTGTTATAACGTTAGAATTTATGGGGGTGTTCTGATATGGTGAGTCGGATGAGTGCCTGAAAGTGGAAAAAGAAGCCTGGTTCCGGCACTAGAAGGAAAGAGGATCATATATTTCACTTATTAATGCAATGAGTTATTATAATTTGATTTAATTCAGACATATACATTTAGAGAACCATAGGGACAGGTCTATGGCTACCTTCAAACTAAACGATATTCAGAGGAAAGGAATATTACATAGCATCTACATAAAGCAAGGTGGCGGCTAAACTTCCTTTAAAGAAAGGGGATGATGCCGATGATGACATATGAGGCATTCAGTTTGATTGCTCAATTTAGCTTAGTACTAACAGCGGTTGTACAAAGCCACAAATATTTCAATTGTTGGCCGATTAATGAATGGGGATTCTACATCGTATTATGAAGATGTTGAACAGTTCAATGTGTTTAACAAGTTTGAAGCGAGCTCATCACCAAAAAAGGTGGTGGGCTATTTTGAGCGCTTATTTTGGAACATAAAGTTAAAGGCGAAAACTCAAACAAACGTTTGATCATTTTCGGAAAAGGGATTTTTACAACTTAGACCTCTATACGGACTGCTTATAGGCCGAGGTATGGCCCGGTAAAAGAACTGCAAAACGAACCGAAGAGCGAGCACATTATATAAACAAAACGAAACAAAACAAAAACATATCTACTTCTACTACGGACGGCCTGGCAGGGTGTTTTTTAGATTGTTTTTTTCATTCGACAAAAAAAGACAAAATGGAGTTCAAAAAGATGCAAAAACTTGCTAACTTACAAAACCTCTTGCAGAAACGTCATTTTTGCAAGAAATCAGGGTAGAATTTAGTAGAAATATGTCGAAGTTTGTCGTTTTTGCGAAGTTAGCCTCCTTTACCGTTTTTACTGGTTTGATTATGATAAAAGCGGCACAGAAAAAAAGGGAGGTTTTTAAATTGAAGGAAAACGATAAGTTTGAAGAGATTTTTAAACAAAATGAGAAACGTATTTCTTATCACATGCACAAGCTTGGCATTCGAGATCCACTAGGTGACTTTTAATCAGAAAGGTTGTTTGCCATGTGGACCGCCTACCAAAAATATGAGCCAAATAAAGGCCACCTCGCCACTTACTTCAACTACACCATTCGCAATCGCCCCATCGATCTCATCCGAAAGAAAACCAAGGACGAACAGAAGGAAGAAAATTAAAAACGAAAAGTACATACAAATGAAGAACATGAAAGGGATGAATAGGATGAATTACATAAAGGAAATGAATGCATTTTATGATTCTATTGAATATAACCCACTATCTAGTTCGGCAATTGCCCTATGGTATGCGCTGATGCATATCAATAATAAGACTAGGTGGAGGTGCGAATTTCGTGTGGCAGGGACGGTGTTAAGAGTTAAATCAGGTTTGACTGAATCTAGTTTTAAACGGGCACGTACGGAGTTAAAAGAAAAAGGATACATTGTCTATGAACCTCAAGGTGGTAATCAAGCTCCAGTTTATCGGATGATTAGTTTGATGGAAAGAGGAGATGAGCAACAACAGAAGGATTCGAGTATGGATGGAGTAGAAAAGATTTCAACTGAAAAGGAGTCGGCTGGGGAAGAGGTAACGAAACGAAAAAACGAGGAAAAGGAAGTATTTCAGTTTTATCAAGAAAACTTTGGTGTAATGAGCCCTTTCGTCATGGAGTCATTGAGCTGTTGGGTGGATGACGTAGGAGAGCTGTTAGTGATGGAAGCGATGAAGCGAGCATTGGAGCGGAATAAAGCAAGCTTGGGGACAGTGAAGAGTATCTTGCTGGCATGGGAAAAGAAAGGGATTCGAAGCATGAATGCAGTGAGAGAAGATGACATAGAATTTCGAAATAAGAAACAGCGGCGAAACTATCATTATTTTACTAGAGGACGATGTGAAGTGGTTCCGGATTGGTTTAAAGAACAAAAGGGAAAGAATAGGCGAGTAGAAGATCGGAATAAAGGGATGGAGGTTGATCCGGAAGAAGTAGAAGCCACCAGGTTGAAGATCAAAAAGTTGAAGGAAGAATTGGGATATGTGTAGATGATGGAGTACGGGTCCATCGTCCTGTTTGCTAGGATATCAGCATATACCACTGAGATATCAGAGCTCGTGGCCAAGATATCGGCAAACACCGCTGGGATATCAGCACTGGTGAGCAAGATATCGGTAACCACCACGGATATCAGTACTCGTGGCCAAGATATCAGCAACCACCGCTGGGATATCAGCACTGGTGAGCAAGATATCGGTAAACCACCACGGATATCAGTACTCATGGATAAAATATCAGCAAACACCACTGGGATATCAGCACTGGTGAGCAAGATATCAGGATACACTATGAGTATTCATTTTGTGCTATAATATATTATGTTTGTTTGCAGAAAATATTATATTATGAAACAATATTTATAACTTTTATATTCAAAACGGAGGATCATATATGGACTCTAAATTTAAAGGGATTGTTGTTGAAAATAGTGAAACGATTGTAGAAATGTGGCTTGAGGAAGTTGCGAGATTAAAAGAAGCTAATCGTACCGCTACGATATCAGATGATATGTACGATAATACGAACCGGGAATTTGTAGAGGTTATCTTTACGAGCATTAAAAATCAAGGGGCCATAAAGGCGGTTGAAACATTCTCGGAAAAGATTATCAGCCTCGGCTGGCCTTTAAGCTATATTACAGATGGTTTACAAGTCTTTAGAAGAGTAACGATTAATTTTATTTTGAGTCAATCGGATAGTATGGATACGGATTCCATATCCAATGTTTTATCTAGTGTGGATCGCTGGGTAGAACCGATAATTCGTGTATTAGTAAATGAATATACTGGAAATTGGGAGAATATCGTTTCCCTACAACGTGTTGCTTTGCAAGAATTGTCTGCCCCCCTTATTCCTGTGATTGAAGGCATTACCATCATGCCACTAATTGGAACCATTGATACAGATCGAGCAAAGCTAATTATGGAAAGCTTACTTCAAGGTGTCATTACTCATAATTCAGAAGTAGTTTTAATTGATATTACAGGGGTACCAGTAGTTGATACGATGGTTGCCCATCATTTGATTCAAGCTGCTGAGGCGGTACGGTTAATTGGAGCCAAGTGTATTTTAGTAGGTATTCGACCAGAAATTGCACAAACCATAGTAAATTTGGGTATTGATTTAACTAATTTCCCTACGAAAAGTTCGTTGAAAAAAGGATTCATGGCAGCTTTAGAAATGACAAATAGAAAAGTAACCGATGTAACGCCGTGTGAAGACAACATTGGAGACTTAATTGAATCGTTAAAAGGGGAGTAATTAGATGCGCATTCCTATTTTAAAATTACATAATTATCTATTAATCTCTATCCAAACGGAAATAGATGATAAAACTGCGATAGAATTTCAAGAAGACCTACTAGACAAAATCTATACAACTGGTGCAACGGGTGTTGTCATCGATTTAACATCGGTTGAAATTATTGATTCATTCATTGCCAAAGTTCTTGGGGATGTTGTAGCGATGTCAGATCTGATGGGGGCGAAAGTGGTTTTAACTGGCATACAACCAGCAGTTGCTATGACGTTAATTGAATTAGGAATTCACTTACAAAATATCCCAACTGCGTTAAATTTAGAGCAAGGCCTTATTAAATTACATCAGGAATTGGGGGAATAATTCATGAAACCTCAATCGTCCTGCGTAAGAATACAAAAAGAATGGGATATAGTCGGTGCGAGACATGTTGCAAGAGATATGGCAAAAGAATTAGGGTTTGGAATTGTGGACCAAGCGCGTATTGCAACAGCTGTATCGGAACTAGCCCGAAATATTTATTTGTATGCCAAAAGTGGTCAAATAATATTTGAAAAAATAGATACCATGGAAAGTAAAGGACTAAGCATAATAGCAATAGATTCAGGCCCGGGCATTGCAGATATTGGTCAAGTAATGCAGGATGGATATTCGACATCAGGAGGTTTAGGTGCTGGACTTCCTGGAGTAAAACGATTAATGGATGAATTTGTTATCCAATCTGAAATGGGAAAAGGAACGAAAATTACTACTAAGAAGTTAGTTCGTTAATGATACTAGATTGATAGGTGTATACATATTTAGACGTATGCACTTATCAATTTTTAGTAGAGTCGCAAATGGATTAGGAGGAAGTATATGGGGGAAGTAATCAATTCAAGCATAGAAGGTTACAAAGACTTATTAAAATCATTTATTGAAACTCAAGATGAGCGTTCCTTATATGGAGTAGAAATGATGAGTAAATCTTTCTTGAAGAATAATATATTGCCAGAAGAGATTGTCGATATGCACATTCAAGCATTAGAAGAGCTATACCCGGAGCTTTCTCAAGAAGTTAAGCATTCTATGAACTTTCTGTTGGAAGCGATGATTTCCTATGGGATCAAACAACAAGAAATACAATCTTTAAAGGAAAAACAATTTGCTATTCAGTCTGAGATTTCCGTAGCGGCAAAAATGCAAAATACACTTTTAAAAACAGAAATTCCTCAAGCGAAAGGGATAGACATTGGGGCAATTAGTGTACCTGCGCATCAATTAAATGGAGACTACTATCATTTTGTTAAAGGGAAAGATGACACAATTGGTCTCGCAATAGCCGATGTGATTGGAAAAGGGATTCCTGCAGCATTGTCCATGTCCATGATTAAATATGCAATAGATAGTTATCCAGAGGAATCTATGAAACCTAACGTTATTTTGGAAAATCTTAATCGTGTAGTGGAGAGAAACGTTGATCCAAATATGTTTATTACCATGATTTATGCACAGTATTCCCCTAGAGACAATAAACTTCGATTTTCCTCAGCGGGTCATGAACCTGGCTTTTATTACAATGCAAAAGAAAACAAGTTTACAGAATTAAAAACGAAGGGTCTAGCTTTAGGTGTGCTAGGGAATGTTCAGTATCAAGAATATATGTTAGAAATGAAACCAGGTGATATGGTCATATTCTTAACGGATGGGGTAACAGAAACAAAAGACCAAGGTCGATTTATTGAAACTCAGGAAGTGCTGGATCCTATTAAGAAATATAAAGATCTTTCTGCGCAAGAAATGGTCGAACATGTATTTAAATACTTCGAACAGCTTCAAGATTTTAAACGAAGAGATGACTTTACATTAATCATCTTAAAAAAAGAAGTTTGAAGTCTTTAGAAACTGGGTAAAGTCTACTAACGATAATTAACGTGATAAAAGGTTATATAGAGCTAAAGAACTAGGGGGGAAGAATAATGGAACTAAACATTGATATTGTGGAGGAAAGAAATAAAAGTGTAGTTCGTCTTTCGGGGGAAATTGATGTTTACACTGCACCACAACTAAAGGAAAAATTATTACCTCTGACAAAAATGACCGGAAATGAAGTCGAAGTTGATATGGAATTCGTTTCATATATGGATAGTACGGGTTTAGGGGTCTTTATAAGTGCGTTAAAGTCATCGAACGAGAATAGTAGTAAATTAAAGATGATTAATCTTAGTGATCGTGTTTACCGTGTTTTTAACATAACTGGATTACATGAAATTATGGATTTAGAACGCATCAACAAGGTGGAGAGATGATATGAGCAATGTTGACTTGATAGAAATGAAAATACCAGCAAAAGCGGAATATGTTGGTGTGATTCGTTTGACATTATCTGGAATAGCGAATCGAATAGGCTTTTCTTATGAGGAAATTGAAGATATTAAGGTTGCCATTTCGGAGGCGATTACGAATTCTATTACACATGGTGGTGTCAAAGAGGGAGAAGGAGAAATAACCATTAGTTTTGGTGTATATGAGGATCGTTTAGAAGTAATGGTGGCTGATGACGGAGAAAGTTTCCAATTAAACGAGGTGAAAAGTAAAATAGGACCCTACAAAAAGTCTGAATCAATGGAGGATCTCAGGGAAGGCGGATTTGGACTATTTTTAATTGAAGTTTTGATGGATAAGGTTCAAATCAATAATGGTCTGGATGGAGTTACTGTGTTAATGACGAAGTATTTAAATGGGGTAGGGGTGGACTTAGATGATGACCAAGTCTCAAGCCAATCATAAAGGAAGAGATGAGGTTTACCAGTGGATAGAACATCTCCAACAAAACCCTGAAGATAAGGCCACACAAGAGAAAATTATTCTTAGATACCAAAACCTTGTAGAATCCATCGCTATGAAGTATTCGAAAAACTCTACAGTACACGAAGACCTCGTACAAGTAGGAATGATTGGTTTATTAGCTGCAGTTAGAAGGTACGATGCATCATTTGGAAAATCATTTGAGTCTTTTGCAATTCCAACAATGATTGGTGAAATTAAACGTTATATTCGTGATAAAACGTGGAGTGTCCATGTTCCGCGTCGTATTAAAGAGTTGGGCCCTAAAATTAAAAAAGCGGTAGATGTTTTAATGGCTACGAATCAAAAATCTCCAACTATTAAAGAAATAGCAGATTACTTGGATGCTTCAGAAGAGGAAATTTTGGAAACCATGGAAATGGGCAAAAGTTACAATGCACTCTCTGTGGATAAAAAGGTTGAGGCGGATTCTGAAGGTGGAACGGTTGCATTAATTGATTTAATTGGATCTGAAGAAGGTGGTTATAACACCATCGACTACAAGATTATTTTGGAAAAAATCCTCCCAGTTTTATCAGAACGGGAACAACAAATTATAAGATTTACATATTTCGAGAATTTGAGCCAAAAGGAAACAGGAGAAAAACTAGGAATATCTCAAATGCATGTTTCTAGACTGCAAAGACGAGCTTTAAGAAGGTTGCGAGAAGCCATTCAATCTAATAGTACGGAGGTTTTCGATTGAGTTTTACAAATAACAAAATAGAAGTTTCTATCTTCCAAAAACCGAAAAATGGCAATTATTATTGCGGAGATAGTTACTTCTACAAAGAAACAGAGAAAGGGTTCATTTGTGCGCTAGCAGATGGTCTTGGTAGTGGAAAATATGCAAACGAATCATCTGAAATTGTCATAGATATTATAAAAAAGAACCCGGATGTTGAAGTAGAACAAATCCTATCCAAGGCCAATGAACAATTAATAGGGAAACGAGGAGTTGTATTAGGAATATTAAAAATGGATTTTAGTCAACGTTCTTATTCTTTTTCTTCTGTCGGAAACATCGGGATATTACAAGTTATTCGCGGAAAGAAAAAACGTAGTATTCCTAATACAGGTTATTTAGGTGGTTTTAAAAGGCCATGTAAAGTAATAAGGGGAAAACTTGAAGGAATTTCGAATTTTATTATGTTTTCTGATGGGGTACTGGATAGTGAATTAACCAAGTTATCCTTTGAGAATAAGAAAGATGTGGAGAGTATAACGAGGGCTTATAAATTCATAAGCAAAGAGGATCGTTCTGATGATACAACGTTAATAGCAATGAGTTATAGAGATGCGTAAGATGGCTGACATTAGAGTAGGGGTGTCGGTCTTTTTTCATGTTTGGCAGACAGGCAGTGTGAAAAACTTCCTGACTGGAGCCAGAATACTCGCCCCACCGTAAAGGTCCGCCTTGGAGCAGCTAAGCACCTCCCAAAAGGCTTGGGGATGCTTAGTTTTTTAAAAAGTTCACGTTAAAACACAATGTGGTAAGATATAGGGAGGTTGTACGTCTTTGCAGGAAGGAAAGTATAAAGATCTTTCCTGTTTGGGGCTCCGATTACTTGCCCCACCGTATAGATTTGCATAAGTGTAACTATGGCGTCTACCCAGCCTAATAGTGGGTGCCAAGTTTTCTAATGATTGCTTAAGGAGGCTTATCAATGGCAGTAGATATGGAACAAGATATTGTAGGACTAGTAGCTAAAGATACAGAAGTAAAAGTCAATATTGTGGAAAAGGTTATTGAATTATTAAGTGAAGGAAATACAGTCCCTTTTATTGCCAGGTATCGGAAAGAAGTTACTGGTGGACTTGATGAAGTTCAGATTAAAAATATTCAAGACAGGTATCAATATGCGGTCCATTTATCAGAAAGAAAACAAGAAGTTCTTCGGATTATAGAGGAACAAGGGAAATTAACTGATGACTTAGAAAAGGAAATAAAAGCCGCAACCCAACTGCAAAGAGTGGAAGATCTATATCGTCCGTATAAACAAAAGAGAAGAACAAAAGCAACGATTGCAAAAGAAAAGGGGCTAGAGCCTCTTGCTGAATTAATTTGGGACCAAGAGATTGCTCAAGTAGAAGAAGAAGCGCAAAAATACTTCTCTGAAGAACACGAATTACATACGGTGGAAGATGTATTGGCGGGAGTAAATGATATTATCGCCGAATGGATTTCAGATGATGCGGAGTTTCGTGATTATATTCGGGAAGAAACATTTAAGCGAGGAATGATTGAATCAGAAGTAAAAGATGAAGAAAAAGATGAAAAACGTGTTTATGGCATGTACTATGAATATCATGAAGCGGTTCGCTCGCTTGTTTCCCATCGAATCCTAGCATTAAATCGTGGGGAAAAGGAAGATATATTAAAGGTATCCATTGAACCACCTGTAGAACGAATTCATGAATTTTTACAGAATAAAGTCATTAAAAAACAAACAAACGAAGAAATCAAGGCAATATTGAAGGCGGCAATAGAAGATAGTTATAAGCGTTTAATACAACCATCCATTGAAAGAGAGATTAGAGCGAGCTTAACTGAAAAAGCAGAAGAACAAGCGATTGATGTCTTTGCAGTAAATTTAAAAAATCTATTATTACAGCCGCCATTAAAAGGAAAAACGATTCTTGGTGTCGATCCGGCCTATCGTACAGGTTGTAAATTAGCTGTGGTGGATGAAACTGGAAAGGTACTTGATGTTGGGGTCATGTATCCGACTGCACCAAAGAATGATGTAGTTGGATCTGAGAAAATAGTTATGGAAATCGTAAGGAAGTTTCATATTGAATTAGTAGCGATTGGAAATGGAACAGCATCAAGAGAAACCGAACAATTTATTTCAGATGTTATCTCTAACAATCAGCTAAGCATACCTTACATCATTGTTAATGAAGCTGGAGCAAGTGTGTATTCTGCTTCAGAACTTGCCCGTGAGGAATTTCCTGACCTACAAGTAGAACAGCGGAGTGCAGCCTCTATAGCGCGCCGTGTACAAGATCCATTGGCAGAACTTGTGAAAATCGATCCTAAATCAATTGGTGTCGGTCAGTATCAACATGATGTAAGCCAAAAAGCATTAAATGAGTCATTAACCTTTGTTGTAGAAACAGCCGTAAACCAAGTGGGTGTAAATGTGAATACAGCATCTTCTTCTTTATTACAATATGTTTCAGGCTTAAGCAAAACCGTTGCAAATAATATTGTGAAACGCAGAAATGAAGAGGGGAAATTTACGAAGCGTCAAGAATTGAAGAAAATACCAAGACTTGGTGCGAAGACTTATGAACAAGCTATTGGATTTTTACGCATTATTGATGGAGCGAATCCATTGGATAGAACTCCCATTCACCCAGAAAGCTATCCTAGTATAGAAAGACTTTTAGAAATGATGGACTGTACGATAAGTGATATTGGGACAGAAAAAATCCGAGATAAAATAAATGGATTGGATAAAAAAGAAGTAGCGGAACAATTAGAAATTGGAGAACCTACTTTAGTAGACATCTTAAATGCATTAAGTCGTCCAGAAAGAGACCCGCGTGATGACTTTCCACAACCATTATTGAAACAAAATGTCATGACATTAGAAGATCTGAAACCGGGTATGGAATTGCAAGGTACAGTTCGTAACGTGGTAGACTTTGGTGTGTTTGTCGATGTTGGTGTCAAACAGGATGGGCTTGTACACATATCAAAAATGGCGAATAAGTTTGTCAAACACCCAATGGATATTGCATCAGTCGGGGATGTTGTTACCGTATGGGTAGAAGATATTGATGTGGATAAAGGAAGAGTTGCTTTATCGATGGTACGGAATGAGAAGTAATGGAATTAGATAATGAAAAAAACCAAGGTGACATTTTAGTTCACCTTGGTTTTTTGTGGTTTATTTTTCTACACCAATTGCAGCTTCTACTTCACTTAGGGAAATTCCTAAAGCTTTTGCAACACCTTCACCATATTTAGGATCAGCTTTGTAACAGTTGGTAATATGTCGTAATTGGATGTCCTTTGTTGTTCCTTCCATTGCACGAGCAGTATTTCCGAATAATTGGTTTTGTTGCTCTTCAGACATTAGGTTAAATAACTTACCAGGTTGTTCGAAGTAAAGATCATCGTCTTCACGGAAATCATAGTATCCGATTCCGCCACCATCGTATAATGGATCTTGATGTTCTTTACTGTCTTGCCATTCTCCATAACTATTTGGAGAGTAGGAGATTCGACCACCAGAAGCAGGGATTACTCTTCCTTGACCATCTCTGTGGTAAGGATGGAAATTCTTTGCGTTCTTCGGATAGTTAACTGGGATTTGCCAGTGGTTTACACCTAAACGATAACGTTGTGCATCCCCGTATGAGAACAGGCGACCTTGTAACATTTTATCTGGTGAGAATCCAATACCAGGAACGATGTTGGTTGGTGCGAATGCAGCTTGCTCCACTTCTTCAAAATAGTTTTCAGGATTACGATTAAGTTCAACTTCCCCAACTTCAATTAAAGGGAAGTCTTTTTTATACCAAACTTTTGTTAAGTCAAATGGATTGTACGGCAATTCCTTTGCTTGTTCTTCTGTCATGACTTGAATGTACATGGTCCATTTTGGATAGTCCCCATTTTCAATAGCATGATATAAATCTTTTTGATGGCTATCTGGTTCTTTACCTCTTAAAACTTCAGCCTCTTGATCTGTTAGGTTTTTAATACCTTGTTGTGTTTTAAAGTGGAATTTCACCCATACACGCTCATTATTTGCATTAATTAAACTGTACGCATGGCTACTGAACATATTCATATTTCGGTAGCTTGCTGGAATTCCTCGGTCACTCATTACAATCGTTACTTGGTGAAGTGCTTCAGGAAGTGATGTCCAGAAATCCCAGTTTGCTTGTGAACTATGCATATTTGTTTTTGGATCGCGTTTAACAACATGGTTTAAATCTGGAAATCTCTTAGGATCTCTCATGAAGAAAACAGGAGTGTTGTTCCCAACTAAGTCCCAGTTACCTTCCTCTGTATAGAACTTCATTGCTGTACCGCGAATATCTCGATCAGCGTCTGGTGCACCACGTTCACCAGCTACAGTGGAGTAGCGAATGAACATATCCGTCTTCTTACCAACTTCGGAGAAAATATCCGCTTTTGTATATTTAGTAATATCATTCGTTACGGTAAATGTTCCATATGCACCGGAACCTTTTGCATGCATACGGCGTTCAGGAATTACTTCTCTATCGAAATGTGCAAGCTTTTCAATAAACCAGAAGTCCTCCATTAATAGTGGACCGCGTTTACCTGCCGTTTTAACATCATCATCATTAGGTACTGGAGCACCAAATGCGGTAGTTAGTTTTTTCTTTTCTTCACTCATTGTATTATCTCCTTCCGAATAATAGTTATTCTTGCAATCTAAGATTACTACTTTGATAGATTTAACCTTAAATCTATGTAGTGTGTATATATTTAAATCCATATGAATTGAAAAGGACGATTATCACTTAATGTGATAATCGGGAATGGATTAAAATCACTCCCAATTCATATTATAATACATTACAATTAAAAATCAATATTTAATTACAATAATTTTAAACAAGTAAATGTTATTGGTAAGAGTGAAAGTTATTTAAAGGTCACTAACAAATGATTATATAACTTACTTTTATGATATGATAAGATATAGAAGTATAATGAGGTGTTTTCAAATGGATCCATTAAATGAGAAATCATTATTTAATTTGGTTAATGATATATCGTTGAAATTCTTCGGTAAACCTTACACAGACAAGGTGGTTTTTAACCATCGTTTACGTACAACAGGAGGTAGGTATTTACCTTCTGAAAGATTAATTGAGTTAAATCCAAAATATGCTGTAGAGACGGAAACTGGTGAATTTATCGGAATCATTAAGCATGAATTATGTCATTATCATTTACATATAGAGGGAAAAGGGTATAAACACGGAGATGCAGATTTTAAGAGATTATTAAAAAAGACCGGATCTCCAAGGCATTGCAAACCTTTGCCTTCACAAGCAAATATGTATAAGTACTTATATAAATGTAAAGACTGTCACTATGAATATAAGAGAAAGCGTAGAGTAGATACAAATAAATATAGGTGCGGTAAATGTAGAGGTAGGCTTATATTAATGGAAGAATAAAAACGTTTTTGAAATACTGGCGTTCGTTATTAGCTTCTGCGAAAGTTACACTTATGTAGAAAGTAAGTCTGTACATGTTGAAAATAAAACTTTCTTAAAAATAACTTATACCTTATAAGGATGCGTGTTAGTGAATCCTTTATGAAAGATGGTAACTAGGAAAAGCGGACTTACGTTGTTTTCCTACAACTTTTACAAAAATGTTGACGGATTTTTTTATCCATGATAAATTAATAAAGCTGTTTCGGATTTTTTATTTTTAAGTTTTGCGATGATAAAAAAATCTTAATAAACAGTTGACAATCCACT
Organism: Oceanobacillus caeni; assembly: GCF_042678465.1. Taxonomy (NCBI): domain Bacteria; kingdom Bacillati; phylum Bacillota; class Bacilli; order Caryophanales; family Bacillaceae; genus Oceanobacillus; species Oceanobacillus caeni. The sequence continues at coordinate 3,140 of NZ_JBHTKV010000027.1, read as the reverse complement.
TTAAATCGTTTATTATATAAAACGTCGCTGCTAATAATAAATGTTGAAAATAGACATATGTTAATGCAGTAGAATATAGAAGAATTAATTTTATTCCACAGTAGCTCAGTGGTAGAGCAATCGGCTGTTAACCGATCGGTCGTAGGTTCGAATCCTACCTGTGGAGCCATATTGGAGAAGTACTCAAGAGGCTGAAGAGGCGCCCCTGCTAAGGGTGTAGGTCGCGATAGCGGCGCGAGGGTTCAAATCCCTCCTTCTCCGCCACTTTACATAGTGGCCCGTTGGTCAAGCGGTTAAGACACCGCCCTTTCACGGCGGTAACACGGGTTCGAATCCCGTACGGGTCATCTTTATAAATAGGTCCGGTAGTTCAGTTGGTTAGAATGCCTGCCTGTCACGCAGGAGGTCGCGGGTTCGAGTCCCGTCCGGACCGCCATTCAATTGGGCCATAGCCAAGCGGTAAGGCATCGGGTTTTGATCCCGTGTACCCTAGGTTCGAATCCTAGTGGCCCAGCCATTTTTTCTTTTTGTATTAATTCCTTATATTAATCTGCTTTACATGTATTGTTAGAGTTTAATGGCGGGTCTTAAATACTATTGATGCAATAGTATTTTTTTATGAAAAGAACTAAAACCTTTAAATATTACGAGCCATTAGCTCAGTCGGTAGAGCATCTGACTTTTAATCAGAGGGTCGAAGGTTCGAATCCTTCATGGCTCACTTTTAATATTTGCGGTCGTGGCGGAATGGCAGACGCGCTAGGTTGAGGGCCTAGTGGGAGTTAATCCCGTGGAGGTTCAAGTCCTCTCGACCGCATCATGAACTATAATTTATTTTATTACATTATTGCGCCCGTAGCTCAATTGGATAGAGCGTTTGACTACGGATCAAGAGGTTAGGGGTTCGACTCCTCTCGGGCGCGCCATTATTATCGGGAAGTAGCTCAGCTTGGTAGAGCACATGGTTTGGGACCATGGGGTCGCAGGTTCGAATCCTGTCTTCCCGACCATTATTACTTTTCTATCAATCTATTATATATGCGGGTGTAGTTAAATGGTATAACCTCAGCCACGAGCGACACTTCTACCGAATAATCTACGAGTTGCCTCGAAGTATTGACTTCCTTGAATAGGCTTGTAGATGGAGAGGCATGTTGGTCGAGATTGAATCTGAAGTACAAATTTATTATATTGCGCGGGTGTAGTTAAATGGTATAACCTCAGCCTTCCAAGCTGATGTCGTGGGTTCGATTCCCATCACCCGCTCCATTATTTTTATAATGGGCCTGTAGCTCAGCTGGTTAGAGCGCACGCCTGATAAGCGTGAGGTCGGTGGTTCAAGTCCACTCAGGCCCATCCAACAAGACATTCGGCTCGTCCTCTTGTATCTACTGTAATTTTAGGGGACCTAGGTTACCTCATAACTAGATTTGTTCCTATACTTACATCGACAAGATGACGGCTGTTTTTCTTTTCTTATAATAATTATCCCTCGAAGCTATATACTTTGTAGTACCTTTCATGTTTTCCTCTCAATTGATAATAAAGACGATACCTAGATTATTAGATATGTAGAAATATACCTTTATTTCGTCTTTAATATGATGAATGAATTTTTCGGTGAATGTTTTTCCGTTTAAATTAGTTTCCAACAACTTGAAATTAACTTTAAAAGTATTTTCTGTGTACTCCGAGTATTAAACTTTTTATTTGAAAGTTCTATGTTACCATATACACAACTTGTGAGGGTGGAGTCGTGGTTTGAAAAAAATTTCAAACTATGGCTCTATTTTTTTGTTTGTTCATAAACTGACGGAATACAATGCTCTCCTCCTAGAAAGGTTAAGTGCGATACTACCTTTATTCTAACCCTTATTGATAGGAATTTCTTTTTTATTTCTCCTAATTTGTTGTTTCTGTTGAATAATTCAAAGGCTTTTAATTGTTAGCCCAGAACCCCCCTAGGAAACAAAGGAGGTGGGTGGGAGATTAACTACCCGTAAAGATCCGATAAGTGTGACTAACCATCATTGGGGATGAAGGAATTCCCAATGATGAAAGTCTTCTTATTTTTATTGTAGATTAAAAACCACAGCCTTTGTTACTTAAATCTAGACGGCATTTGGAGTCATTATCATTACTTAGTTCAGGAGTGTGAATATCAATAATGTGTTCAAGAAAAAAGGGGAGGTTCATTTACATCAACCTAGAATGGGTGAATTAATAATAAAATTTCAAATTAATTATACCCAATTAATGGGAAAAAATGTTACGCTTTGCCTAAAGAAAAATAAATAAAGGGGGATAGAATGAAGAAAAAATATATTTACATATTTGTTGGTCTTGTTATTGCTTATTTTATGTCTAATCACTTTTTGTATTTCGTTTCTTCTTTTGGAACTTTCGAAGTGATTAATAAACAAAAAACTGGTGATAAATTTGAGTTGGTTGTTGAATTAGAAGATGAAGGTAAAAATCAAGCAATTGAAATAAATGATAAAACCCAGATTATTTATAAAGAGAGGGATTACGCCTTCACAGAAGATATCTGGGAAAAAATAACGATTAATACAGAATATCAAATGAGCATACAAAAATATCGATTTCCTGTATCTGTTTTTAAAGGGGAATATAGTCTAAGCCTCCTTTATCTAGATTAAAGAAGTTATGGTTTATTATAGATAAAAAGTTATTAAAGATTAAAGGGACAGCGAAAAAGAATTCTCATATCTTAAACTTTCTAGATTTTGAATAATTGAAAATCCTAAAGTCGAATTTCTGGATAATAGGATACCCATGTCCAATTTAAGTGTTATTTTCAAAAAATGTTGCTCAACTTTTTGATCAAAAATGATGGTTTTATTTTTGTTCGCAAAACAAAAAAACACATCGCAAAAATTTCTTGAAAAAACTGTTGACAATTGATTGATAAGGATGCTATAGTATTCATTGTCGCTTCTGAAAGGCGCATCTAATTAACGACAACTAATTAAAAATAATTGTTGACATGAGATGCTAAAAGTGATATATTATAAAAGTCGCTGTTACGAAGCGATTAAATGAATTTGCTCTTTGAAAACTGAACAAAACAACCAGTATGTTAAGATAAAAGAAACTCGTTTTCTTTTAAAATAGAAGGT
>NZ_JBHTKV010000026.1:0-36988 GCF_042678465.1 Oceanobacillus caeni | reverse complement strand
AAACTATCGGAAACAAAGGTATTGTGAAAAGTTTTTTGAGACACTTTGGTACTGTCTACTTGACAGAAGCAGGTGTATCCCCTCACGGACTTTTCCTGGCTCTTTTCCATGAGTTTTGTCCGTGATGACTCCTCTCTCGACCTTTTCCTTGTTCATTTTCATAAGTTTTGTCCGTGATAACTCCTCTCTCGACCTTTTCCTCGTTCATTTTCATGAGTTTTGTCCGTGATAACTCCTCTCTCGACCTTTTCCTCGTTCATTTTCATGAGTTTTGTCCGTGATAACAAAAAGGCCAACTTTTTTTACAAAAAGTTGACCTTGTCTATTATCATATATTGTAATATCCTTAATAACTTCCGTTGCTTTTCAAGTTTCTTCAAATTATTTCTCTCACTTGTAGTATAACTAGTCAATCTGATTTATTGTGCCGTATACCCACCATCAAGGACAACGGCTTGGCCGGTTACTCCTTTGGCTTTATCACTTGCTAAGAATAGAGCATAGTCCGCTACTTCTTGTACATCAATTAACCTCTTTTGAGGAACAAGTGGATAAAGGACTTCTTCTTTCACCTTTTCAACCGGTACATTACGTGTTTTTGCTAGATCTTCAAATTGTCCTCGGACCAAAGGTGTATCAATATATCCAGGGCAAATAGCATTTACCGTAATACCATTTTCAGCCGTTTCTAACGCAGCAACCTTTGTTAATCCTATCAATCCATGCTTTGCACTATTATATGCTGCTTTCCCAGCAAACCCTATTAACCCGTTAATAGATGCCATATTTAAAACACGACCAAACCCTTGCTTTTTCATAATTGGAAAGGCATGTTTCATAGCGATAAATGGTGCAATCTGCATAACCTTAATCATAAATTCAAATTTTTCTGTTGGGAAGTCTTCAATTGGTGCGACATGTTGAAGTCCGGCATTATTAATTAAAACATCAAGTCTTCCATATTTTTCAACTGTTTGATGGATAGCACTTTTTATATCCTGTTCTTTTGTCACATCTACCTTTAAACCGATACAATCATGACCCTTCATTTGTAAATCCTTCGTCACATCTTTAAGCTTTTCATCATTAATATCAGATAAAACAACCTTTGCCCCATTTTTCAGAAACTCGACAGCAACCTGGTACCCAATTCCGCTTGCTGCTCCGGTGATAAAAACTACCTTTTGGTTAACCAATTTGCGTCCCTCCAAAATCGTATGTTAGTTTTCCATTTCTACAATGCTGCTAACGCCCATGCCACCGCCAACACAAAGGGTTGCTAAGCCAAAGCGGTCGCCTCTTCTTTTCATTTCGTAAAGTAATGTAACTAAAATTCTTGCTCCACTTGCGCCAATTGGGTGGCCTAAGGCAATAGCACCACCATTTACATTAAGCTTGTCTTTGGGAATATCTAAATCTCTTCCAACAGCCAATGATTGTGCTGCGAAGGCCTCATTTGCTTCAATTAAGTCAATATCACTCATCGAAACTCCTGCCTTTTGAAAGGCTTTATTCGTTGCAGGTACAGGACCAATACCCATGATTTTTGGATCTACTCCAGCAGACGCGTTTCCACGTAAAACAGCTAAAGGTTTCACTCCCAATTCTTTTGCCTTTTCTCGACTCATTAATACCAATGCAGCTGCACCATCATTTATTCCAGACGCATTCCCCGCTGTAACCGTTCCATCCTTTTTAAATGCAGGTCTTAATTTTGACAACTTCTCAGTAGTTACCCTGTCACGTGGGAACTCATCTTGAGCGAATGTTATTGGATCTCCTTTTCGTCTAGGAATAACAACAGGAACTATTTCCTCATTGAACTTACCATTTTTAATTGCTTTTTCCGTTTTTTGCTGACTCCAGGCAGCAAATTCATCTTGTTCTTCCCTCGTTAAACTATATGTTTCAGCAATATTTTCCGCTGTTATCCCCATATGATACTCATTGATAGCACATTGTAAACCATCATTGATCATACTATCGACAACTTTACCGTCCCCCATTCGGAACCCTTCTCTTCCCTTAGGTAAAAGATATGGAGCCAAACTCATATTTTCCATCCCACCAGCAACCACAATTTCTGCATCACCTACTTGAATGGATTGGGTGGCAAGGTGAACAGATTTTAGACCGGAACCACATAGATTATTAATGGTAGTTGCTGGAACTTCCTCAGGTATACCAGCTTTAAGTGCAGATTGGCGTGCTGGTCCTTGTCCTAATCCCGCTTGAAGGACATTTCCCATAATAACTTCATCCACCTGGTTACCTTCTAATCCTGCACGATGTAGTGCTTCTTTTATAACAATCGCACCTAATTCGGTTGCTGGTGTATTACTCAACATCCCCATAAAGCTTCCTATCGCTGTACGTACCGCGCTAACAATAACTACTTCTCTCATTATTTAACCTCCCGCTTTTTCTTCTTTCCGTCTATGTTTAAATAATAAAACATTTATTTGAACCATAAATTATAATAATAGATGAACGTATGTATATTTTACCTAAATAAACAATAGAATCCTAGTTTCGACTGTTACATAATTTTTAGTTAATGATGGATATTATTTGCCAGAAGTAGAAATAGTCTTATTAACATGATAAAAATGATACAATAAAGAAGACTTCCATCAGTAAGGGTTTTCCTTTATCTCCTATTGATGGTTAGCCGTACTTATCGAATCTTTACGGGCAGTTGATCTCCCTCAATCTTGAGGTGAGAGTCTTACTGCCTGTTTAGGTGGGATAAAACTTACAAAACATTTAGGAGGATGTTGGTGTGAAGCTAACCAAAAGGGAATGGTTGACTATCCCAAATATTTTATCTTGCATCAGGATCTTGCTTATTCCTTTCTTTATCTATATCTACTTCAGTGCAACGGAGACAAATGATTATTATATTGCAGCATTTATTATCTTTTTATCTGGTTTAACTGATTTATTAGATGGCTTTATAGCAAGAAAATTCAACCAAATAACAGAACTCGGAAAAACGTTAGATCCTATTGCTGACAAACTTACCCAAGCCGCAATTGTCATTTGCCTTGTATTTCATTACCCATATATGTGGATTTTAGTATTATTAGTGGTTCTTAAAGAATTATTTATGGGTATCAATGGACTTATTTTATTAAAAAAAGGAAAAAAGCTAGATGGTTCAAAGTGGTTTGGAAAAGTATCAACCACGGTATTCTATGTTGCTATGGGGCTATTTATTGCATTTCCGGAATTAAACTTACAAGTAGCAGCTATTCTAGTCATTACTACTGGAATCTTCCTTACTATTTCTTTCATTATGTACGCCCTTGAATTTATTCATTTATATAGAGCCTGAGTGAACAAAAGCAGATTGTTATGATGCAATTTGCTTTTTTGTTCTAAATCAGACTTCAACTGCATGGTTTTATTATAACGTGGAGAGAATATTAATAATTACCTAAAGAATAAGGTGGTTATGCAGTGGATAAGAAGAGGGTAAGAGAAATTATGGATTCCCATGATTTAATCCCTGTTAACTATAATGGTAGGTCTGTTGTTATGAATCAATATGATGAACATAGTCATATGGTTAAAGTAATTCCCCTTGATAAGTGTGGAATTGTCCCAATTGAATGAGTCATTTAATAAAAAATAGAGTGCATCCTTTAGCACTCTATTTTTTTTAAATCTTCACAAGAACGAAAACTACGAATAATTAACCTCTAACTGTTTTAAGAGCTTTACTCCAAGCAATTACTTGATTAAACATTTCAGTTGCATTAGCTTCATGGTAATCAGCTGGTTTGAATACGCTGAAATTCTCAAAGTCGGCTAATAATGAGAATGTTACTGCAGTACGAACGTCTGCTACTTGAAGTTCACCTAAAATCAGACGTAGGTTCTCATGAGCACGTGTTCCACCTAAACTTCCGTATCCAACGAATCCAGCAGCTTTATTATTCACTTCTGGGTTTAAATAATCTAATGCGTTCTTCAATGCTCCACCAATTGCATGGTTGTATTCTGGTGCAATAATGATATATCCATCAAAAGAAGCAATCTTTTCTGACCATGCTTTAATTGCCTTTTCAGCTTCGGCTTGTTGTGTTTCTGGAATCTCAGCACCTAGAAATGGCAAATTGTAATCGGCAAGATCCACTAATTCGTATTCTACATCAGCATCGTTACGTTTGTTAGCAAAGTCAAGTGTCCAGTTTGCAACAGCTTCTCCATTACGTCCTTGACGTACACTTCCTAAAATAATACCTATTTTTAACATAGACTTATATTCCTCCTATATGATAAATGTATGTCAAATTATTTTTAATTAAACATACTTTAATTGATAATAATATAACATCATTTTCAACTTATTGCAAGATATTTAATTCCCTTTTATTATATGGTTACTAAAAGTAATAAATGATTCATTTAGTCCAATACTTAAGGTCATTAATAATGTTTTTACCTCAAACCATGTTAAGCAATCTCTATTTTCTATCGAGGAATAGTTGTTAGTCTATTTTATATAAATCTGAGCCTTTACCTATTCAGCTACATTTAGATAAACATAGGTTATTATATGGAAAGGAGGAAACTGCATGTCTCACAGTGAGGATAGAAAAAGTAAGAAGAACCATGATAACGTAAATGACGTTAACATTCATGCAAACAGAGTTTTCATTAAGGCGAAAGAAGTTTTTGTAAAAGATGATAATGTTAGGGATAGAGAATTTGACCACAAGAAACGTCACCATGATGATGAAGGCGGTAATTCCGACCGTAAGAGACATCGCCATGATGATGTAGGCGGTGATTTTGACCACAAGAAACATCATCATGATGACAAAGACGGAGGTTCCGACCGTAAAAGACATCACCATGATGATGACCGTGATGACACTAATCGTAGAGATCCATGGTCACGATTATTATTTTAAAACTAAATAATTAGATTCTCAGTGGACCTCTAGAAGAAAATGGATGATATCAATTAGAATATTTCGGTCCCTCCTACAAAAAATAAAAGTAAATGGGTTCTTCCATCCCCTAACAGCTAGAAAAGACGTAAAATGCAAGTACTAAGGAGGACATCATGGATAGTAAAACAGCACAAGATATTTTGGAATCCATTGAGATGATTAATGTAAACTACCATGGCATTCCTGTATATATTCAAGCAGTAAACGAACAGGAAGGAACTGCAACTATTTTTCCTCTTGATGATATGCACCATGTACAAGAAGTCGATTTAAACGGGTTAAATCAGGTGAATTTAGTACAGTGAAACATAACACTCCGTAAACCTGCGCTTAGGTTTACGGAGTGTTTATTCATTACTACTTCATTATTATAATCCTTTTGCATGATGTAATTTTCCATTTTGAATATAGACGCGTGATACACGTCTTCCAATTAAACAGACTATTTCATAGTGGATGGTTTGTAACTGTTCCGCAACTTCATCCAAAGAAATAAAACCGTCACTAGGTTCGCCAAAAATGGTGACAGTGTCCTCTTTGCTAACATAGGGTATATCCGTTATATCTATCATCGATTGATCCATACAAATCCGTCCTACAATTGGTGCCCTTTTTCCTTTTACGGAGACATTCCCTTTATTCGATAATGCTCTTGTAAAACCATCTGCATAACCGACTGGAATCGTGGCGATTTTTGAATGACTTTTCGTTGAAAATGTACAACCATAACTTATCGGTTCACCGATATCCACATTTTTAATGTGGACTGGTTTCGTCTTAAAACTCATAACTTGTATAAGTTTAATTTTATTTTTTAAATGTTCACTAGGATATAATCCATATAAGCTTATACCAACCCGTACCATGTCCATATGCATGTGAGGATAAGAAATAGTTGCTGCACTATTACAACAGTGTTTAATTGGTATTTGAATGTCATGTTCCTCCAAATAATCAACCACTGACAAAAAATGTTTAAATTGTTTATCTGTATATGTGGAATCTGAATTGTCTGCATCAGCAAAGTGAGTAAAGATCCCCTCAATTTGTACGTAATTTGATGTTAATAATGATATGAGTTCTAATGCTTCTTCTCTTTTTCTAATTCCAATTCGGTTCATACCGCTATCTATTTTAATATGCACTTTTGCGATCTTTTTTAATTCCTCAGCTGTTTTTACTATTTCCTTAGCTATTTCCTTGGTAAAAACAGTTAACGTTATATTTGAATTTATAGCATCCTCTACGGCTGTTTCTGTACTTATTCCTGTATATCCTAATACTAAGACAGGAGCATTGATCTTGGCTTTTCGGATTTGTAATGCTTCATCTAATATAGCAACGGCTAAATAATCCGCTCCTTCTTCCAGTGCTGCTTGTGCAACTTCAATCGCGCCGTGGCCATAGCCGTCCGCCTTTATCACAGCCATTAATTTTGTCTTTGGGTTAATATGATTCTTAAATGCCTTTACATTGCTTTTTAAAGCATCTAGTGATATTTCAACCCATGTATCTCGATAGCTTCCTACTGCCATGATTACTTCCTCCAATTTTAAGCAAACTAATCGTAATTGATTTTGTTAAGTGATATATTATAATTATTTCATTTTATAATAAAATAGCAAAGTAGCAAGTTTTGGAGGACGTTATGAGGGAAATTTTGAAATTAGCTAGTGCTTTTATCGGAATTATTGTTGGGGCAGGTTTTGCCTCAGGTCAAGAAATTTTGCAGTATTATACAAGTTTTGGTCTATTAGGTATTATTGGGGGAATTATCGCTACTGCCTTATTTGCCTTTCTCGGAATGGTACTTATGTTAATTGGTAGTAAGACGAAGACAAGCTCTCATAAGGATGCGATTTATGCCATTAGCGGCCCCTATCTCGGTGTACTAGTTGATATTATTCTAATACTTACTTTATTCGGTGTTGGAGTTGTGATGGTTGCTGGAGCTGGGTCAAACCTTAACCAACAGTTTGGTTTACCTTACTTCGTTGGAACAACTCTAATGGCAATTCTAATTCTTACTACTGGTATGTTAAAAATTAACAAAGTAGTTTCCGTAATTGGTAGTATCACTCCATTCCTAGTTTTATTCATTATCATTATTTCAATTTACTCCTTTTTTACACTTGATACATCCTTTGCCAATCTTGATCCAATAGCAAGAGAAGTATATACACCACTACCGAACTGGATTATTTCTACCATCAATTATGTATCTTTTAATATTGCGTTAGGTGCCTCTATGACATTAGTTATGGGTGGAGCAGAAAAAAATATTAAAACGGCAACACTTGGTGGTCTCGTTGGAGGACTTGGTCTCGGTGCATTAATCATTTTAAGTAATTTAGCCATCTTCTCAAAAATTGAAACGGTAGCAGCGGACGATATGCCTATGCTTTCCATCGTGAATAGTATATCCCCAATACTTGGGAGTATCATGTCTGTTATCCTTTTTGGGATGATATTCAATACCGCTATTAGTATGTTTTTCTCTTTAACTGCACGTTTTGCAAAAGTTGGAACAAGAAGGTTTAAAGTGCTCTTGACTATTTTCCTCATTTTAGGATATATTCTAAGCTTTATCGGCTTTACTGATTTAGTAAGTCAATTCTACCCACTCATTGGTTACTTAGGACTAGTATTGATTGGTACTTTGATTGTTACGTTTTTTCGAAAGAGAAATCATGATTGAAGAACAAAAGGTGGAAGTATATCAGCTATACTTCCACCTTTAAGAATGAGGATAATTTAAAATATGCTCTTTACACGTTTGAACAAAATCTTCCGGTGATGACTTTACGATGTAGGAATACACTCCACAAGATGTATATAGATAGAGAAGACCCCCATCCCCACCAATGAAGCGATAGGAGATATCCAGAACATCTTTTATTGGAAATTCGCGATGTTCCGTTACAATTCGGTTATCATAAAGGTATATTGTACGTTGATGTTCAACCCGAGTCATCTCAACACTATTTATCTGCCTTTCAACCTTTACATAAGATTGCTCAGCTATTACTTTAATAAGACTCCCCCCTAAGTGGGTTTAATTAATGAACATTACGCACTTTCGTAGTAGTTTTACCCTTCAGCAAATTGGATATTATTCATTCGCCACTTCAACCACTGATACTCTCTCGTTTTTCGAGGTAAAAATTGACGAATATCATCTTCATGATACCCTACTTGTAGTCTCTTTTCATCCATTATTATCGGACTTCGAAGCAACCTTGGATATTGATGAATTAATTCAAGTAACTCTTGTAGTGGAATCGCGTCCATATCTAGATTTAAATCTTTATAAATTTTGGAACGAGTAGAAATAATCTCGTCTGTTCCATCCACTGTCATTCGTAATATCCCTTGAAGTTCGTTTACAGTTAGTGGGTTCTTTAAAATATTCCTTTCTACAAATGAAATGTCCTGATCTTTAAACCATTGTCTTGCTTTCCTCGTCGATGAACAAGATGCGCCAAATATTTTAACTGTCATTTATCATACCCCATTTTCCTAAATATTCTAGTATAGTATTCGTTAAATATATTAGTTTTTATATAGTCCATTCTTTAATAAGTTCATTTCAATTGTAAAATGTTCAATTGCTTCATCATCAGACAACTCTTTTGAAAACTTTTCTACAAAGTTTCGAAACACAACTGCTATGACAATTTGTAACATATGGTAGATTTCCGTATCGTTTTTAGTATTTAAACGATCCTTATCAATCATTTCAATTACTTCATTGAAAAATCCTGTGTCATGTTTCCCTTTAAAAGCTGCTGTAAAAGCATCTTCAATTTTATGTGTTACATGGAGCAGAGCATTTTTTAGGAAGTCAAATTCTCTATCATCGGGGAGTTCAACTAAAAACTCATAATAAAAATCCGTCACAGCGTTTATAATATCACCGTCATGTTCCTCCAGCTTTTGGAAAAATTTAATTCTCCTAGCATCTGTCTCCTCTTTTAGTAGATAAAAATATATATCCTCTTTGTTTTCAAAATACTGATAAAAGCTTCCTCGAGGAATACCGGCAGATTTTACTATATTGGCTATAGATGCTTCATGCAAAGGAACCCTTGCAAACTCTTCTTCCGCGGCATTAATTAAATGTTGCCTTTTTTTCTCGGGTAAATTAAAAAACGTTTGTTTCGGCAATGCACTTCCTCCAAATTCCCCTTATGACGCGATGTCACTTTTTGTATAATTTAAGTTTAAGTGACACGATGTCATTTGTCAACCAATTCATGTGACAACTTGTCATATTCTTGATCATATTGCCCTATAAATATACCCTACCATGTAATTGTGGCAGAATCATGGGATAAAGAAGACTTCCATAGGTGGGGATTTTCCTTCATCCCTCACTAATGGTTAGTCGCTCCTATCGCCTTTACGGTCAGTTGATCTTCCACTTACCTTCTATGTTTCCCAAGAAGCTTAAAGTGGGATAAAATAAAACTCCTTAATCAATACCCGTTCTATTTAAAAGTATATCCTTTTCTCTAAAAAATATACTTTAGTAGATTAATAGAAAAATAAGTGGATATATCCTTGTAAAATAAAATGAGCCCCTACTAGGAAAGTAGAGGCTTGCTTCTATTTAACCATTACTTTACAAATATCATTTGTAAAATCCACTGGGTCTTGAATAGGTAGACCTTCAATTAACAGTGCTTGATTATATAATAGATTCGTGTATAAATTTAATTTATCTTTATCATGATCATAAGCTTCCTTCAAGGACTCAAAAACATCATGATTTACATTAATCTCTAACACCTTATCTGCCTTAATTTGTTGATTATCAGGCATAGCATTAATTACTTTTTCCATTTCGATGGAAATATCCCCTTGAGCTGTTAGGCAGACAGGATGAGATTTAAGTCGTTTAGATGCTTTTACTTCTTTTACTTTATCAGATAGAATTTCCTTCATCGCATCGAATAAATCTTTGTTTTCTTCTTCTAGTTCTTTTGTTTCTTTATTATCTTCTTCCATTCCTAAATCGCCACTTGAGACAGAACGGAATTCCTTTTCATCATAATTCATGAGCATTTTAATAGCAAATTCATCTATTTCGTCTGTAAAATATAGGATTTCATAGCCCTTTTCTGCTACCATTTCTGTTTGTGGGAGCTTTTCAATTCGCTCAATTGAATCTCCTGTAGCATAATAAATGTATTTTTGATCTTCCGGCATTCTAGATACATATTCTTTTAACGTGACGAGTTTCTTCTCTTTCGATGAGTAGAATAGTAATAAATCCTGTAATACATCTTTGTTCATGCCATAGTCGCTATAAACCCCGAACTTCAACTGTTGACCAAAGGATTCATAGAATTTCTCGTATTTCTCACGTTCATCTCTTAAAATACTTAATAATTGGTTTTTAATCTTCTTGTTAATGTTCTTTGCAATAACTTTCAATTGACGATCATGTTGAAGCATTTCTCTAGAAATATTTAGAGAAAGATCTTCGGAGTCAACCATTCCTTTTACAAAACTAAAGTAATCAGGCAATAGGTCTGCACACTTCTCCATAATCAGTACACCATTCGAATATAATTCAAGGCCTTTTTCATATTCCTTTGAATAATAATTAAATGGCGCATTTTCTGGAATATAAAGAATCGCATGATAACGAACTGTACCATCAATATTAAGGTGAATATGTTTTAATGGCTTATCAAAACCGTAACGCTTTTCTGTATAGAAGTTTTCATAATCTTCATCTGTTAGCTCACTTTTATTCTTCTTCCAAATTGGTACCATAGAATTAATCGTTTGTTCCTCTATCACATCTTCATACTCATCTTCTGTGCCTTCTTTAAGTTTACTTTCCGTTACATCCATTTTAATTGGGTAACGAATAAAGTCTGAGTATTTTTTTACAATTTGTTTAATACGATACTCTTCTAAGTACTCATCATAATTTTCATCTTCTGTGTTTTCTTTGACAGATAAGATAATCTCCGTACCAACGTCCTTTTTATCTGTAGGTTCAATGGTAAAACCATCCGCTCCTGCAGATTCCCAAACGTATGCCTGGTCACTATCTAACGCTTTACTTATCACAGTAACTTTATCAGCAACCATGAACGCTGCGTAAAATCCTACACCAAACTGACCGATAATATCATATCCATCTTTTAATTCATTTTCATTTTTAAAATCGAAAGAACCGCTCCTGGCAATAGTTCCTAAGTTGGATTCAAGGTCTTCCTTCGTCATTCCAATACCTGTATCAATTACTTTTAATGTACGATTATCTTTATTCACATCAATTTTTATATAGTAATCACTTTGGTTAAAAGTAATATTATCATCTGTTAATGCGCGATAATAGATTTTATCAATTGCATCACTTGCATTAGAAATAAGTTCCCTTAGGAATACCTCACGTTTGGAGTATATGGAATTAATTACCATATCCAATAACTTCTTGGACTCTGCCTTGAACTCTTGTTTTGCCATGGTTACATCTCCTTCATCTTTTATTAGCACTCTTAAGGTTTGAGTGATAATCCCTATAAAATGTAATAACACATTCATTTTTTCATGTCAATGGAATTAGTTGTTATAATGAATAGTATAATAATCATGGAGGGAATGAAATGCTAAAAACTTGGATTCAAAATGCTAAAAATATGGTTGTATTTACCGGAGCCGGTATGTCAACAGAAAGTGGGCTACCAGATTTCCGCTCCTCCAATAATGGGCTTTGGCGAAAAAAAGACCCTAGTAAAATTGCAAGTACCGAGGCATTGAACGATAATGTGGATGAATTTATTGATTTTTACAGAGAACGTGTATTAAAAGTAAAGGAATTCAATCCACATAAGGGACATTATATTCTGGCGGATTGGGAGGAAAAGGGAAAGCTACAATCCATTATTACACAAAATGTGGATGGTTTTCATCAGCTTGCGGGAAGTAAACGTGTTGCTGAGCTTCATGGTTCTTTACAACATTTACGTTGCCAATCCTGCGGGAAGGAATACGACAGTGATGAGTACGTAAACAAGGAATATCACTGTAGCTGTGGTGGGATTTTGCGTCCTAATATAGTACTCTTTGGTGAAATGTTGCCGCAGGATGCTTTCCGATTTGCTGAGGAAGAGGCAATAAAATCTGATTTATTTATCGTTTTAGGATCTTCATTAAGTGTTACACCAGCAAATCAATTTCCTCTTATTGCAAAGGAACATGGCGCTAAACTAGTCATTGTTAACCAAGAAAAGACAGAATTAGACCACTATGCAGATCAAGTGATACAAGACAAGAAAATTGGCGAACTACTACAGGAATTGGATAAGGAGCTATTTTCCTAAAACGAAAAGGGCTAAACCTCAAGTAATTTGAGGTTTAGCCCTAATGTATTATTGCACATCGCCTTCCCAAGCCAACATACCGCCAGCCATATTCGTTACATGATATCCTTGTTCGTTAAGGAATTCCGTTGCCCGACCACTACGTCCGCCTGATCGACAAATCATGTAGTAATGTTTATCTTTGTCCAGTTCGTTCATACGTTCTGGAATTTCACTAAGGCGAATATGTAGTGCTCCAGGTATGATTCCTTGCGCTACTTCATCATCTTCACGAACATCTATTAAATGAAGGTTTTCACCTTTTTCTAATTTTTCCTGTAAATCTTTAGCAGATATTTCCTTCATTACAATCCCTCCAAACCTATTTCACTATATTTTAACGCATCTAATTCTTAAATCAAAATTAGATACCTACTTTCAACCATCTACTGAAATAAATTGATTGGTTCAAAGCAATAATTCCGTTATTATGCCATCCATTTAGGTGGAATGTTTTTATCCCAGTATAAATCCCCTATTTCATGATGTTCATTAAATCCATCTTTACTTAGATGATAGTGGAAATTAAAAAAATATCCTTCTAAGGGGCGATTCTCCCTGCGAACATCGAATCTAGCAACATCTTGCCCTTTTCTATGATCATAGACATGAAAGATTTTTTCCCCATAACCATTAGATGGAGTTTCTGTTATTTCATAATGAATATAATCATCTCCCGCGTCATCCACAAGAGTTGCAAGTACAGACTCCATTGTAGGGAGAATTTGATTCGTAAATTCATCTTCCACTTTATTAACCATTCTCGGACCGAATTTAGTCATCGTTTGGTCTTTCGCTTGATTGAGCATATCATTTATAAAATATTCTTTATGATGATGTAAAGTTTGTTCACGTTGTATATCTATAGGTTTCTCTTGTTGAATGGGAACCGTTGTATTAGAAGAATCCTCATTCTGATCTGAATTAGGGAGATTATCTTTTGCCTGGTCTGCTTGCACTTCTAGTAATGCCGTTGGTGTGTACATCCCTAATGTTGCAACCGTTGTCAGAACTACTAATACTTTTTTGAACCATACCTTCATAACGTCTCACCTTCTTCAAACCTATATATTTTATTTTAACATGTGAAAGAGTTATTTGTATGTTTCAAAAACATTAAAAATAGAAATGAATGGTGCGAATACACCATTCATTTCTATTCTTCCTTTTATTGAACAAACTTCTTAAAAACAATGGTAGCATTATGTCCGCCGAATCCTAATGAATTGGATAACGTTATATTAAGATTCTTTTCTTTAGCTACATTTGGTACGTAGTCTAAATCAAGTTCTTCATCTGGGGTTTCGTAGTTAATAGTTGGTGGCATGATAGAGTCACGAATAGCTAGAATAGAGAAAATAGCCTCTACTCCACCCGCTCCTCCTAATAGATGACCTGTCATTGACTTCGTTGAGCTTACAGATAATTCGTAGGCATGCTCGCCAAATAATTGTTTGATTGCGATTGTTTCATATAAATCATTATAAAAAGTGGAAGTCCCATGAGCATTAATATAATCAACTTGATCAGGTGAGATTCCTGCGTCTTTTATAGCCTCTTCCATTGAACGCTTTGCACCTTCTCCATCCGGTGCTGGTGAGGTAATATGATAGGCATCACCTGTTGCACCATATCCAATTAACTCAGCATATATAGTCGCTCCACGCGATAAAGCATGGTCCAACTCCTCTAACACTAGAATTCCGCATCCTTCTGCAATGACAAATCCATCCCTATTTTTATCAAAAGGCCGACTGGCACTGTTTGGATCAGAATTTTTACTAAGTGCAGTCATATTAGAAAAGCCAGCAACCGACATGTTCGTAATACATGCCTCCGATCCTCCGGAAACCATTACATCCGCTTGACCGTTTTGAATGACGCGGAAGGCATCACCAATGGAGTTTGTCCCTGAGGCACATGCTGTTACAGAGCAATTCACCATACCTTTTGTACCGAGCTCGATAGAAACCCTTCCAGCAGCCATGTCCGGTATGAACATAGGGATAGTAAATGGACTTACTCTACGTTGGCCTTTTTCTGCGAACTTTTTGAAGTTAGCCTCAAATTCACCTAGACCACCTATCCCAGAGCCGATCCATACACCAATTCTTTCCGAACTTACGTCTTTCCCAACTTTCATCCCGGCATCATCCATGGCCATTTTGCTTGCTGCAACAGCAAACTGACTAAAGCGTCCCATTCTTCTTGCTTCTCTTTTATCCATAAAATCACTGGGGTTAAAATCCTTTACTTCACCAGCAATCTTAACATCTACCTTCTCCTTATCTATTAATGTAGATTCCGCAATACCTGATTTACCTGCTTTTATGTTATCCCAAGTTGTAAAAGCATCATTTCCAAGTGGAGTCACTGCTCCAACTCCTGTAATTACGACTCTTTTTTTCACAAGGTTTCTCTCCTATTATCATTTATTATTATTCATACGTTACATTATATAGACTGAACCCTAGAATTTAAAACTTTTAAGTTTGTATACTAAAAATTACCAAATATTGCTAAAATAATAGCAAGAACAAAAATGAGGTGAATCAAATGGCAACGTTTGACGATTTTCAAAAGTTAGACATAAGAATTGGTACAATTGTTGAGGCCAAGCCTTTCCCCGAGGCGCGTAAACCCGCAATCAAGTTAAAAATTGATTTTGGAGAAGAAGTTGGATTCAAGAACTCATCGGCACAAATAACAAAAAGATATGAGGCTGAAAAGTTAATAGGCAGACAAGTGGTTGGTGTCGTTAACTTCCCTCCTATGAGAATTGCAGGATTCAAATCAGAAGTTTTAGTAATTGGTGGTGTACCAGAAGAAGGCGATGTTGTCCTCCTACAACCTGACGAGCCGGTTAAAAACGGAACACCTATTGCTTAACATGGAGAATGCCTCTAAATAAAAGAGGTGTTCTTTTTATTTCCAAATTGAAAATAAAGAAGGTTAAATGGGTTACAATTTTAGTTGGACAGTTTTGTTAAGGTTCGTTACACTAGGAAAGCTTGACATGATTAATGATACCGTGAGAAAATTTATACCCTTCTATCTGTTAAAAAGTGAATCCCCTGGTCATAATAAGAGAAACTCATTCCATGGGGCTTTGGTAAGAAAACTTACCGAAATGAGTAAGAGGAGATATCGTTTATGAAATACTTTATTGTTATTATTAGTTCATTTATTATTAGCTTTGGCTTTAATTTCTTCTTAGTTCCTCATGAAATTTTAAGTAGTGGACTTAGTGGGATTGCTATTTTAATTGGTTTAATCACTCCATTCGATATTGGGTTATTAAACTTTGTACTAAACTTACCTATTATCATTCTTGGTTACTATAAATTAGGCAAGGAAATTACCTATAATACGCTTCTTTGCGTCATTTCTCTTTCCATCTTTTTATATGTATTGCCAGTTCACGCTATAGCGGAGAACACATTACTATCCGCTATTTTCGGTGGAGTCATTAGTGGAATTGGTGTTGGTCTGATATTAAAGTACTCTGGGTCATCGGGCGGTTTAGATATTATTGCAATTATTATATCAAGAACTAGTAATGTAAGTGTTGGACTTCTATTAACTGCAATGAATGGCGTTATTGTCCTGTTCTCAGGCTTTATCTTTGGTTGGGATCTTGCTTTATATACATTATTATCTATCTATATCACGGGTAAAATTATTGACGCGATTCACACGAACCACATTAAGCTTACGATGCAAATTGTTACGACAAAAGGAGAACAAATACGTCAGGATCTATTACAATCTATATATCGCGGTATTACCATTACAGATGGTTATGGTGGATACACGTTAGAGAAAAAACAAATCTTAATGATCATCGTTACTCGCTATGAAACCATAAAGGTAAAGGAAATTGTTAGAAAACACGATGCAAAAGCATTTATAAATATTTTTGAAACCGTTGAAGTCGATGGAGAATTTGCAAAAAATACCTAACAACTAAAAACAACCTGTACCTCACGAAAGGAACAGGTTGTTTTTTTAGAGTATCTTAGTTAAATGATGCGAACAGTAACCATATTGTCGATTTCACCGATAGCCTTTAGCAAGCTAGGAACAACATCTCCGTTAACTTCTTCATCGATATCAATCATGGTATAGGCATAATCTCCACGACTTCTGTTAACCATGTCAGCGATATTTAAGTCATGTTCAGAAATCACGGATGTAATTCGACCAACCATGTTTTTTACATTATGATGAAAAGCAGCAACACGTCGTCTACCTGTATAAGGAAGCGTTGCATTCGGGAAGTTAACAGAATTTACAATGTTTCCTGTTTCTAAAAAGTCTTTCACTTGATGAGCTGCCATTACTGCACAGTTTTCTTCAGATTCACTAGTTGAAGCACCAAGGTGTGGGATAGAAACAACATTATTCATTTTGAGTACTGTTTCATTAGGGAAGTCTGTAATATATTTTCCTACTCTTCCACTTTCAAGTGCAGCTTCCATGTCTACCTCATTTACTAATTCTCCACGAGAGAAGTTTAAAATATGAACACCGTCTTTCATAACCTTAAATGCTTCTCTATTGAACATTCCTTTTGTATCATCCGTTAAAGGAACGTGAACCGTAATATAGTCAGAATTAGCATATACTTCTTCCAAAGACATCGCACGTTGTACATTACGGGACAAATTCCATGCTGTATTGACTGAGATAAATGGGTCATATCCAATAACATCCATACCTAAATGTAGAACATCATTCGCTACAAGAGAACCAACAGAACCTAATCCAATAACACCTAATGTTTTTCCTTTAATTTCCTTACCAACAAATTGCTTTTTACCCGCTTCTACAAGTTTAGGAATTTCCTCGCCTTTATTTTCAATTGTTTTAGCCCAAGTGATTCCTTCAAATAGATTACGAGAAGACGCCATTAAAGAAGTAATCACAAGTTCTTTTACAGCATTTGCATTCGCGCCAGGTGTATTAAACACAACAATTCCATTTTCTGTACATTGATCGATTGGGATATTATTAACCCCAGCTCCTGCGCGTGCAATTGCTTTTAAATTTTGGTCAAATTCCATGCCATGCATGTTAAAACTACGAACTAAAACCGCATCTGGACTTTCAACATCATGATCAACTGTATATTTTTCTGGATCAAATTCCTTCAGACCTATTTCAGCAATTTGATTTAATGTTTTAATCGTTTTTACTTTACTCATCGTTACTGTAGCCATTTATATTCCCGCCCTTTATTGATGTTTTTGTTCAAATTTCTTCATAAACTCTACTAACGCTTGAACTCCTTCAACCGGCATTGCATTATAAATACTAGCTCTCATTCCACCAACAGAACGATGGCCTTTTAATGTTTCTAACCCTGCTTCTTTTGCCTCTTTCACGAACAAAGCGTCTAATTCCTTTGACGGAGTAACAAAAGGTATGTTCATGATAGATCTTGAACTTCTTTCAACAGGAGAAGTAAACA
The DNA here is from genome assembly GCF_042678465.1 of Oceanobacillus caeni. Taxonomy (NCBI): domain Bacteria; kingdom Bacillati; phylum Bacillota; class Bacilli; order Caryophanales; family Bacillaceae; genus Oceanobacillus; species Oceanobacillus caeni. The sequence continues at coordinate 19,169 of NZ_JBHTKV010000026.1, read as the reverse complement.
TGTTAGACTCTTCAATACAACGGTATAAAATGTCCGCTTTTTCGCGGTTCACTTTTTCTATTTCTTTTAACCCACCTAGTTCTTTGATCCATTCAAAAACTAATTTCGCCATATAGATAGCAAAAGTTGGAGGGGTGTTGTATAAGGAGCCACTTTCACTATGTGTTTCGAAATCCAACATGGTTGGACAGTTATCTTGTGCCTTACCAATGAGATCTTCACGGATAATGACTACCGTTAATCCCGCTGGACCAATATTCTTTTGAGCCCCAGCATATATTAAACCAAATTTCGAAACATCTATTTCTTCAGATAGAATATTAGAAGACATGTCAGCTACTAATGGTACGTTTCCTATATCTGGAACTTCGCGAAAAGCTGTACCTTCAATTGTATTGTTTGTCGTAATATGAACATAAGCTGCCTCAGGATCAATCATTCCTTTGTTTACAGCTGGTATATAGGTGAAATTTTTATCCTCTGAAGAAGCAATAACACGGATGTCACCAAATTTCTCCGCTTCTTTTATAGCCTTTTTAGACCATGAACCTGTATTAACGTAATCTGCCTTTTTGTTTTCACCAAATAAATTCATAGGAATTGCCGCAAACTGTTGAGAGGCTCCCCCTTGAAGGAAAAGTACTTTATAATTTTCAGGAATCCCCATTAATTCTCTTAAAAGTTGCTCTGCTTCCGTGATAATATCAGTAAACCAACCTGAACGGTGGCTTAACTCCATTACGGACATTCCGGAATTATTGTAATTGACTAGTTCCTTTTGAGCCTTTTCTAATACTTGTAATGGAAGCATAGAAGGACCTGCTGAGAAATTGTAGACTCTATTCATTGTTACCTTCACACCTTTATGTTTGATAAAAAATCTATGAAAATAAATGTAATACTCAAAACAATTAACAAAGTAATTATATTTTACAACAATCTAGGACTTATTAGTAGGTCAAATTTCCCTTTTGTAAATTTTCCCACTAAAATTCCGTGTTCAAAAAAGAGGATGAAAAGGACCGAGCAGTTCGAGGCGGCGTAGCTTTGAGTACCGGAACGTATGCAACTAATACGTGAGGAGCGGAAAAGCAAGCCAACGAAGAAATGCGAAGTGTCATTTTCACCGGACTTTTTGAACAACATCTAAAAACATAAAGAGGCAAGGGTCTATCGCGAACGATCAAATCCCTTACCTCTGCCCAGGCGAACGGCTTATAAACTATGTGCTCCCTCGCGGTAATCCGCGTTCGCCAGTTACACATAGCCTTTTAAATTTAATTTAATCTTAACAAAATTTCCGACCTCATTCAACCCTTTTTATAGTAGTGTAGTATTATGGGAAACAATTCAGCATTCGGAATTAAACAACCAGATGGTTAAACTTCAAAAGTTGTTATTACCTTGATATTCTAGTTGTATATAGGTTACCGACCCTGCTAAAAAATTTGTAAAATACAAAAAGGAAAATGCTATTTCTAAAGGGGAATTCACAAATGTTTGTTTCTGTAAGTCAATATACGTTGAACAAAGGTTCATTTGAATCTTTATTACCTTTCCGTTTTATTACTCCACAAAAGAGTTTAATTGAATTAACTTCTTTTGAGGAACGAACAAATAGTTCAGCCTACTTATACCTACCATTAGCACGTAAAATTATTGATTCTGCTTATGGTTCATTCGGTTCATTTCCTATATTAGGGTTCATAGAAACCTAATCAGGAGAAGAAGTTGAAAAGGTACTTAATGAAAATCATATACATTACAGATTGCATAAAAAGACTCAAGGGACACAGGTTTTTCAAGTTTCACTAAAGAGTATGTATGATTTAGAAGTATTCTTTCCAATTTGGGCTGAGTCAGGAACGGATTCTTTATTTAACGCTGTTACAAATGAAGAAGAAGCCTTAGGGCTATGTTTAGATGACCTAAGTATAAGGATTTCTGAAGCAGCAAAAAGTCCCACACTTTGTTTTTCTTATGATTTACAAGGGTTATTTATTCTTGGATCTTCCGCTTGGGAAGACCTAAGATTGATTAAAGATTTGTTCATAAAAGAGGAGATTGAAATTTTAGATGAAATTAATATTATATTGTAATAACATTAAAATTAGGAATAGCAGACATTGAAGACTATATTCGTAAATTTTAAAAGGCTCTCCATGACTCGATATGGCAAGCCTTTTTATAAGCTTATTTATTAACCCATGAATCCCAACATCTATCTTTTAGCCTTCAACTCCGCTGCAACGAATTGCATATCCTCCAGAAATAATGGATATAAATTTGGCCTACGTCGAACGGCAAGTGGATGATAAGCAACTGTTGTTTGGTATCCTCCGACTTCATACCAGCTCCCTCTCAATCCTTTTACATCCAACTCCTGATTACGGAAAAATGACTGTACCGCGACATTTCCTAAACACAAAATTAGAGACGGTTTTTGTACCTCAAGTTGATTTTCCAAATGACGCATGCAGATTGCCCTTGTTCTGTCCTTCTCATATGCACGAATAGGTTTTCTTTTTAAAATATAAGTAACGTAAATCTGTTCTTTCTTTAATCCTGTTTCAAAGACCGCCTTTTGCAAAGTCTGTCTTGTTCCACATACAAAGGGACTTCCTTCACGATTTTCTCTTGCTCCTGGATTATCTAATACAATCATAATTGGAGCCCTAGGAGTTCCTTCTCCCCAAATCATACGTGATCCTTGATCATACAACCCGCATTCTTTACAGTCTTTTTGAATCTTTGGCGTTGGATCTTCTGGCCAAATCTCTGGGCAAAAACAAGACATACAGTTCACTCCTTGAGACATAGAAAATATATAGGAATCCTTTTATTTCGACTGAAAAACGGCTAACCCCTTGGGGGAATTATTCCAAGAATATCCTATCTTCCAAAGGCGATACCTTACCTTTTTCATCCTTATATACGACGTGCTCCTCTTTAAACTTCACGGGTGAATCTAAGCCAGCAGCAGCAGCTATACGAAATAACCCTTTTCTCATCGATATTACATAGTTTGCAGTTCGATGTTTCTTCTCCTCAATGACAAGGGCCTTTTGTAAGTCAGGGTCTGTCGTTGCAACCCCTACAGGACAAGCATTGGAATGACACTTCAATGCTTGAATGCATCCAACTGTGATCATAAATCCCCTTGCAATATTTACTAAATCTGCTCCCATGGCTAGAGCAACAGCTACGCGATCCGGAGAAATGAGTTTACCAGAGGCAATAATCTTGACCCTATCCCTTACCCCGTAGTCCACTAAAGCTTTGTGGACTAATGGTAAGGCAGACTTAATAGGTAACCCTACCCCATCAGCTAATTCCTGATAAGATGCACCTGTTCCTCCCTCTCCACCATCTACTGTAATAAAATCGGGCCCTACTCCAGTCTCTTTTATTTGTTTTGCTAATTCTTCTGCTTCATGGAAACTACCAATAACAACTTTCATTCCAATAGGCTTTCCTGTCGTCGTTCGTACATCCTCCATAAATGAAAATAAAGAGGCTAAGTCACTAAACTCTTTAAAGCGATTCGGACTATCAATCGACTTAAATGGCTCCACCATTCGAATTCTTGCTATTTCTTCTGTTACCTTTTCCGCATCAATATGGCCACCTCGAGTTTTGGCACCTTGTCCTAGTTTTAATTCAAATGCTTTGATTTGGGGAACTTTTGCCTTTTCCTTTAACGCCTCCCAGCTAAAATTCCCTTTCGGATCTCTTACACCAAAAAGTCCAGGACCAATTTGCATTATAATATCGACGTTCCCTTTAAGATGGTATTCAGATAGTCCGCCTTCTCCAGTATTCATCCAACTCCCTTTTGCCATGCCCAGTCCTTCAGAGAGTGCTGTAATTGCTTTTTTCCCCAATGATCCATAGCTCATCGCAGACATTCCAATTTGTCCTTTCACAACGAAAGGCTGTTCACAATCCTTACCAATTACGATGGCATCTTCATCTTTTAATAAATATGCAGGTGATTCATGACTTTCCAGTATTTCCTTTCGGTGCATAAATAAAGGTTCCTGAAGTAGCAAGTATCTATTTGTTGTCACCTTACTATCAACGTCCATATTAATTTCCTCTGTCAGTTTTGGAAACATTGAATTACGTATATAGTAACCCGGCTTTTCAAAGTCCCTTAAAGATCCAAACCCAATCACATCACGTTTATATTTCGCTTTCTTTACAACATGCTGGTATTCATCTCTATTAAATGGTTTTCCTTCTAAATCACTATTAAATAAGTATTGTCTTAATTCAGGACCAATCTGTTCTAGGAAATACCTTACCCGTCCCAAAACTGGATAATTTCGTAAAACCGGATGTTGCCTTTGATTTCGATCTACAAAAAATAAATAGAGTAGGATCACAATGATAGACGCCAAAATAAAAGCGCTAAAGATAAATGCTATAATGGTCATCGTATCTGCTATGTTCAAGTAAAATACCTCCTTAACTAGTAACTTAGTGTCCCCCGTCATTCACTTTTTACAAGTCTTTTTTTTCACAAAAGGTGTGGAGGTCTAACATTTCTTTTTAAACATATTAAAAATCCACCTTGTTTCACAAGATGGATTTCTTTGGTAGCAAGGGAGTATAAAGCTTTCTTTCTGCATGAGCATAACTCCCTAACCAATATTTAATTATTAATAAAAGCTTGTCCATTTGCTAAGTCTTAAATGGATCCCTTATCCAACAATCAAAAGATAGATAAAGAATAAAACCATTACACCTAAACCAAAAGGAGCTCCAAACTTCGCCCATTCTTTACTCGTAATTCCTAATTTGTTGGCTGAAATAATATTAGGAATATTTCCTGGGATGAGCATTCCTCCACTAATAATAAGCCCTAATAATAAGAAACGAATTGTACCGGCATCCATTGATGGGCTAATTTCCGCAGCAGCTAGTGTAGCATTATCAAGAATAGCGGAAATCATATTGATCCAATACAGTACGCCCGGCTGTAAATGTAATAGGTACATATTTACAAGCGGCTCGAATCCTGCACCAAGAAGTGTTAGTCCCATAACAAATAGATATATTTTAATGGAACGAATGATAATTTCTGGATATCCCTCAGCCTCATTGCTACCTTCTAAGCTACTGTCACTTTTACCTGGTTTTAATGTAAAGAATGCAATAATACCAATCGCAACTACAGCAAAGATAACCTCTAAACCGATTAAGTTAAATAAATAGAAGAACTCTTCGTTTAATTTATTTGTAGCAATGGTTGATAACGGCTCACCAATTGGGGTTAACACAGCACCCAATCCGATAGAAAAGCAAGCTAAAATAACAGCACGGATTTCTGTCTTTCTATCTAGCTTCAATGTACTTACAATGGATACTAACACGATTGCAGCAATTATTGCAGTAATCACACTAGATAACAATCCTAAAATAATAATGATTAAAGCCAAAAATAAGCGGATGTTCATTTTCTGACTAATACTTAATATGGACTTTTCAATAGGGCCCTTCATCCATTTAAATAGTAATCCAGCGATGAGTACAGCTAATGTAATGAATATTGGATCCTTCAAGGCGTCGAACCATAATTCCTTGTTAAGCACTCCACTTACAATTGCTGCCAACAAACCCATAACAAATAAGAAAGGTTCTAAATTCTCTTCAATGGGTTTTACTAGAAATGGTAAAAATAAAACTAGTAATAATATGATAACAAGACCAATAACCATAGTATATTCCCCCCAATTTAAATAATTTAAATTTCGCTAAAAATATGTAATGAAACAAAATTGACAAAATATAATTTGCGAAAATATTACATTTAGTTCATTCCACTATTTTACCATAATTTACTTTAGATGTTTACTTTCACTTTTAAAACTATACGTAATTTTTTGCCAATACAAATAGACTTAACATGGGTCTAATGACTATTCTCTCCAACTTAAACCTTTTAATTTAGGTAAAGTTTTCCTAAAAGTGGCAGACAAACGCTCCACCAAAATTACGACAAACTTCTCCATATTATATGGCAAATTAAAATATTCCCCGGGAAATACATCTCGTTTTTTGTAAAAATTTGTTTCTTTAAATTTGCATCTCTTTGTTCAATTGTCCTTCTAATTCAAGAGTCAGTTTTTTATTTTCGTTCAGAAGTAAAATAATAGTTATTAAATATATGATTCCTAAGCCAAAAGGTAAAATTTTATAAACGTAATCCATAAAAACAAATCCGACAATAGAAGAAAACAATACAACCGCCATGGATTGAAATATAAATCCTTTACTTTTATAAAGAACGCTAAATGGAAGGAAATGAGCACCAGTCAAGACAGCAATAAAAAATGGTAACCACTCAATTTTCTCCATATAAATGATGATTAAAATCGGAGCAAAAAATAGTTGCATTCCTCCAATTACACCGGCAAAGTTCGATAACTCATTACCCTTTGCAATAAAATCGATCTTAAGCAGATTCGAGACTAAGATACCTAATGGAAATAGCGTTCCAATACCTATTAAATAAATTAATCCTAACAGGTTAATATGCATATCGAAAAGACCTAAAATTCCCATTAGAAACCAATAAAGGCTTCCAACATAAAACATGGTTACCCCTTTTTTTGTTCGTTGCATTAAGTCATTTTGTACTTCTTTTACATTCATTAAAAATCCCCCAAATTAATACTTCTATGATACAAATAGTCTAACACAGAATTATCGGAAATTTACCCATTCCCCCTAAAATTCACAATCTCCTTTCTCCGATTAGTTCCACAAATTTGGCTGCTGCAGGTGAAAGAGAGACACTTTTTAAGTAACATACCCCAATACTTCTCTTCGGTATTTCTTCTTTCAATTGTACTTCATATACGAATCCTCTATTTAAATAATCGAGCGAAAACTCTCTGGTTACACAAGCTAATCCTAAATTAATTTTCGCAAAATCTAATAACAAGTCATGAGAACCTAATTCAAACTCTGGGGAAAGTTTAAACCCTTTTGATAAAAGATAATCCTCCACATATTTCCTAGAATTAGAACTAGGCTCAAGAAAAATTAAGGGAAGCTTTGCTAGGTCCTCTAAATCTAATGGTTTGGAAAGGATGCTCTTATACTTCTCTCCACAAACAAATGTATCATGAATATCAATGTAAGGAATTACTTCAAACGATTGATTATCCACTGGAAGATTACAAACTGCAATATCTACCTCCCCGGATTTTAAAAAGGATAATATTTCAAAGGTTGTTCCATTTAGTATTTTAAATTTTATCTTAGGGTAGTTATTATGAAACGTTTCTAAATAGGGCAGTAAGAAGTGTCTAGAAATGGTGTCACCTACCCCTATCTTTAATTCACCGGCCGTTAAATTTTTAATTTCTAATATTTTTTGCTCACCCGTATCGATTAGATTAAGGGATGAATGGACATACTCAAATAGAAGGCTCCCTTCATCTGTTAAAGAAACCCCTTTTGCAGTTCTATTAAATAAACGGGTTCCTAATTCCCTCTCCAATTGCATGATGGACTGGCTTACGGCCGGCTGAGTAGTATATAACTTTTTTGCCGCTTTGGAAAAACTTTTTTCCCTACCTACCATCCAGAAGACTTTGTATAAGTCTAATTTACTCACCATATAACCACCTCTTATATCTACTATTATATATATTAATTTTACTTATATTCTTAAAAAATGTATAGTGGAAACAGAGGTTATGAACTTACTTTTTAAGGAGCGATTCAAATGGAAAGAGTAGTTGGAACTATTGTTAGAGGTTTACGTTGCCCTATTATTAACCAAGGGGATCAAATAGAAGAAATTGTTGTAGATAGTGTATTAAAAGCTTCTGAAGTAGAAGGTTTTTCTATTCAAGATAAAGATATCGTAACAGTAACAGAATCCATTGTTGCTCGTGCTCAAGGTAACTACGCAACAATTGACCATATCGCTAAAGACGTCCAATCCAAATTTGGTGATGATACAATTGGGGTTATTTTCCCCATTTTAAGTCGTAACCGTTTTGCTACTAACCTAAGGGGAATTGCAAAAGGTGCGAAGAAAATCGTACTCATGTTGAGCTATCCATCTGATGAAGTTGGTAACCATTTAGTCGATATTGACCAACTTGATGAAAAGGGAGTTAATCCTTGGACAGATGTTTTAACAGAGAAACAATTCCGCGAGCTTTTTGGAGAAAACAAACACACGTTTACTGGCGTAGATTATATCGACTATTACAAATCAATTGTTGAAGAATATGGAATCGAATGTGAAGTCATTTTCTCTAACAATCCAAAATCTATATTAGAATATACGACAAGCGTATTAGCTTGTGACATTCATACTAGATTGAGAACGAAGAGAATCCTTAAAGATAATGGCGGAGAAAAGATATATAGCCTTGATAATATCCTAACAGAATCTATTGATGGAAGCGGCTATAATGAGGAGTATGGTTTACTTGGATCAAATAAAGCATCTGAGGACCGTGTAAAACTTTTCCCACGTGATTGTCAACCGGTTGTTGATGGGATTCAAAGAATGCTTCAAGAAAAAACCGGTAAAAACGTAGAAGTAATGGTATACGGAGACGGAGCATTCAAGGATCCTGTAGGCAAAATATGGGAACTGGCTGACCCTGTCGTATCACCAGCTTTCACATCTGGACTCGATGGAACACCAAATGAAGTGAAATTAAAATATCTAGCTGATAATAACTTCTCTGATCTTAAAGGGGAAGAATTACAAAAGGCTATTTCTGAGTTTATTAATAATAAAGAAGAAGACCTTGTTGGTGCCATGGAAGCACAAGGAACAACACCTAGAAAACTAACTGATCTAATTGGTTCCCTGTCTGATTTAACTTCCGGAAGCGGAGATAAAGGAACACCAATCATCTTTATTCAAGGATATTTTGATAATTATACGAAATAAAAAAATAGGCATTCAGCCGGACGAAGAGCTAAAAAGGACCCCAAGCATATGCTTGGGGTCGTTTTGATTAAGTAAGAAACAAATTAAGAATTAAGCAGAATAATCCACCTAACATTGCAGAGATTGGAAGTGTAATAACCCAAGTAATAACCATCCGCTTAGCTATTCCCCAGTTTACTCCTTTTACTCGATGGGATGATCCAACACCTAGAATCGCAGAAGAAATAACATGGGTGGTACTTACTGGTAAATGAATTAATGTTGCTCCAAAAATGACAGCAGCTCCTGTCAAATCAGCTGCCACCCCATTCACTGGGCGTATTTTCATAATTTTACCGCCGACAGTCTTAATAATTCTCCAACCACCAACTGATGTTCCAAGCGCCATTGCCGTGGCACAAGAAAGTTGAACCCAGAAAGGGACATCTGTTGTATCATGTAAACCACCGACAATCAATGCCATCGTGATAATCCCCATTGATTTCTGGGCATCATTTGTCCCATGTGCATAGGATTGAACGGCTGCGGTTAATATTTGTACGCTACGGAACTGTTTATTTGTCTTGGCAAGATTAGCATTTTTAAAAAGAACTTTAATAATGGCATAAATTAAGTAACCAACAACAAATGCGATAATCGGTGAAAGAAGAAGTCCCTCTAAAATAGATAAAAATCCACCGAAATGAACAGCTTGAAGACCAGCTGCAACAATCACAGCACCAGTAATTGCTCCAATAATGGCATGGGATGAACTACTCGGAATTCCAAAATACCAAGTAATTAAATTCCAAGCAATCGCAGCAAATAAAGCACCCAGAATGACAGTTAGGCCGTTTTCTAACTCGAAAGGATTCGCAATTCCACTTGTAATCGTCTGTGCAACACCTGTAAACGTTAACGCACCTACAAAGTTCATGACAGCAGCAAGGATAATTGCCCTTCTTGGCGACAATGCTCTTGTTGATACAGATGTTGCAATGGCGTTAGCAGTATCATGGAAACCATTGATAAAATCAAATACTAATGCAGATATAACTATTAATATGATGACTAATTCCATTGGTTATCCCTCATTACGCGTTTTTCATCATAATACTTTGAAGTGTACTTGCAACATCCTGACAATAATCAGCAATATCCTCCAACGTATCGTAAATTTCTTTATATTGAATGACCTTAATTGGGTCCTTTTCATTTTGGAAAAGATCTTTTAGCGAGTCATGATATAAACTGTCACATTTACTCTCATAATCCTTGATCTGAATCGCATGGCTTTCCAAATCTTTTAACCGTCCATTTGCTAATAAGTCTATGGAGATTACTATTTCCTTGGAACATTTATGAATAAAATCGGTAAATCTATTCATAAATTCATTGGATGATAAAATTTGAAAAATCTCCATATAAGCGGTGAATTCCTCCATTCCATCAACAATATCATCCAAATTCATCGTTAATTGAAGGATATCTTCCCTTTCAATTGGTGTAATAAAAGTTTCATTTAAATCTTTGATGATTGTATGTACCTTATCATCTGCAATCGATTCGTACTCTTTGATTTTTTCTGCAAACTCCTTAAGTGTTTCTGCATCCTTTACTTTATACTCTACAAAGTACTCCACTGTGTTGTCTAGATGTTTAGCAAAATCCACTAAATAAAGTAAAAACTTATCAGGCGCTTTTTTGAACATGCTATATCCTCCAATATACATTCCTAATTTACGTTTTTTTATCTTCCCCATTATTATGAATAACATGTAAAATAGGGTGCTAAAATGTCTAAAATGGAATTACCTTATAATATTACCATTACCTTTCAAAGAAGTTAAAGAAAGATGACTTCCAGAAGTCATCTTCTTTAATTTTTTTCAGCTAGTAGGAATGGAATCTATCCCGATGACACCTGAATTGCTATAATAGATATATATTCATTCAAAATTTGAGGTGTCATCCATATATGGCGAATACGAAGCGAAATATAAGGAAAATTGGCATATACCCGAAAGTAAAGTTTAATTTAAAGTTGAAAATGATAACGCTAATAAGCTTATTACTTGTCGGAATATGTATTACTTTTGCCTTATTTCTACATCATTTCCTATCAAAAACGATTGAAGATCAAATGGGCAAAAGAGCACTAAGCGTTGCTCAAAGTATAGCAAATATTCCGGAGATAAAAAATGCCTTTTCTTTAGAGGATCCCTCACTTGTTATTCAGGATATTGTCACTCCTATACAAGAAGAAGTTGGTGCTGAATTTATTGTTGTAGGCAATAGGAACGGGACAAGGTATTCACATCCAGATGCTAATAAAATTGGCAAGAAAATGGTCGGGGGAGACAATGATCGGGCTTTGTTACATGGCCAATCATACATATCCAAAAAAGAGGGGTCGCTTGGTTTATCTATTCGGGGAAAGGCACCAATATACGCTAATCAAGAGATTATAGGTGTCGTATCTGTCGGTTTTCTAAATGATAGTATTCAAGATATTATTACCAATCAGAGTAAGTCCATTTGGTATACATTAGGCATTATTGTTCTAATTGGAATTATAGGCGCTATTATTATTTCCTATCATATTAAAAAATTATTGTATAATATGGAACCAGAGGAAATTTCTCATTTGTATTTGCAGAATGAAGCTATTTTACAGTCCACACATGAGGGAATTATTGCGATTGATCATAACGGATTCATCACAACCATCAATTCAGCCGCAATGCAAATTCTCCAATGCAAACAAGATTATGATTATAAAAAGACTTCAATCGAGCAAATCTTACCAGCAATTACTGATTCTAGGGGAGAGATATTTCATGATAGGGAAATGGTTCTTGGTGACCAAGTCGTATTAGTAAACCAAACACCCGTGTATTCGGAAAATGTTATTACGGGAGCGGTCATTACTTTTCGTAAAAAAAGCGAACTACAAAAAATAACCGAAGAATTATCTCGTATTAAGCAATATGCAAACGCACAAAGAGCACAAACACATGAACATTCTAATAAACTGCATATTATACTTGGCTTATTGTTAAACAATAAAATAAAAGAAGCCATACATTTTATTAAAAAGGAAAATAACCTGCAAAGTGAAAGATTGAAATTTTTAACAGAGAATGTAACTGATCCATTGATACATGCTTTATTACTGGGGAAATCCAACCAAGCACTTGAGCTTGGAGTTACTTTATCGATTAATCCTTACAGTCAGCTAACATATAAACTTTCGGAAGCTCAACAGGATGCCATCTTAACTTCTTTAGGCAACATCATTGAGAACGCATTCGAAGCAGTGAAGAATAATATGGAGAAAGAACGCAAAGTATCTATTTTCTTTACAGATATCGGAAAAGAAGTTGTATTTGAAATAGAAGACTCTGGAGCAGGGGTTGAACAAAAGGATATTCCCCACTTATTTGAACAAGGATTCTCAACTAAACCGGGAGTACATCATGGTACAGGATTAGCATTGTCCAAGCAAGCGGTATATGCCGTAGGTGGGGAGATTATTTTAGAAGAAGCGGAATTAGGGGGAGCTTATTTTATCATTAGCATACCAAAGGAACTAGGGGGATAAACAAATGAGTCAAAATTTTTCTGTACTCATCGTGGAGGATGATTTTAGAGTAGCTGAAATTCATCGGCAATATGTTGAAAAAGTAAATGGATTTAAAGTCATGGATACGGTTAATAGTGGAAAAGATGCGTTACATTTTCTTAAAAACACAAAATGTTTACCTGATTTAATTTTATTGGATATTTACATACCTGATGTGGAGGGTGTTAACCTCTTTTGGGAAATTCGTAAAACGTATCATGAAATTGATATTATAGTTGTTACAGCAGCAAAGGAAGTAGAAACCATTCAGGAGACGTTTCGTGGTGGGATTTTTGACTTTATAGTTAAACCTTTTGATAACATACGCTTTGAGCAAACACTATTAAGGTATAAAGATTTCCGACAACAATTAGAATTAAACAAAGAATTGAGTCAGAAGGAGATTGATCGGATTATAGGTTTTCAGGAATTACCTAATTCTGCCACGATAACGACAACAAATCTACCAAAAGGAATTGATTCTATTACATTAAATGAGATTAATCGTTTATTTAAGGAAAAAAACATAGAAGGAATAACTGCTGTAGAGCTCAGTAAGCAAATTGGGACAAGTCGTTCCACTGCACGAAGGTATTTAGAGTATTTGGTTTCCATAAATAAGATTGAAACAAAACTTATTTATGGAAGTGTTGGAAGACCAGAACGCAGATATATTCTCCGTGAAACTTATGAACAAAATGAGTAATATATAGTTTATTCTACTTATGGATAAATTATTTACCTCCTTCCTAAACTTGTGTTATTTTCATATTAATCTAAACTTTTAGGAGATAGTTCTTGTCCGTGTAACTTGTAAACGCATTCAATGTAGATGCTAATTATGTTATAAGTAGGGATTATCAGAAGGGGGAGACAATATGAGTCTTAGTTTGATTGGTTTTATTATTATTTTAGTTATTGTAGCTTTGCTTATTAGTGGTAAAGTAACTCCAATTGTTGCGATGGTTTTACCACCAATTATAGGGGCCCTTATAGCTGGGTTTACATTTTCTGAAGTTGGCACCTTTTTTGAGGATGGCGTAGCATCTGTAATCTCTGTCGCCGTCATGTTTATATTTGCCATTATTTTCTTTGGAATTATGCAGGATGTTGGTCTATTTGACCCGATGATTAATAAAATGGTCGCCCTTTCAAAAGGGAATGTGGTCATAGTTAGTGTAGTAACTGTTCTTATTGCGGTAGTTGCTCAATTAGATGGATCCGGAGCCTCTACTTTTTTAATAACGGTTCCAGCACTTCTACCAGTATATAAACGTTTAAAAATGAATCCATATCTACTGCTTTTATTAGTAGCTGGAGCTGCAAGTATTATGAATATGCTCCCTTGGGCAGGGCCATTAGGCAGAACCGCTTCTGTTCTTGGTATAGATGTAACCGATTTATGGAGGCCACTTATACCAATTCAATTGATTGGTGTTGTTCTAATGATAGTTTTAGCTGTTTTACTTGGGATGAGAGAACAACGTCGAATCATTAAGAATTATGGATCCTTAGAAGTTGCGGCAGCCACCGAACAAGTAGAATCTGATCCTTACACGGATAATTCAAATGCCCCTACGGAAGAAGGAAATTTAACTCGACCAAAATTACTTTGGGTAAATGCTATACTTGCTTTAGCTGTTATTGGTGTACTCGTATCAGGCATTATCCCGGCAGGATTAGCGTTTATGATAGGGGTCAGTATTGCATTACTAATTAATTTCCCTAATGTTAAAGATCAAATGGCAAGAATTCAAGCTCATGCTCCAAGTGCGCTAACAATGGCGTCCATCATTCTTGCAGCAGGCTTATTCTTAGGAATTCTTAACGGAACAGGAATGCTAACAGCCATAGCAAATGATGTAGTTAGTGTCCTTCCTGGAGTAATTGCACCTTACTTGCATATCATTATTGGTATTTTGGGAGTTCCATTTGATTTATTATTAAGTACGGATGCCTATTACTTTGCTTTATTCCCTGTCGTAGAACAAATTGCAACAGGTTTTGGTGTAGACTCCTTATCGACAGCATATTCCATGATTATTGGAAATATCGTCGGTACATTTGTCAGTCCTTTAGCACCGGCGGTTTGGCTTGCACTAGGGTTGTCAGGATTAGAAATGGGACGCCATTTACGCTACTCCCTGCTTTGGATGTGGGGTCTTAGTCTTGTCTTACTAACAATTGCTATACTTATCGGTACCATTCAAATTTAATACTGGTGGACAAATTCACCCTTCCACTTTTCTTAAGAAAACAAAACCTTCGGTACGAAAGCGCATAACTACAGAGAGTAGGTTCACTCCTTGTAGCTATGTGCTTTATTTATTTAGACAAGGTATCTTTCCCCATAACACTTAAAAATTCTTAGATTAAATGTTTATTTTAAATTGGCTAGACTGTTTGGAAAATGCAATACCTATGCCTTTTATTTAGTTTTTACTCAAAAGTTTACCAATCTAAATAAGGTAAAACCCAATACCTTTGTTTTTCTAATTATGAAGCAGGAGGGTTTTTCATGTCAGACAAGGATAAAGATAAATTAGAAGAAACAAACAATTCCAGGATAAACTTTTTGAAAAACTCTGGTTTAACCGTTGGGGGCCTTGTTGTTGGTGGGGCGCTTGGTGGCTTACTTGTTGGAAACAATGAGCCAGAAACAGAAGTGAAAACAGATCAGACCCAGGCAACTAATCCAAATGTCGGGATAATCCTTCCTTTTATGACTAAAATTTTGTTTCTTGCACAAATTAAGCATATCAATCAATTTTTATAGTAAAAGGATGATAAAAATGATAAGTAAATGGAAAAAGCTTCTAGCGGCATTCTATCTTTAGCCTTTTTAGCAGGCTGTAATATGAATGAAGACAATAACCAAGAACAGGAAACAAATGACCCGGAAAATGTAGATTATCGACCCGTCAAATATGATGATGAGACAAACACAGATGAAATTAACGAGGATCATATAAGAGATAAAGAACAGGGCGCACATAACGAAAACCCTCAAGAAACAAATATGGAACTTGAAAAGGGTAGTAATGGCGAATTTGATAAAAATCGTGGTGCGGAGTAAATTTATTTAAGGCCGCCAATGATAACATATTGTCATTGGCGGCCTTTTTTCTTAAGTTTTATTTACCATTTTTCAAAACTTAATGACCATTATGTGGATGTTCCACTCCATCATCGCGAAGTTCAGTTGGTGCTTGTGATTCTGTTCCGGGTTCTACAAGTAAAAATTGCCCCATCATTCCTTCATCTTCATGCTTTAATAGATGACAATGATACATAAGCGGGTAATTAAGATCCGTATAGTTCCCAAATTCCACCGCTATTCTAACAGTTGCTCCATGAGGGACAAACACGGTATCTTTTCTTCCTCTTTCGTACTCTGGGGGCTCTTTATCGTTTATATCTATTACTTGGAATGCTGCATCATGAATATGGAAATTATGTTCCGAGCCGAAATTGTGAATTTCCCATATTTCCTTAGTACCCGCTGGAACTACTTCATCAACACGATACATGTCCATCGATTTGTCATTAATCTCGTTCTCCATCGTCAGTTTAAATTGACGTACCTTCGCATCTGCCGGAACCGCTATTGGCTCTATGCTAGAAGGTTGCTCACTTATTGGTGCTGTCTCTGTTAATTCGGAATCTGCAACCATTTTCACCAAGTCGAATTCTCCACTCTCAATACCAGCGCCACCGCTATAGCTACGAAGAATCGTTTCCTCTCCTGGCTCAAATGCAACGACAATTTCTGCACGTTCTCCTGGACTTAACATGAAACGATCTAATGTAACCGGCTCATTTAAGAGACCGGCATCATTTGCTACTAGTTGGAAAGAGCGACCATCTGTAAATCCGAAATTATAGGCTCTTGCATTTGAGCCATTTAGCAATCGGAAACGAACCTGACTAGTCGTCACTTTAAATGAAGGGGCGTATGTTCCGTTCACTAGTATTTCATCACCAAGCGTACCGTATGGTGTATCGTCATCCTCTGAGAACTGCCCATCACTTGTAAACAATTTATCTTGTACGATGAGTGGGATATCGTCTACCCCATAATTAGAAGGTAGTTTCTTAGAATCCTCATCATCGATGATAAACATTCCTGCAAGCCCCCGATACACATGTTGCGCTGTTTTCCCATGCAAATGAGGATGGTACCAAGTAGTGGCAGATGGCTGATCAATTGTCCAATGAGGGGACCACGTCTCTCCTGCTTCAATCATCTGATGTGGGCCTCCGTCCATAGCTGGAGGTAGCATCATTCCATGCCAGTGCAATGTTGATGTTTCTCCCAATTTATTTACTACATCAAAAGAAACCTTATCTCCCCTTGAAACCCTAATAGTAGGACCAAGATAAGAACCATTAATCCCCCATGTATCCGTTATTTCACCTGGAAAAAACTCTGTAGTTCCTGGCTCCATCGTTAGGGAAAAGTGCTTCGTGCCATCGGATTCTATGGTAGGTTCAAGAAGTTCCGGTATTTTTAAGGCTTGTTGAAATTCTAATTTCCCCACATTTGTTACTGTTTCGTTACTATTACAACCAGCCAATCCGAAGACAAGTAATAAACCGAATGGAACTATTAATCTCCTATATAATTTCAATTTCTGCTTTACTTCCTTTCTATTCCGTAAAAAAAGAACCACAAGGACAGGTTCACTGTCCCAAAATTACTTATACAGACCGAGACAATGTACTCTGTCCCTATATCCCTGCTAAGCTGATAATTTTATATCTTTTTCTTTTTTTCCTTTAAATAAGTACAAAGTAAATAAAATAATAAACCATAGAGGTGTTAACAATAAGGCTGGCCGTGTTTCTTTGGCCACTAGCATAATGATAAGAACCATTGCAAATAATATTAGTACCGCATAATTAACAAACGGCGTTAACGGTGCCTTAAATGTTGATTTTGCCTGTAACTCAGGACGTTGTTTCTTATATCTTAAATGGCAAACTAAAATCACACCCCAAACCCAAATAAA
This sequence comes from Oceanobacillus caeni, assembly GCF_042678465.1. NCBI lineage: Bacteria > Bacillati > Bacillota > Bacilli > Caryophanales > Bacillaceae > Oceanobacillus > Oceanobacillus caeni. Next base: position 1,621 of record NZ_JBHTKV010000026.1, on the reverse strand, counting down.
ACAAATGGCACTGATGGTTGTCACAATTCCAAAAGCCTGCTCCGGAATTAGCTTACTCAAAAGAGCACCTACAGATACGACGATGGTGGATATCCATAATGCATGACTTGGTACGTGATTTTTATTTAATTTCGTCATTTTAGAAGGTGCTTGTCCATTATTGCTTAGACTAAAGAGAATTCGACTCGTTGAAAACATTCCACTGTTACAAGCAGATGCCGCAGAAGTTAATACGACAAAGTTAATAATTCCAGCAGCAAGTGGAATTCCAATTAAGCTGAACGTTTTAACAAAGGGACTTTCCGACGCATTTAGTTCCGTCCATGGATTAATAGATAATAGAATGATAAGTGCACCCACATAGAAAAAGAGAATTCTAAATGGTATTTTGTTAATCGCTGATGGAATATTTTTTTCTGGATTAGCTGTCTCTGCTGCAGATACACCAACTAATTCCACACCGACATAGGCAAACACAACCATCTGGAATGAAAGTAAGAAACCTGAAACTCCATTCGGAAATAGCCCCCCATGCCCCCACAGATTATGAATCGTTACTATTCCAGCATCTGTCTTAGAGCCCATTACTAGCATGATCACTCCGATACCAATCAATGCGAGAATCGTAACAACCTTGATTAAGGCAAACCAAAACTCCAATTCCCCAAAAAGTTTTACAGTAAGTAAGTTCAATCCTAATAAAATGACCAAACATACGACAGCAGGTATCCATTGTGGAATATCAAACCAGTACCTTACGTAGACACCGACTGCAATGATATCAGCCATAGCCGTCATAATCCAACAAAACCAATACGTCCAACCAGTTACGAACGCTATCCGAGGTCCTAGGTAATCCTGAGCAATATCTGTAAGTGATTGATAACCAGAATTTGACAACAGAAGCTCCCCAAGTGCCCTCATTACAAAAAAGAGTGCCATTCCTACGATTAAATATGCAAATATAATAGATGGACCTGCAAGTTGGATGGCTTTACCTGATCCTAAAAACAACCCTGTACCAATCGTACCGCCAATGGCAATTAATTGTACATGCCGACTTGCTAAATCCTTCTTTAATCCTTGTTGTGCCAATGATATCTCCTCCCAAAAAATTTGTTTAGCCTTTCATTGTGAAATAAGGAGCAGATAAAAGAACATTAAAAAAAGAGATTGGAAGTCCTCCAATCTCGTGGTCATAAGAATAGTAAATACCATTTGTTACGCTAGCAATCGTTAGCTTAACAAATACATATTTATTACTCTTCTGTCCTTTTGCCTGAGATTGTGAACCCTTCGGCGCCGCTAACCAAGCGGTCTCTCCAGAAGCTGCTCCCGCTATAGTGTGACCCATAGCATTCATAGCTAGCTAATTATTAAATTATCTTAAAAACTAGAAACTGTTTCTTAATAATAGTAAATTGTAAAACTGCTAGTACCATTTGTCAATAGTAAATTTTTTTACCCATCCTTATAACCCCCTATCTATTCTAGTTTGTTTTTGCTATAGTTTAATAAGTGAACTACCCCCTCTTACCACCCTCACGGGTTGCTTGAAGTGGGGGCTTCTTGGGTAATCGCCACTTTTGGTAGCTGACGAATTTGACCAAGCTAACCCTCT
>NZ_JBHTKV010000025.1:0-37726 GCF_042678465.1 Oceanobacillus caeni | reverse complement strand
TTCCCAAGTGGTACACGATTAAAAGTATTGTACTTTTTATATATTTACGTGTCCAATGGATTAAGGGGGCTTAAAAGCTCACCCACGAAATATTAGCACTCAGCCTCAGGATATCAGCACTCATCTCCAAGTTATCAGCACTCATCTCCAAGTTATCAGCACTCGCTTCCGTGATATCAGCACTCGCTTCCGTGATATCAGCACCGTTCTCGTTCGGGCACTCATAAGGCGAATGTGTTCTCCTCAAACTAAAATGTCCGTGACAAAGTTCCAAACATAGGCACCATCCAGTTACCTTCTCACTCTCCTCGCAAATTCAACAAATCGGAATTTGTCAGGTCGGTGTCTTGATTCCGTATATTGAAATAAACTCGAATCATCAAGATACACTAGACTTCGGATTACCACAACATTAGAAAAGCCCTCTAAGTCAAGTAATTCTCTATCCCCTTCCGTTGGATTTTCCACTACAATTTCCTTTTGGGCATAGCTAATCGTTAAACCAAGTTCTTTTTCAATATAGTGGTAAATGGAATCCTCACAAGTCTCCTTCGATAGGAGTGGAACATATTTTTCATTAAAAAAGTCCTTATCGATTATTACCTTTTCACTTGAGATTTCACGTACTCGGGTAACGCCCCATACTTTATCTTTGGCTGAGACATCTAATTTGTATCGAATATCCATCGCTTCCGTATAGCCTAGCTGACTCACTATTGTTTTGCTTGATAAACCTAATTCTTCCACCAATTCCTTGTAGCTGACAATCCCGGAAACTGGGAAGGAAAATGTATCAAAATCAATAACTACAGAACCCTTTCCTTGGACTTTTTGAATATAGCCATTCTGAGCCAATAAATTCAACGCCTTCCGTATCGTTTCGCGAGATGTCTGATACATTTCGGACAAATCATGTTCGGATGGTAATAAGGAATTTTTAGGCCAAACATTTGTTTGAATTTTATCCACAAGATCATGATAAATGACTAAATACTTTTTTCTAGACATATCTATCCCTCTATCTTTCCTTATTTAAAAAGATTCCTCCTTCATTAGAAAAGGAAGAATCATTCTAATTATTTCATATAAAATACAACCGACTCATAAGGTCTTAATATATTTCTTTTTACATCGGAATAATTGGAAATAAGTACTCCAGCATCATCTTTCAATGGTACGTCGATTTCTATTTCATTTCCATAAAAATTACTTAACACTACTAGCTTCTCATTTTTCCAATTTCGTGTGTATGCGAAAACTTCTGGGTGATCTTCCATCATCAGTTGGTAGTCACCATACGTTATAATATCATATTTTTTCCTTAAGTCGATTAATTTTTGATAATGATAAAAAATAGAGTCTTTATCTTTAAGTGCTTTGTCGGCATTAATGTCTTGGTAATTTTCGGCTACGTTGATCCATGGGTTACCTTGCGAAAAGCCGGCATGTTTTTCATCAGACCATTGCATTGGAGTTCTTCCATTGTCACGTGACTTTTGCTTTAGTATTGCTAAAATTTCCTTTTCTGACTTTCCTTCTTCTTTCAAGGTCTTATAAGCATTTAAAGATTCCACATCACGATATTCTTCAATAGAGGTAAAGTTCGGATTTGTCATGCCAAACTCTTCTCCTTGATAAATATAAGGTGTGCCTTGCATCATATGCAAAGTAGTAGCTAACATTTTCGCTGATTCATTATGGTATTTCTCGTCATCACCAAATCTGGAAACCGCTCGTGGTTGATCATGGTTACACCAAAATAATGCATTCCATCCACCACCCTCATGCATTCCAACTTGCCATTTAGAGAGAATTTGCTTCAATTCGATAAAGTCGAATGGTGCATTTGTCCACTTATCCCCGCCTGGATAGTCGACCTTTAAATGATGAAATTGAAATGTCATGTCTAATTCTTTCCGTTCTGGATTTGTATACAAAACACAATTTTCCAATGTAGTGGAGGACATCTCTCCAACGGTCATCATATCATATGGTGAAAAAACAGCTTGATTTACTTCATGTAAATATTCATGAACTCGCGGACCATCCGTGTAAAACCTTCTACCATCCCCTGAATAGTCATTTGGAAAATCTTGATCTTTAGATATTAAATTAATAACATCTAATCGGAATCCATCAATTCCTTTCTCCGCCCAAAACTGAATCATTTCCACTAGTTGTTTTCTTACATTCTCATTTTCCCAATTTAAATCTGCTTGAGTTACATCAAATAGATGCAGATAGTACTGTCCTGATTTCTCATCATACTGCCAAGCAGGCCCTCCAAATTTAGATTCCCAATTGTTTGGTACTTTTCCATCAACTGGATCCTTCCAAATGTAATAATCCCTGTACTCATTATCTTTAGAGGATATCGCCTGTTTAAACCACTCATGTTCTGTCGATGTATGATTAATAACTAAATCCATAATTAATTTCATTCCGCGCTTATGGGTTTCCGTTAGTAATTCCTCAAAGTCCTCCATCGTGCCATAGGTCGGATCAATGGAATAATAATCACTTATATCGTATCCATTATCATTGTGTGGTGACTTATAAATAGGGGTTAACCATAGTACATCAACCCCTAAATGATGTAAATAATCTAGTTTCTCTATAATTCCTTGAATATCTCCCGTTCCGCTCCCTGTCGTGTCACGAAAGCTTTTTGGATAGATTTGATAGACAACTGCTTTTTTCCACCAAGTTTCATTCATGCATATTCCTCCTCTTAGCGTAGTTTTCGTTTAGCAATGATGAATGTAATAAGAAAAGGTACAACGATAACGATAACCATACCAATTAAGAAGGAAATCCAACTTTCCGGAAAAATAGATAATGGTGCAGGTATACCGCCAATACCAACAGAGAAGGCTTTTACCTTTCCAAAAGAAATAAATGCTCCCGCGATGGCCGTACCAATTACCGCCGCATAGAATGGGTACCTATAACGAAGATTCACACCAAACATCGCTGGTTCCGTTACTCCTAGCCAAGCAGACAAACCAGAAGTTCCCGCTAAACCTTTTAATTTTTCATCCTTCGTAGCTAACATAATGCCAAATACACTTGATCCTTGGGCAATATTAGATAGTGCCAAGATTGGCCATAGGAATGTACCGCCAATTGTTCCGATTAATTGCAAATCAACAGCAAGGAATGTATGATGCATCCCAGTAATAACAAGCGGTGCATATAATGCTCCATACAATAATCCTCCTACTACCGGTGCCATATCAAAAACAGAAACGACTGCAGTTGTAATCCAGCTTCCAATGGTGAACGTGATTGGTCCAATTAATATAAATGCAAGAATACCAGTAATTAATAAAGCTAGTGGAGCAACAACTAATAAATGCAAGGAATCGATAACACGTTTCCTTAAAAAGACTTCAATTTTGGCTAAGACCCATGATGCAACTAAAACAGGTAATACTTGACCTTGATACCCCACCTTTTCAATTTCTAGTCCAAATAGATTCCATGAAGGGATATCGCCTTCCGCTGCGGCAGCACCATAACCCCAAGCATTCATCAAATCAGGATGTACAAGAATTAAGCCTAATACTATTCCTAATAATTCACTTCCACCAAACCGCTTCACGGCTGACCAACCAATAAGAGCCGGTAAAAATGTGAACGCCGTATTAGCAATGATATTAATCATATCTGCTATTCCAGCCCACTGCGGATACATTTCAATAATCGATTGTTCTGTAAATATAGGATGAACTAAAACATTGTTTATCCCCATTAATAGACCTGCCATAACAATAGCAGGTAATATCGGAATGAAAATATCAGCTAAAATTTTGATTCCTCGCTGAAGTATATTTTGATGTTTCTCTGCACCAGCTTGCTTCACTTCATCCTTTGAGGCCTCTGAAATCCTGTTTCTTGTACCATTGCCTTATATACTTTATCAACGGTTCCTTGCCCAATAATGACTTGGAATTGCCCATTTGTTGAAAAGGACCCTTTCACAATGTCGATGCTTTCTAATGCATCTACATCTACCTTCTTTTCATCATTTAAAGCAAACCGTAATCTAGTGACACAGTGTGTTGCCATATCTACATTTTCTTCGCCGCCAATTGCAGCTACAATTTCTTTTGCTTCTTTTCCGTATGGTACGGAACTGTCCTTTGTTTTCTTTTCAGCCTTTTTCTCTTGACCCACTTGAGATACTTGGAACAATTTAGTTTCTCCTAAAATGGCCGAAGACTTGGCTGTTGTATGATCTAACTCAAATTCATTTCCATTAGTAATAATAACTGGAGTGATGGTACTTGATGCTTTTTCCTTTATCAACTCCAAGTCAAAAGAAATTAAAGAGTCCCCTTTTTTGACTTGATCGCCTTGGTTTACTTTAAGATCGAATCCTTCTCCATTGAGCGCTACCGTTTCCAAACCAATATGAATTAAAATTTCAACTCCGGATTTACTCTTTAAACCTATTGCATGTTTTGTCTCGGCAACTAGTAGAACTTCCCCATCAAAAGGAGAAACGACTTTTCCTTCCGACGGCTCAATCGCTATACCTTCCCCCATTAACTTATTAGAGAAAGTAGGATCTGGGACATTCTCCAACTTTTGCACTTTTCCACTTAGTGGTGCATAGATCCATTCTTTGTTATTCACCACTAGTCCTCCTTCTTTGGTGATTTATCAATCATTCGTAGGAAGAAAAAGCCTACCTCCCTAGCTTTAACTAAACTTGTATATACAACTTCTATAATTCATAGTATAACTTGTATATACATATTTTGCAACCGTTTTTATAATTGCTTTTTATTCCCTAATAGCAAAATAATTGAATCTCCCCCTAATTAAAGCTATCCTATGAAAAAGGAGGCGCTCAACATGCTCGCAACGATAAAGAAACTCAATGACGTACCTGTAGCCGTATTTGAACGAGAGATGAAACATTCACCTAAAGAGGTTTGGGATTACTTAACCGAGAATGATAAGTTAAAACAATGGTTTTCTGAACTTGAAGTGAAATCATTGGAAAAAGGCGGACATATTTTATTTGACTTCCAAGATGGAAACTACGAAAAGATGGAAATTCTAGACGTGAAGATGGAAGAAGTATTGGAATTCGTATGGCCACCCAAGAACACAGTAAGATTTGAACTGAACGATAAGGATGGCCATTGTCAATTGATTTTCAAACAATTTCTATATGAAATAACGGAACATACAGCAAAGGACTTAGCAGGCTGGCATGTTTGTTTACAAGTTATTGAAACATTACTTAACGGAGAAGAGGTAAAGGATAGAAAAGCTAGTTGGGAGTGCGTTTATCCAAAATATGTAGAGGTGGTTAAACCTTATTTGAATGCATCAATTTAAAATCAGCTATAGCTTTGGAATAAAGGTTGATTAAAAAACACCTTGCCCCCCTTATTTTACGTTAAATAAAAAGGCCTAGGGCAATAGGGAATTACTGTTTTGCAATAATCCATTATCGTTTTACAATATTTTGTTATTGTTTTAGAATAATACATATTATAAAGGGGGCATATCTAATGAATCTTTTTACCAAGGCTGTTCTAAAGTTTCTGTCGATTGTGTCGCTAATTGCTCAAGTTTTATTTGCATTTGCTGGATTAATATTATTATTTGCGTCTGGAGCCTTATTGTTTGTGTCAAACGGAGTCAGAAAGCAATTACTACAGTATGCAGATTTAAACACAAACACAGACCTATCCGTATGGTTTTTGGTACTTTCTTGCCTAGTCGCTCTAGCAATCATCGCTTGTTTGTTTATCATTATGTACGCTCTACATAAAATGATTGGTAATATTTATAAACAACATTTCTTTGTTTCTCAAAATCTTACATACCTCAAACTAATCTTAATCTCAATCACTAGCTTTACCATTTTGCAGTTTATTAGTCAGCTGTTCTTTGCACAAGCCCATGCGTACAATGTCAGTGGTATTTTTTCGGATTCCTCGCCAAGTTTAATAGGAAACATTCTTCTATTGGCTATCATTTATACGCTTTATGTGGTTTTTAAATACGGCATATCTTTGCAAGACGATTCTAATAACGTGATTTAGGTGGGAGCCCTAATGATAAAAATTAATCTTGATCGGGTAATGCTAGAAAGAAAGATTACTTCAAAAGAGTTAGCAGAAAAAATTGATATTACTCAAGCTAATTTATCCATACTAAAAACAGGTAAAGCGCGTGGAATTCGCTTTGCCACATTAGAAAAAATCTGTCAGACATTAAATTGTCAGCCTGGCGATATAATTGAATACGAAGAAAATACCGACTTGTAGCAAAGCATTTGTTATATGTCGGTGTTTTCAACTATTATTACCAAGAGGTTTTTCACCTTATTTATTAAATAGCTGGAGTAGAAGTTTTAGATAAATCTTTGTTATTGATAACAACAGATTTACCAGTCGTACACAGATGATTTAGAAACAAGGAAATCCTACAATTATTACAATGAGGCTGGGACAAAACCCCAGTAAATAAAAATTAAGGCGTTGGAGCTTACACTAAAAAGTGTAGACCCCACGCCTTTTTTGTCGTTATTTTAATAACCAAAAAGGACACCTTTTGATAAAATTAAAGTAAGCAAACAATAATTTTGGAGGTGTCCTTATGTTTAAATATTATACCATGAACCAAGTAGTTTTGCCGCTAGATTTAGAAATTAAATTGAAAGAAAACGATATTGCCTTTGCGATCCATGATCTTATCGAGAGTATTCCGGAAGAGGCTTTCGAGGACTTCGTACGACAAACCGGCCGTCCTGCGTACCATCCTCGTATGATGTTGAAAATCAATTTATGTGGGTATACGCAATCCGCGTTTTCTGGTCGTAAAATAGAAGCTTTATTACAGGATAGTATCCGCATGATGTGGTTGGCTCAAGGACATGAACCCAGCTATCGCACCATCAATCGTTTCCGTTCTAATCCACTCATTGAAAACATACTACGTGAATGCTTTGTCCAGTTCCGAAATCAGCTCGTAGAAAAGGAATTGATTGAAGAGGAAGCGATTTTTATTGATGGTACAAAAATCGAAGCGAACGCAAATAAGTTCACCTTTGTGTGGCGGAAATCCGTTGAAAAATATAGTGATAAGCTAATGGAAAAGTCCCATCAACTGTATGATGAGCTGTTAGAGAAGGAGATCATCCCAGCAATAGAGCGAGAAAAAGAAGAGGAACTTTCCGTCAAAGAAATGGAAGAAGTAGTCGAAAAGTTAGACGAGAAAATCGAGGAATATAATAAAGCAATTGAAGCATCTGAAGTTGGGAGTGAACGGAAAAAGCTCCGTTCTGAACGCAAATTACCAAAACAATCTCGGAAGCAATTGATGAATTTCATCACTCGCAAACAAAAGTATCAAAACGATATGGAGATTTTCGGTAACCGCAATAGTTATTCAAAGACGGATCCGGATGCGACGTTTATACGCATGAAGGACGACTACATGAAGAACGGAGCCGGTTACAATGTCCAGATTGCAACGGAGGGTCAATACGTGCTCGCTTACGATGTTTTCCCAAACCCAACAGATACACGCACCTTAATTTCTTTTCTCGACTTGAATGAAGAAAACTTTTTCGAACTGCCAGAACACATTGTCGCGGATGCAGGATATGGCAGTGAACAGAATTATGAAGATGTCATCGAGAACCGAAATCGGACACCACTTATTACATACAATCAATATCGAAAGGAGAAGAAAAAGAAGCATAAGAACAACGCTTTTCATGTAGATAATTGGGAATATAAGGAGGACGAAGATACTTTTCTGTACCCAAACGGATGGAAAGTATGGTTTAGCCATCATTCCAAACGAACAGACAGGTACGTGATTCACCCGTGAATTTAAAGTGTACGAATGTGAGGACTGTTCGGGCTGTCCAATCCGCGATTTATGCACGAAAGCAAAAGAAGGGAACAATCGAACGGTCTCCATTAATGAAAAGTGGGAGTCCCAAAAAGAATATGTACGTACAAAGCTTTCAGTCGAGAAAACTGGTGAAATTTACGGAAAACGTAAAACCGATGTAGAACCAGTGTTCGATTTTATGAAGGCTAATTTGGGGTTCACTCGTTTTTCCGTTAGGGGAAAACAGAAGGTGAAAAATGAATTAGCATTTGTGTTGATGGCGGTGAACTTGAGAAAAAGCGTCGCCATGGACGGGAAAATAGTGGCGGAAGATGAAAAAAACACAAAAAAGGTTCCAAGCAAATTTTTTATTGCCTGGAACCTTTTTAATTTACTATTTTTGGCTAGTTGTGTCCCAGCCTCTTCAAATACTAGTGACTCGAAAGAATCATTTTACAAACAGGAAATGTATTATCTTCATCATTCATAAATTTTTCTAGCACATTTTTAGTTACTTCTAATGTGAAGATTTTTTGATCGTCTTCAGTAAGCGAAAATAATTCAATTACCTTTTGATGGAATTCCTGGATGGTAGGGAATTTACCTGTTTTTCTAAATTCCCTCTCAGTTTTACTAATTAATAAGGGTAATTCGTGATACTTAGTTCCATCAATATTTAATTTTAAGAAGACATATTCTAAATCATGAACACCTAACCTATTTTTTTCTTCAATAATATCGATTAGTAGATTAGTTGCCTTTTCAAGTTTTTGAGTCAAACTGTAGACCTCTTGATCAAGTCTATCAATTTGTGGGAGACTATCTTCTATTTTTTGTACTCTGGCCTCTAATTCTGAAACATTGAACATATTATCCCTCACTAATTAATATTTTAAACTGGAGCAAGAATTTTGATGGCTTCTACAATTACACTAGCTGCAATTCTAGCCGGAGTTTTACCAATTGGTCCCTCAAGTGCTCCTTTAATCGCAGTTTCCATTTTACCATAGGTTAAATTTTCCGCCTTTTCTAGCTTTCTCAAAGCTGGTTTTACGTGAGAGTTCATTACTTGACCAACTTTAACTGCTGCATCTTTTCCTAGGATTTTACCAACATAATTTGTAATAGTTGTAGTATTTTTAATAGCCCATTGTAGAGATTTTTTTACAGCGTAACTTGGAACAGAGTAGGTTTGAACCCCACCTGGATTAGTACTAACTAAAGATACATTACGACTATTAAGGTAGTTTGATTCATTTTCAATGAAGTCATCACCAAAAACTCTAACACCATTAATCTCATAATCCTTGCCAAAACTAGCATAATCAAGCACTAAATCTTCAGATACCTCTTCAGTAAATTCTACTGTTGAAGCACTAACCTGTTGACCATAGACTCCAAAAATCGATAATAGCATTACCAATGAAGTCAAGGATCCTAATATTTTCTTAAACATTCTTTCTCTCCCACTTTATATGAAAATATTGACAAATCCAAAACTGATAATAACAAGGTATATTGGTTCTGTCAAATAATACCAAAGGAGTTAAAATCACCTTGCTATTTTTTATATACAAACTTGGACAAATCATAAGTGATGTAGCCAAAGAATTGGAAATTGAAAATATAGATACTCATTCATATTAGTACTTCTTTTTATTTGGTTATAGGAGTAAATTTCATAATTCTTAGCCCTTGAGCCCCAAGGGGTTTGAAACACAAAAAAGGAAGTACCTCCCCAGATCCTGTATAATGGTAGTCGACTATAACAACCAAAAAAAGACTGGACGAATACTTCCTATGACCATTATACGACAACAAAGCTTATTTGGCATCCAAGAATTATACGAGATGGAACCTACCCAACGTTATGAATCGATTATTTTCGCGGTAGATTTAGATTCTATCTACCTTGAAATAAACAAACAGTTACGTCTTGGTGCACCCGTGGAACTGAATTACGCTGCCATGATTATTTCTATGTTTGTACGAATTGTGGAGCGCATCCCAACGATAAAAGATTTAATCAAGCGACTAAATGACGACTTTGTATTTAAATTGAATTGTGGATTTCTTGTTTCTGATAACACCCCTTCAGAAGCGGCTTATTTTCGAGTTTTAACGAGGCTAAGTGACTCTAAGATCCTCGAAAAGGAACAAGAAAAAGTGGTCCTTCAGGCAATAGCGGAAGGCTTTATCACCGATGACACTGTAGCTATTGACGCAACTCATTTTGAAGCACGTGGTCAAGCGCCACCAAAAGAAGAAAAACCAAAATCCGAACCAAAAAAACGTGGGCGTAAATCCAAGGATGAGCGGGAACAATGGCTGATAGAACAGGCAGAAAAAGAAGCTAATCTTCCCATTTTCGAAAAGAAAATCGAAGCTCAATTGGACGTACCTTTAGCTGAATTGCGTGCTGAAGTTCCCAGGGACCCAAAATGGGGTGTGAAAAAGAACAGCGAAGGTAAAAATGTATTCTGGTACGGCTACAAAGGACATTTAGCTGTTGGTACATCTAGCCAATACATTTTACAGTCTCTTTTTTCGTCGGGAAGTTTGAATGATGGGAAGGCTGCAATCCCACTATTAAAGGGTGTGGATGAGCTTCCTCTTCCGTTTTTGCGCTATGAGGTAATGGATGCTGGTTATGACTATGAACCATTTTATGAACAAGTCCATCGTATGGGAAATCTGTCCGTCATTGCTTATAATAAGAAAAATGAAAGCGAGCCAATAGGCTTTGATAAAAACTTTGCCCCAACCTGTTTTCGGGAGCATACCTATCGATATGATAGCTTTGACACCAAATACGAAACATTGAAATATACAAGACCAAAAGAGTACAGTGACTGTCCCTTAGCTAATGAAGGCATCTGTCATAAGGTTTATAAAGTGAAAATCACTACAGACCTTAGGAGATATACAGCGCCAGCCCGTGGTTCTGAAGCTTGGAAAAAACTGTTTAAACGCCGTTCGGCTGTAGAACGAGTTAATGCCTATCTCAAGGAATTCTTTCAACTTAACAATGTCCGCTATCGTACCGGAAAACGCGCAAAAGTTCACTTTGACATCGTGACGCTTATTTATAATGCTTCAAAATTAGCTGTAGACCGTATTAATGTATTATTAAATCAACAACAAGCCGCTTAAATAGAAATTTTTAAAAATGCATTTTTAAAATTCTGCAGGTCTTTGTGTTTTTAAAAAGAGCAATTATGAAATTAATTCAATTGATTTCCAATACTTTTGAACAAAAAAAGTTGTTCCAACAAATATTAATAATCCGCATAATTTAAAAATGAACTTAGTTATAAATGCTGCGCCATCGTTTTCAATAGCATATAAAGTAGCTCCAATAATAATTCCCACCAAGCCCAGTAATAAAACTAAGAAAGTTTTCATTTTGGCTATTAGCCTCCCCAAATTTAAAATAATGTAAAAAACTCGAAGGAATAGCACTATAATATAAAGATCAACATCATTTATACCTATTTTTGTTGTATTCTATAGCTTTCTCGTGAGCATCCTCAATGGACAATCGATAAAAGTCTGGTTCTTCGGATTGTTTTGTTTTAGTCACAGAATAAATAGAATCCGATTTTTGTTCCATTTCGTAATTCAGAATACGAATGCTTTCCCATACCTTATTCTCATAAGGTCTATCCCCGGGAAACGGAATAGGGTGATATCCTCTATAAGGTTCAAGTTGTACCTTCTGATAATTGCCTTTTTCTTTGTCGTACCTTTTTACGGTATAGGTTTTTCCTCCATTGAATTGTATAATGTCACCGATACCAATTACTTCAAATTTTTTCCTCCTTTGCAAGTTACTTTTAAACTTACGAAACACATTACTCACCCTTTCTTACTCTATTCATCACTTGTACGATAATACTGCCAGTTGATTGGATAAGGTTGCTTTTTTTGCGTTCTATTTGCTGTATTAAAACACCATATAATTGAATTTTAAAATCTTATACATTGACATTGGTTGTTCTTTTACTCCGAACGTACGCTCCGAAGAACAATCCCCCAAAAATAGATGTAATTGAAACAAATAGCAATTCCATCAGTGAGTAGTCCCAACTAATTGAACTAATGAAAAAAGTAACCAAGAGTTTAAATATATAATAGTTAATTGCTAATGGAATAGATATGATAAGACCAAATAATAGAACAAATTTAAATCTATCTGGTTGTTTTCGCATCTTTATCCTCTCAATCTTTATAAGCTATTTTTATCCCTCATATTAAGTACAATTAAACCTTCAAAAATGTTTCATTAACAAACAGACCTTCCAGTTACTAAAATAATCATCGTCACTTACTTTAGTAATGCGCCCGTTACTTGAACAAGATTCTTTTTGTACAACATAAACATTAACGTATTTAACTACTCGTATTCGCCTGTTTGTAATCCATAAATAAGAATACAGCAAAAAGAATAAGTTGAATAAGACCAAAGGAATCCAAGAATGCTGTAAGAACAACTTCACCTTGAACGAATACTCTTGTCACAAATAAAACCAATGAATGTAGCACCATAATATAGATAAGATTTCTAAACTTATATTTTTTTATAATGAAGTATAACATCATACAGACGGCCAATACCGTAACAATTAACATAAATGTTTCACTATAATTCAAACACAAACACCTCCATCTCTTTCCTACAAAAATACGCTTTGAATTAGCGTAATGGTTATAACTAATGCAGATAAAGATCCTGCAGACAGTAAGGTTATCATTTTCCACCAGTTTATCTCTTTAGAAGGTTTTTCAGCCTCTCGAGTCACCGTAATCCATATAGCCATAGATACTATTACTAAGATGAAAGTAACTTCTTTAGACATATTTGACTCCTCCATCATTTATATTAATCTCCGTACCTTATGTACGAATTAGAAAAATTAAAGTTTCACTATTAAAGTAATGAACAAATTAGCTTAACAATCACTTTTCATATATTGGCATTATATTTTGTAAAATAGGCACCTATAATCAACAAAATTATGAAATAGACCAATTCAATAATCCCATAATATTGCTTGTTTAAGGAATTACGGCATTATAACACACCTTTCTAAAAAATATCCATGACCTAATTAACGTATATAAAATGACTTGTCAAGCTATTTTATATAAAACTAAATAAATCATCTGTTTTAAATTTTAGGTATAGTGCATCGCCTTACAAATTATGTTATTGTATGCAGGTAAGAATCGTTAGAGGGGGAATTACATGCTAAAGGTTATAGCCGCTTTCTTAGCTCCTTTCGTATTATCTTTCTTTTTTATTCTATATAATCTGCTAGGCATGATATTAAGTAATGATCCACTAACCTTTTCTTTCGGAGGGTTCTCTTTCGTTTATATTTTTGCATTACCAGCTTTTCTTTTCATTGCAGTACCAGCTTCCTTTATAATTGAACGTGTTAATAAGGGTGTAAGATGGTTAAATTACATATTAGCAGGAATTATCGGTGGAGGAATTGTAATTTTTATCAATACAGTTAATAGTAATCAAGACTTTGTATATACCCCTGATGCCATAGTTGCATACATGCTAGCAGGCTTTTCTTTCTACCTAACAATCTTGATTTTAGAAATATTAGAGCAGAAGTTTCAAAATAATGAAGATAATTGATGACATTAAGCGGCAAGTTTTGTCTGACAGTATTTAACTTTGTTTAAATCAAAAAATATTCATCTAAATTGATCAAAGTTTTAAGATGCCCTGTCTAGGTTACATAGGAACAAAAAGCCTAAAATGAGCAAGGGATAATCTCTTCAGCCATTTCGGGCTTATTAACGCTCAAAATAGTTTAAATCTGATTTAATAATGTATTCCCTTATTAGAAAACACATTTATTTCATATTGTGCTAAATCATCTTTAGATAAATTATTTTCTAGGTATTTCTCAACTTTTGGTATATCATTTTTATCATAAACATCTACGGAAATCGCAGGTTCTCCCTCACTAGATTCCCCAAATCCACCAATTTGGGTACTTTGCACTTTATATTTATCCCATACAGAATCAACTACCCCATCTACACTGTATGGCTCTTTCTGTGCAAACCCGATAAAAGTAAAAGCAGCAATAACACACATTAAAACTAATATTCCTAACTTCCTTTTTATCCCCATTTTTCAAACCCCCGTTACTTATACTTATTACTTGAAATATTATTTCATAAAATTCTCCTAATTCCAGTACAATTTTATTTCATTATTGCCCTCGTTAATACAATAACTCTTCCCTGAGAATTCTCACTATTAAATCATTTTGCATTAATTTTCTTCGCTTTCCTTTGGGAAAATCTTATTTCCAATCAAACCACCGATTAAAGCTGATAACCCTGAAATAGCCATTGATATAAAAAAGTTGGCATTAGGAATTAAAATCTCGGAAAGGAAAATTACAATTCCAACAAATAGGCCAGTAAACAAAGCCCATTCAATGTTCCTTTTTTTCATTTTCACCCACCTAAATTATAACGATAAATTTAATAATATTACGTTTATCTTTGAAAAAGGTTTCGAACCACCATTCTGCTACTTCCCTACAATCTTTTTAGCGAAAAAGGGACTTATTTCTCTTAAAGATAAGCACCAGTTAATAAAAATCATTTAAAATAACTAGTTATCAAAAATCACTATTAGTAAAACAATGGTTAGCCCTATGATAGCTCCCATATCAGTTGAAGTTTTTTTACCTTCTTTCCTTTTTTCGAAAACGGTTATGGTCTTACCCATCATAACTAATATTAAAGATATACTTATCACGATATAACTAAAAAGGGAATTAAATGAAGCATCGGCAATTAAAACAATTGATGTTGGAATTAAAATCAATAACAAAGCACTTATATACAAAAATGGTCTTAATTTACTCATATCTTTATAACCACCCCTTATAGTTTGTTTTTTACTTTACTGTTCTTTACTTCAAAAATAAACGCACAATCTCCTTGTTGAAGTACCTCACCCGTTAGGTATTATTATTCTATCTTAGGTTACTCTAAAACTGGGGTGATTCGGTGCTTCAGAAAACGTTACTTTCAATAATTCTTGTTTTCTTCCTTTTTAATTTATCTAGAGTAAATGCTCAGTATTAGGATAATAAAAATATTGAGATTATGGATATTGAAAAAATGAGATAATAAAAACAACACCAACAGATCCTAACATACAATTAGAGACTGAGAAAATCATTAAAGAAATCGATGATGTCGTTAAAGCATTCAAGCCTATTCCAGACAAAGGTTATATGATTAAAATTCCCTTGGAACCATCTTATCAATTAGAAAATAAATGGATTAACGCTTTAATTGATGAAGTTATAATTATTATTCCTGAGACGGAAAAACCTTTCTTACTTATCTTTGACGATGAAAATAACTCTTATTTTTTTACATTCCAAATAAAAATTGATAAGTTGTTAAAAACATTAGGATTTCCCATTTGAAAGACCTTTCTTCGTTGCCCTTTTTTAACTCTAAGGTTCTTGAAAGCCAACCGTCGCCATAAGAAACACAATGAGATAAAAACCCAATGCTAAGACGTTTAGCCCAATTAAACTTATTCTTAAATCACCTTTAATTCCTAGCCACCCAAGAACTATTCCCAGCACACCAAACACAAAAGGTAAGAAAAAACTCAACTTCAAAATAAAGGAAAATGATTCGCTCAAAATTGGTATAATAGTCAATGCCGCAAAGACAAGAGATAATAGAGAAAAATACTTTTCTGTAATCTTTGAGTTACTTTTTATTATAAAATAGTAACTCACAATAAGAACGGCTAATAAAATAATCCAAACCATTATGACATCCACCTCTTTTCACAAATACACCAATTAGCTACATATTAATTCTTTCTTTACAATAACAAAGGGCTATCAGGAAGTATTGTTGCAAGGATTAAATAAATAACAAAATTAGCAGGTAGAAAAATAAAAATTAGCCTTACTCCCAATGAAGAAATACCAAAATAATCGGCAATTCCCCCACATACTCCAACCACTCCCCTATCCGTTGATGATTTTCTTAGTTTATTATTCAACGCTACTCCCCCCTTAATATATTTTTTAAAGAAACCTACTCTACTATAGTTCTACGTATCTCTAATTAAAATGTTTCATTGCACTAACCCGCCCATTAGCTTAAGAATAATTCTTCACAAACCCGTTATTATTCTAACATAAATATTCAGAAATTCTTTTGCTTTACAGGAATTAACATAGCTAATAACGCCCTTTTGATAGAAACACTAATATCTTATCAAAACCAAAAAATAGCCCTACCATTTAATATGGTAAAGCTATCTCTAATAATAATTTTTATTTATTATTTACTACGCTTCGCTGCTTTTTCACGCTCATTTTTATTCAAAATCATTTTACGTAAACGAATGGATTCAGGAGTAACTTCACAATATTCATCGTCATTTAAATATTGAAGAGCCTCTTCTAAAGACATTTGGCGTGTTTTACGAATCGTTGCTGTTTGGTCTTTCGTAGCGGAACGAACGTTTGTTAAGTGTTTTTCTTTCGTAATGTTGACTGTTAAATCATTTTCACGATTATGTTCACCAACAATCATTCCAGCATAAACTTCTGTACCAGGGCTAACGAAAATGACACCACGATCTTCTAATTGCATAATTCCATAAGTAGATGCTTTTCCATTTTCTAAGGCAACTAGTACACCTTCACGGCGACCACCAACTTGTCCTTTAATAACAGGTTCATATGCTTCAAATGTATGATTTAAAATTCCATAACCATGTGTTTGGGACATAAATTCTGTAGAGTATCCTAAAAGTCCACGAGAAGGAACTTTAAATTCTAAACGAACTTGTCCATTACCATGATTCACCATATCAAGCATTTCACCTTTTCGTGCACCTAGTGATTCCATTACAGCACCAGTATATGCTTCTGGAACATCTACTTGGACACGTTCTACTGGTTCACAAGGAACACCATCGACTTCCTTAATGATAACTTTTGGTTTGGAAAGTTGTAATTCATAGCCTTCACGTCTCATATTTTCAATTAAAATAGATAAGTGAAGCTCTCCACGCCCAGAAACAGTCCATACGTCTGGAGAATCGGTTGGATCTACCCGTAAACTTACGTCTGTTTCTAATTGCTTCATTAAACGTTCTTCAATTTTTCTAGATGTAATAAATTTACCTTCGCGACCCGCAAAAGGGCTGTTATTTACTAAGAACGTCATTTGTAAGGTTGGTTCATCAATTCGAAGCCATGGCAATGCTTCTGGATGTTCCTGAGAGCAAACAGTCTCTCCAACGTTAATATCTTCTAAACCAGAAATCGCTACAATATCTCCTGATTTAGCTTCTTCAATTTCGATACGTTTCAAACCAGTGAAGCCGAATAATTTGGAGATACGGAAATTTTTCTGTGTCCCATCCTGTTTCATGACAACTACTTGCTGTCCAACTTTAATGCTTCCTCGAACAATTCGTCCAACCCCAATTCGACCTACATAGTCATTGTAGTCGAGTAGTGTAATTTGAAACTGTAAAGGTTCTTCACTTGTATCAACCGGAGCAGGAATATGATCTAAGATCGTCGTAAATAAAGGATCCATTGTTTCTTTCTGGTCATCAGGTTCTAATCCAGATGTTCCGTTTAATGCAGATGCATAAACAACCGGGAACTCTAATTGATCGTCGTCTGCTCCAAGTTCGATGAATAAATCAAGAACTTCATCAATAACTTCCGCAGGTCTTGCATTAGGACGATCGATTTTATTTAACACAACGATTGGTGTTAATTTTTGTTCTAAAGCTTTCTTTAGTACAAATCTTGTTTGTGGCATCGTACCTTCATAGGCATCCACAACTAAAGCAACACCATCCACCATTTTCATGATTCGTTCTACTTCTCCACCGAAGTCAGCGTGTCCCGGTGTATCTAAAATATTAATCGTTGTATCATGATATTTTACTGCTGTATTTTTTGCCAAAATGGTAATTCCACGTTCACGTTCTATGTCACCAGAATCCATCATCCGTTCATCGACTTGTTCATTTTCACGGAATGTTCCGGAGTATTTCAATAATTGGTCGACTAGAGTCGTTTTTCCATGGTCTACGTGGGCAATAATGGCGATATTACGTATATCTTCTCTTAATTGCATAAAGTACACTCCCTTTTTAGAAAACTTGGTATTTGCCAAGCTTTTTAGGCAAATGCCTTAGTTGCACCTAAGCAGGAGGGATAGATTTTTGTGCTTTCCTGTCTGCGAAAGTGAACCTTCACTAAAGTGGTTCCACTCTAGCGTTCGTGCTTATCTATAATCTTCTGGTTGCTCCGTAGTTTAGAACTTCCAGTCATACGAGAAAGTTTCATGAAAACTAGACAATTATATCACATAATGTGCTTTAATGGATTATCTTTTTAAAAAAAATATCTATTTTGGAAAGGTTATTGTAAATTTCGCACCACCCAAATCGGATTTACCTGCAACAATCTTTCCTTTTGAATGTTCAATGATCGTATGTGCTATCGCTAATCCGAGACCCGTTTCTCCATCTTTTCCTTTTACAAATCGATGAAAAATATGCGAAGCAAACTCTTCAGGAATTCCTGGTCCATCATCTTCTATTTTAATGACAATGTCTCCATCTTTCTTAACAGCACTAATCACAACCTGTGATTTTGCGTGACGAATACCGTTGAAAACTACATTTAATAAGGCTCTCAACAATTTTTCCTCATCCGCATATAGTTGTATATTATTTTCTACTCGATGGCTTAAAGTTATTCCTTTTTCATTTACTATTGGTAAGGCACGATCAACAATCTGACCAACTATCTCTTCCACCTTTATGTTAGTTGGATCGTAGGAATTTACTTCTGTATCTAGTTTGGCGAGAAGAATCATTTCGTTAATAATACCTTTCAACCTGAGAACCTCTGAAACCATGACCTCAAGCCCTTTGTCTGCTTCCGCTTCGTCAAAAATACCATCTTTTATCCCTTCCGCATATCCTTGAATAGTCATTAAAGGTGTTTTCAATTCATGGCTGGCGTTTTGAAAGAATGTCTGTTGTGTATTAATATACCGCTCTAATTCATTCGCCATTTCATAAACGCTTTCCGCTACTTCTTTTATTTCACCTGTCGCTTTTATATGTTTAATATCATCAAATTGCCTTTTCTCTATTTTCTTTAGTTGACGTTTCAATTGAGTTAGTGGTGTCACTAATTTTTTCGTGAAATAATGTGCTAAAACCGACGCAATAAATAGCCCAACAAGAAAAACAAGAAATAACCGAACAAAAAAACTTCGCTGAACTTCTTGCAAATCACTTACAGGAGTTAGGAGAATCATCTCGAGTCCAGAGTTTCTAGATAAAATCAAAATTCGAGAAGTAACAAATTTTTCATTTCCTAGGTCCCATATCGTTTCACTATAATCCGAAATATTATTTTTACGATGAAAGCCTTCAACCACTTTATTTGGCATGGTTGAATAAAGTATTCGGTTTTGACTTCTATCGTATAAAATCATTTGTAATTCTTGATCATCTAAAATACTATAGAATTGCTGAATACTATCCTGAGTATGATATTGTTCATTAAGTATTTCGACTAACAATTCACCTGTTTGTTCCAATTGGCGTTGTTCATCCTGTATTAAAACATTCAATATTAAGGAGTATATGACATGCCAAACAACTGCCATAATGACTAACAATAAAGAAGTAAAGGCAATACTAAGCTGTGTTTGTAATTTCATGCCTATTCCTCTTCATTTCGCATTCTATATCCATATCCCCACACGGTTTCAATAGGAATATCGGTAAATTTTTTACGAATGCGTTTAATTAAATCATCTACTGCACGATCGCTTCCGAAATAATCATTACCCCATATTTTCATTAATAAATCTTCCCTGGAAAATGCGCGATTTATATTTTCGGCTAGAAAATATAACATATCAAATTCTTTGGTCGTTACTTCATATTCTGTCCCTTGCCAAAATACTCTTCTATCGCTTTTGAAAATAACAAGTTCATCTACGCTCAATCGATCCCCATCCATCCATGCTGGTTGATGGGACAGACTCGTTCTTTTAAACAAACGTTTTACCCTTGCAACAAGTTCCCTTGGGCTAAACGGCTTTGTTAAATAATCGTCCCCACCTAATTCTAACCCTAAAATTTTATCAATTTCATCATCCTTAGCGGAAATGATAATGATAGGCACTTCACTTTCACTTCTTATTTTTTTACACAATTCATACCCATCCATACCCGGTAGCATAATATCTAAAATCCACATATCGGGTGGATTTTGTTTCCATATTTCCATTGCTTCCTCTGCCGAATTTAAGATTTCCACCTGATATCCTTCTTTTCTTAAATAAGCTGAGACTATATTTTGAATGTTCATATCATCTTCAACTAATCCAATTAAATAATTCATTTTTTCACCTTTTCTTAGATTGGCACCTGCTTATGCTGCCTTCATTTCACTTATGCAGATAAGAAAAATTATCTTCATCTTCTTATATTCTTACATAATTATAAGAAGGTTGACAATAACATACATATTGTTTTACACATTTGTGCCACATTTATACCTTATCCGTTCCACTGGAAGTGTCTATACTAAGGGTAGTATAATAAATATAAGAGTTCAAAAAGAAGGATGAAAAAGACCGTGGTCAGCTAAATAAGCAACGTCCTGGGACTCCGATTACGCGTCCCACCGCGTCATTTTCACCGGACTTTTTGAACAACCACTAATACACAAAAGTTAAGGAAAGTGATTTTTATGAGTGATAATGACCATCGTTATTCTCAAGATCCTGACTTTAACAATCAGGAAAATGAAGAAAACTCTATGGATACACCAGAAAATAATGAGGTAATAGAAGAACGCAATCATGTTAGCCCACCCCCTCAACCATCCTCTGATGATTCTAATAAAGAAAATAGCAAGCCAAGTAAAAAACGAAATACGAAAAAGCAAGGGAAACCCTTGCTAACTGCAATTTTCGGAGGAATTGTCGGTGGTATTATATCTGCTCTTCTAGTTACCATCCTATTTACTAGTGGTGTCATTGATACGGAAGATACTGCTAATTCAGAACAACAAACTTCAGAAGCTGTCCAAGTACATGGAAAACCAGCGACTGAAAAACTTTCTGCAGAAGATGCAAATGTATCATCCAATATACAAGAAGTATCTGAAGCAGTTGTTGGGGTGGTAAACCTACAACAACAAAACATTTGGACTGGTAGTGAAGAAGCAGGTACAGGTTCAGGAATCGTTTATAAAAAGAAAGATGGAAAAGCTTATGTCGTAACCAATCAACATGTTGTTGATGGTGCAGAACAAGTGGAAGTAGTTTTAAATGAAGATGACCGAATTCCAGCAAAAGTCCTTGGTGAAGATGATTTAACAGACTTAGCTGTTCTAGAAATCGATGGAAAAAAAATAAACACAGTCGCTGATATGGTATCTTCAGACGATTTAACTGTTGGTGAAACTGTATTAGCAATAGGAAACCCATTAGGATTAGAATTTGCTAACTCCGTCACAAAAGGAATTATTAGCGGTTTGAACCGATCTGTTTCAGTGGACACAAACTCTGACGGCCAACCAGACTGGGTAACTGAAGTTATACAAACAGATGCTGCTATCAACCCAGGTAATAGTGGAGGAGCACTTGTGAATGCAGATGGTCAGGTTATTGGTATTAATTCAATGAAAATAGCCCAAAGTTCTGTGGAAGGAATCGGTTTTGCCATTCCAACAAGTACTGCCCTACCAATCATGGAACAATTGGAAAAGGACGGAGAAATAACAAGACCACAAATCGGTATTTCTACTGTCTCTCTAATGCAAGTTCCACCACAATATCGTTATGAAATTAAACTCCCAAATGAGGTAGAGGGAGGAATGGTTGTCGCAAACGTTCAAGCTAATTCACCAGCAGATCGTGCAGGCTTAAAACAATTTGATGTCATAACCAAAATTGATGGTAATGAAGTAACATCTATATTGGAACTAAGGAAATATCTGTATTCCAAAAATGTAGGGGACAAAGTTAAACTGGAATATGTTCGCGACGGTGAATTTCATAAAACTGACTTAAAACTGGAAGAAATGGCAAAATAACCTTATACCGTGAAGTATTATTTTACAAATATTAAAAAACGCTTGGAGGATCCAAGCGTTTTTTTATGTAGACGATAAATACTTGGAGAGAATGGTTGTCCAAGGGCTTATCGTGGTTATGAGTGACTGAACAGGGTTTCCTTTTCTGTATTCCGGTACTCATTCAGCTTATGAGTGACGGAATAATGCTTTCCTCTTCTCATTCAGGCACTCATTCAACTTATGAGTGTCCAAATAATGCTTCCCTCTTCTCATTCAGGCACTCATTCAACTTATGAGTGACCGAATAATGCTTTCTTCTTCCCATTCGGGCACTCATTCACCTTATGAGTGACCGAATTATACTTTCTCCCTCTCATTCGGGCACTCATTCACCTTATGAGTGACCGAATTATACTTTCTTCTTCTCATTCGGGCACTCATTCACCTTATGAGTTGCGGAACACAGCTTTCCTTTCCTCATTCCGCAACTCATCCAACCCATGAGCACACGCAGCCCACTAAACTGAGAAAAAATCCCCATAAAAAAACAGCATACCATTTAAATTTGGTATGCTTTCTAACCTAATAAAGGCAACCCACTAAAACTCCTGTGCTTCCTCATTATCTTCATACTTTTTATGATTTGGTGTAACCCCTGTAAAACTCCCATCTATGTCGGCAGCTACAAAATTTTCATAATCCTCTACAAAACCAACATTCTCATCACTGTTTGGGTACATGTCATCATAATTGTCGATGTCCGTATAAAAGTCTGAATAAGTTTCACTTGTACCGTATCGACTGACATCTTGCCATGAATCTTCCGCATCATACCCTACTTGTTCTTCATCCGTAATTTCATTAGGATTTATATTAGGAGAAAAGACTTCTTCCTCCATCGTTCTAGGATGATCAAAAATTCGACTTTTTGCATGCTTCACACAGCGATCGGTTGTCGGCATGGCTAATAATCGCTCAGAAGGGATATCCGCTCCACATGTAGCACAAATACCATACGTTCCTTCCTCTATGGCATGTAGTGCCTCATTAATATCTTGTAATTCCTTTTCGGTATGTTCATTTAAAGCTAAATCCTTCCCTCTTTCGAACAGTTCAGTTCCTTGATCAGCCGGATGGTTATCATAATTAGATAAATCCCCAACCGATTCCTTAGCCATTTCAAGAGTTCTTCCAAAATGGTCTTGTATATGATGAATTAATTCATTTTGTCTTTGAATTAACATATTTTTACACTTCATTAGTTGATCGTTTGAGATCATTATAATCAGCCCTCCATGAAATTGGTATGTGTGGCTTAAAATGATTCCTATCTATACTATGTGTAACTAAGATAGATTGATTCTAAATCGGCACTCCCAATTCATGTCAATACCGCCAATCCCATCCTTTAGAAAACAAACAATTTTTAGTTAATTGTTTGTTATAAATTACCAAACACGATAAAATTAACTAAAGAGGAAGGGAGAGTAGGAAAATGGTAAATACTAATACAGTAATAGGCTTTGTTGGTACTGGAGTAATGGGGAAAAGTATGGCTGCCAATTTGCAAAAAGCTGGATATTCCATCAATGTTTACACAAGGACAAAGGCTAAAGCAGATGACCTAATAAAAGACGGGGCGGCATGGAAGACTACAGTTAAAGAATTAACAAATGATTCAGACGTCATTATAACGATGGTCGGTTATCCTTCCGATGTAGAAGAAGTCTATTTCGGTTCTAACGGAATTTTAGAAAATGCTAAACAAGGATCTTTTGTCATTGATATGACCACTTCTAAGCCTTCTTTAGCAGTAAAAATATACGAAGCGGCAAAAGAAAAAAACATTCATGCTCTCGATGCTCCGGTTTCCGGCGGAGATATTGGTGCAAAAAATGGTACCCTTGCTATTATGATTGGCGGAGAACAAGAAGCTTATGACTCCCTTTTACCAATTTTTCAAGTAATGGGGGAAAATATCATATTACAAGGAAAGGCGGGTGCGGGACAATATACAAAACTTGTCAATCAAATTGCCATCGCTTCTAATATGATAGGTGTTTCAGAAGCCATTGCTTTTGCTCGAAAAGCCGGATTAAATCCAGAAAAAGTTCTTGATAGCATTTCAACGGGGGCTGCAGCTAGTTACTCTCTTTCTAAACTTGCACCAAGAATGTTAAAAGAGGATTTTGCACCTGGATTTTATGTAAAACATTTTATAAAAGATATGACAATTGCTTTGGAATCAGCAAAAGAGCTTGGATTATCTACTCCTGGTTTAGAATTGGCCTTAACTTTATATAAGGAATTGGCCGAAAAAGGAGAAGAAGATAGTGGTACGCAAGCATTAATTAAATTATTTGAGCAATAGGTTTTTTTAGGAAAAGGAGACTTCCAGCTGGCGTTACAGGCGGAAGTCTCCCTTTTTATTTAATGTTAGCACTCCCATTAATCTGAAAATCACCTTTTCCCTTTTACCCTAGACATGGCACATTACATCCACTATGATAGAGCTATTGTTTTTTTAGAATGGGAATGATTGCCGCATCCGTGTTCAACTTAGCAAATTCGATTGAGGCAACCTTGGGTAGTCTGTTACTGACAAATCATTTTTCATTCAGAGAAATCACCTTTGTCGCTGGGGGTATGATTTTCTTTGGGGTGATCCTGATTATTGTTACGCATAAGATCGAGGATAAATCTTTATTTACAGCTCCGAAAGAAGTTTACGAATAAAAAGATATAGAGAAACCGAGACCTATTTCCGCTCGCGTTTCTCTATTTCTTTTTGAACGATAAAAGCCAAATCATCATTTCCAAAAAGTTGAAGTGCCTGAATGACCAGTTGATCATCAATTTCTTCCGATTCCTTTTTAGAAACCGTATTTTCTAGCACTTCTAATAGCACCTTATTTTTACACTGGTTTGGATAAGCCTCTTCATACAATTGTTCCGGATCCAAATCATGATTGATACACCACTGTGCAAAAACCAATATCATCATTTTTTCATTCTCTTGATAATTTTCTATGACTTGTCTATCTTTATCTTCCTTACTTAACATTTTTTCACCTCATTTAAAAAACGATCCACAAGAAGTTTATTATCATCTATAGCTAGAATCTCCATTTCATCGTAGCACAAATAAAAGAGCTATCCAATATTTTTTGGGTCTTCAACTTCCCTAGATAACCCGGGAAGTGCACAAAAGGAAAACTAGGTTAATTAATGGCTTTTGTCATAATATGTCGAAGGAAAGTAGATTATAATACAATAACCTATATGATAAAATAAAGTAGCAACTGAATATTGTGAGGTGGTTGGTTGTCGCTCTTCTTTCCTTTATTGGGAAGGAGGTGATAATCATGGAAACATTTCTTGGCAGAAAGAAGCATACACTTTCTTTCTGCATAAGTGCAACTAAGACATTTGCCGAAAAGGATTGGAAAATGTCAAGTTTTCTAAAATTTCTACGAGAAGCTCTGAAAGGGATTGTTCGTGAATTAAGTGCTTTCCTCTTTCGGAAAAACATATTAGAAAACAAGAAAACCACCCCGCGCCATACCAAGCAAAAAGGGTGGTTCTCAAAAAAATAAAACAACATAGACAACCACCACCCTGACGGTAGAAGGTTGCATGGAGAAGTGTTTACGCACTTCTCTTTTTATTTTATTATAATTCTATTTATATTATACCTAAAATTCAATTGTTTATGCAATGATTTATTATAATTTCATTTATTTCCTAGGCTACGGTATCAGGGTTATGGCTAATTTGCCAGCCCCCTCCCATTACGTTAATGCAGCTATAAACAACAAAAAAAGGCTTATCCCCTTTAAGAGATAAACCTTTTAAAAATCAATTATATACGAGTAACGTTAGCAGCTTGTGGTCCGCGGTTACCTTCAACGATTTCAAATTCAACATCTTGACCTTCTTCAAGAGTTTTGAAACCTTCAGCTTGGATTGCTGAGAAATGTACGAATACATCGTCTCCGTCTTCGCGTTCGATGAAACCGAAACCTTTTTCTGCGTTAAACCATTTTACTTTACCAGTCATGTAAATGACCTCCTTATAACTTTTTGCTGCAAAGTAATGGAATCAAAAATACTTTTACAGCTCCTAAGTAGGAGGTCGTAAAGTATTGCTCCAATTTCCTTTTGCTTCTTTAACTTTAACCTTTTTTAACACAAAATGCAAGTGTTAAGAAGACTTTTTCTCAAAAAATTCTATTTTAGTTTCAAAATTTCCTATTTTCTAACTTAACACTCGCACAGCCTATATTTCCTATTATTAGCTAATTTTTCTAACATTTGTTTCCTGCTTAACTGTTTCGTTAATAGCTTGGTGGATAATTCTAAATTGCTCTTCTTTATGCACTAACGGGTCTCCTTCAGAAGGACTTGCCATATCGGGTCTACCATTATACCGGACAGCAACGTCTTTAGGTGCAATGCTTAGTAAACGCGGCTCCATGTAAGACCATGCCCCCATATTTTTAGGCTCCTCCTGAGTCCAGATGATTTCCTCTAAATTTTTATAGTTACTTAATACCTCACTAATTTTTTCTGCTGGGAATGGATAAAGTTCTTCCACTCTAATCATATCAAGCCAATCATAAGCTTCCTTATTTTCGGATACATAATCAGATAGTTCTACGGCCAATCTACCAGTTGATAATACCAGTCGTTTTACATGATCTGGATTTCTTCCCAATCCTGGCTCTTTTATAATTTGCTCAAATTTCCCCTCTGTTAAATCCTCTAGATAAACTCCTGCAGATGCATTCCTTAATAAACTCTTAGGTGACATGATAACTAGTGGTCTAACATCATCCGTATTTAAAAGTGCTGCCTGCCTTCTAAGGATGTGGAAATAGTTACCTGAGTTAGACAAGTTGGCAACAGTCCAATTATTTTCAGCCGCTAATTGTAAGAACCGTTCTAATCTTGCACTAGAGTGCTCAGGACCTTGCCCCTCATATCCATGAGGAAGTAACATCACTAATCCAGATTTTTGTCCCCATTTTTCTCTTCCAGAAGAAATAAATTGGTCAAAAATAACTTGCGCTCCATTTGCAAAATCACCAAACTGTGCTTCCCATAAAACAAGCGTTTCTTTTGCGAATACGTTATAGCCATATTCATAGCCTAATATAGCGGCCTCTGAAAGCGTACTATTATGAACGGCAAAAGAAGCATTTGCTGAACTTAACTGATGAAGCGGACTGTACTTCTCCCCTGTTTTTTCATCACTTAAAACAATATTACGGTGTGAAAAGGTTCCGCGTTCAGAATCTTGCCCAGTTAAACGGATTGGTGTGCCATCTTTTAAAATAGATGCAAATGCTAGAGTTTCGGCATGTCCAAAGTCCACCTTCTTATTATTTTCAAGTGCATCTTTTCGGCGGTTTAATATTTTCTTTAACTTACCAAAAACATTAAATCCTTCAGGCCATTGTAGTAAAGCATTATTTATAGTTAAGAGTGTTTCCTTACTAACGGAAGTATCGATTTTAGGTAGCTCACTCTTATATAATTCATGTCTGTCTTGAGTGGTACGGATTGGTTCTTTTTCTTGATTGATATGGTTATATGCCCGCTGTAATTTATGTTGTACTTGATTCGCCATTTCGTTAATTTTATCATCCGTTAACGAACGCTCATTTATAAGTTTCTCTTTATATATCGCAGTAATCGTTTGATGATTATCAACTAGCTTGTACATAAGTGGGCTTGTAGAACGAGGCTCATCCATTTCGTTATGTCCAAGTCTTCTATAGCCAATTAAATTAATGAGCACATCTTTATGGAATGTTTGACGATATTCAAAAGCCAATTGAACTACCTTTAAGCAAGCCTCTGGGTCGTCAGCATTAACATGGAAAATAGGAACATTAAAACCTTTCACAATGTCGCTTGAATGTTTCGTCGAACGATCGTCCTCGGGTTCCGTCGTAAAACCAATACAGTTATTAGCGATAATATGGATAGTTCCACCAGTACTATATGCCTTTGTATTTGCATAATTAAGTATTTCAGTAACTACACCTTGTCCAGTAAAGGCAGCATCCCCATGAACTAATACAGCTATGGCTTTGGAAACATCTTGTTTTGGATATCCTTTCTCCGTTCGTACTTCTTGTGCTGCTCTTGTGGATCCTTCTATTACCGTTCCAGCAATTTCTAAATGACTAGGATTATTTGCTAGAGAAACCGTAACCTTCTTATCACCAACCTGTTTTCTCTTTGTTGCGCCAAGATGATATTTCACATCCCCCGTAGCTCCCTCGGTCATTTCTAAAGTTGGATCAGCATTCTCCCATTTCGCATGTTGAAACTGAGAGAAAATGGCTTCATATGGTTTCTCTAAGACATGCGTCAACACATTCAGTCTTCCACGGTGCGCCATAGATATTAATACATTTTCAATATCATCTTTAGCAGAAAGATTAATAACTTCATTCATTACCGGAACTAAAGATTCCAATCCTTCTACTGAAAATCTTTTTTGACCAACAAATGTTTTTCCTAAAAATTGCTCAAACCCCTCAGCTGATAGCAGGCTATGGAATAACGCTTCTTTCTCAGCATTAGTAATTTCCTTAGAAACATTACCGGATTCTATTTTATTTTTTAACCAATCTTTTTCTTGGATATCCATATGATCGATATCAAAGCCAATGGTTGATGTGTAAATTTCCTTTAAATAATTGATTGCCTCAAGGCCATTCTTAACACTATTATTGTTACAAATAAATTCAGCAGGTATTTCTTTTAAATCTTCTTCTGTTAATTTATAAGACGTTAGATTCAATAATTCATTGGATGGTTGTTTTTCTAAAGGAAAAATATCCGCTTCCAAATGTCCGTAAGCTCTAATATTTTCTGCTAATGTAACCGCAGAGACTAATTTTCTCATTTTATTTAAAAGAACATTCATGGATATATGATTGGATGATTGTTCTTCATTATCCATCATAGCTTCGGGATTTCCCCAAACATCAAATAATTCTTTAAAACTCTTATCAACTAAGCTAGGATCTTGAGAATATAAATCATACTGTTCTAAAATATAGCCCATATTAGGACCTTTCACATCTGCCCACGGATTTACCCCATTGTTGTTCATCTTCTGTACACTCCTACATCATGTATGTTGTTATATTAACTACTGTATTAAGATTCCCATTTTTTACAACGGTTAATCTGCCTATTTATTATTTTGTTAAACTCATAATGTAAGCACTTACATAATCTATACTTCTATAATAGTACAAAATGATTAATAATTAAAGAGACAAGGTTCAAGTTTTTATCGTTATAGGAAGTTTTGTCATATCACATAAGGTATAGAAGAAATGACAAAAGAATCTATTCTTTTCATTATTTAAAGATTTTGCTATTGATTCAGAAAAAAACTGCACCCCAATTGTTGGACACACAATAATTGGAGATGCAGTTTTCTTATGACTAAATTTACTGAAAAAGATAAAATAAATGCAGTTCAAAGCTATTTAGAAAGCAAAGAGAGTTATCTTTTCTTAATACCGTAAAGTTAATCGCCAAGTAAAATTAAAATAATTTCATTACTGGTCACAATATGAGAATTGAAAATGTTATAATTATAGGACAATGGCTAAAATAGGTTAACTCAAGGGTGGTTGGCACGCTCCCAAAAGGGGGTGGTGCTAATGACAGTTGCAGAAGGATTAATGCTAATGATTAGTTTCGGAGCGTTAATAGTTGCGATTATGTCAGATAAAAACCATAAATAAAATCCACCCTTGAGTTCGCGGCTCATTAATAGGGTGGAATATCACTAATCGGGCCAGCCCCCTTGTAGGGAACCAAGCTATTGTATGACTAAAGGTGTTAGCGCACCTTTGGTCTTTTTTAATGTATTCATTTTCTAATACCAGTATACCCTTTTTTAGTGAAAAAGAAAACATGTTGTTTTGAGGCTAGGACATAACTAGCTGATAATAAGCTAAATATTATTTTAACCTTCGTTTTGCTTAGGTCTCCTGGCGGTGTACTTTCTCAAGTTTACCGGCAGGAATGCGGATCCCATTTCATTTTTTACTTTCTCTTTTACAGAGAAACGAGTGAAACGCAAATTAGCCTTCAGGAGTCCTAAGATCAGCTCTACGTCCATTTTGCGTTTACCGTAGATTTCACTGTTTCTCCTTTGAAAGCTTCTCTCTGATATATGCTTTTTGTTTTTCCCATGTTTATTGTAATAAGGTTTCCAGTTATTCCCTTCGCTAGTAGGGTCTTGCGTATATTGACTTGATGCAGGAATGTACCACCTTTGCTTGTGTAAAAAACTGTAATATACGATAAAATGTAGGGCAATTGGTATTTTGGGTTATTTTTTATAGACTGGAATAAAGGATAAAAACGTGATAAAATAATGACTTGCAAGACTAAAAACGAATAGTAAAGACCAACTTACATTTGTATCTTGCAAATATAAATGGAATAGGTGGTAAATAAAATGGAAAACAAAGATTACAGAGTATTATTGTACTATCATTATGTAGATATTGAAGATCCTGAAACTTTCGCTGATGAGCATCTTCAATTTTGTAAGGAACTTGGATTAAAAGGAAGAATTCTTGTAGCTAAAGAAGGAATTAATGGTACCGTTTCTGGAACGGTTGAGGCTACAAACAAATATATGGAAGCAATGCGTAACAGTGAACTATTTAAAGATATCATGTTTAAAGTAGATGAACATGATGGGCATGCTTTTAAAAAAATGCATGTACGTCCACGTAAAGAACTAGTTACACTTCGTTTACCTGAAGAAGAGGATACAAATCCACAAGAATTGACAGGGGAATTTCTTTCTCCAAAAGAATGGTACGAAGCAATGCAACGTGAAGATACCGTTGTTGTAGATACAAGAAATGATTATGAATATGATTTAGGACATTTTAGAGGTGCAATTCGCCCTGATGTAAAAACATT
The DNA here is from genome assembly GCF_042678465.1 of Oceanobacillus caeni. Taxonomy (NCBI): domain Bacteria; kingdom Bacillati; phylum Bacillota; class Bacilli; order Caryophanales; family Bacillaceae; genus Oceanobacillus; species Oceanobacillus caeni. The sequence goes on along the minus strand of NZ_JBHTKV010000025.1, from coordinate 6,722 downwards.
TCGCGAGATGCCGGAATGGGTGCGTAAAAATAAACATTTAATAGAAGGCAAAAAAGTTCTCATGTACTGTACTGGTGGTATTCGTTGTGAGAAATTCACTGGTTGGATGATTAAAGAAGGCTTTGAAGACGTAGCCCAATTACATGGCGGAATTGTTACTTATGGTAAAGACCCAGAAGTACAAGGAGAACTATGGGATGGCAAATGCTATGTATTCGATGAACGTATCTCAGTAGATATTAATCAAAAAGAACATGTTGTCGTTGCGAAAGATTACTTCGATGGACAACCATGTGAACGTTATGTCAATTGCGCCAACCCTGAATGTAATAAACAAATTATCTGCTCTGAGGAAAATGAGCATAAATATATGAGAGGCTGTACACATGAATGCCGTGTTCACCCTCGCAACCTATATATTCAAGAACACAATCTAACAACGGAAGAAGTTCAAGCTAGACTTGAAGCTCTTGGCGAAACGTTAGAGAAACAAGAAGCATAATATCCTAAATAGGGTCGGATTCATTTGAATCCGACCCTATTTTTTTATAAAGGCTATATCGAAATTTGCTTAGAAAACTTGCATTTGCGAGGTGCTTGGGGAATTTATGGAGTAACGAATTCTACAACATAGGTTACGGAATGCGAAAAAGGAAGCCGTGTTCCGGCACTCATAAGCTGAATGAGTTACTGTATACTGAAAGGAATTCCTCGTTCGGGCACTCATAAGTCGAATGAGTTACCGTATACTGAAAGGAATTCCTCGTTCGGGCACTCATAAGTCGAATGAGTTACCGTATACTGAAAGGAATTCCTCGTTCGGGCACTCATAAGCCGAATGAGTTACCAAATACTGAAAAGAATTCCTCGTTCGGGCACTCATAAGTCGAATGAGTTACCGTATACTGAAAGGAATTCCTCGTTCGGGCACTCATAAGTCGAATGAGTTACCGTATACTGAAAAGAATTCCTGTTCGGGCACTCATAATCCAAATGAGTAACTAATTCACTTCCACGAATATCAAATGATCACATTGAACCTACTAAATAAAAAAGATGTATATTAAAGGCGACTACACCCAACCTTTAATGCACATCTCCAAAATTATAGAACCTTATCCAAAAAGTCCCTCGCCCGTTCTGTTTTCGGTTGCTTAAAGAATTCTTTTGGGTCTCCCTCTTCCAGTAGAACCCCATCATCTAAAAACAGTACTCTATCCGCAACCTCTTTAGCAAAATTCATTTCATGCGTAACGATAACCATCGTCATTCCCGTACCCGCTAAATCCTTCATAACATCTAATACTTCTTTAACCATTTCCGGATCAAGTGCAGAAGTTGGCTCATCAAACAACATAATTTCTGGTTCCATGGCAAGTGCACGCGCAATAGCTACACGTTGTTTTTGTCCTCCAGAAAGTCGATTCGGATAGGCACTTTCTTTGTCTGTTAATCCGACTTTCGCCAGTAACTCTTTTGCAATCTTTTGTGCTTCCGATTTGGAAAGACCCTTTACCTTTTGTGGAGCATACGTAACGTTATCTAATACGGTCATATGCGGGAATAAGTGGAAATGCTGAAATACCATTCCAATATTTTTTCTAACGACTAATTTATCTACCTTTTTATCCGTAATTTTTTTATCATTTAAATAAATTTCCCCTGATGTTGGCTCTTCTAATAAATTCAGACATCTTAAAAAAGTAGATTTACCAGATCCTGATGGTCCTATAACTGCCACTACTTCTCCCGTATTAATCGTAGTAGAAATATTCTTCAATACTGTATTATTTCCAAATACCTTGCTTATTTCTTTAGCCTTAATCACCTTGTCTTAACCTCCGTTCGATAGCTTGGCCAATTTTCGTTAATATAAATACCATAATCCAATAAATGGCCCCTGCCAACAATAACGGTTCAAAATTACGATAAATATCTGCACCGACAATTTGGGCACGACGCATTAAATCTAAATAACCTATAGTAGATACAATAGCAGATTCCTTTGTTAATGTGATGAATTCATTTAATAAGGCCGGCAAGATATTTTTAATGGCTTGTGGCAAAATAATATTTAACATCATCGGTCTATATGGCACTCCCAATGCCTCTGCAGCTTCCATTTGACCTTTATCAACAGCCATAATTCCCGCACGAATAATTTCAGATACATATGCCGCTGAATTTAATCCAAATGTTAAAACAGCTGATAAAAATATCGGAATATCATAGCCTGTTAATTGTGGAATTGCATAATAGATAATCATTAATTGTAGAATTAGGGGAGTTCCACGAAATATGGATGTATATGCATTTGCTATCCATTTTAAGAAGGAAACCTTTGTAATCTTACAAAGCGCAAGAAGTGTCCCTAATACTAAACCAATTATAATGGAAAAAATAACGAATTCTAAAGTAGCCCATATTCCTTTTAACATAAAAGGAATATAAGGCACGATTTGGCTAAAATCCAAATTCATGCCCTAACACCTCGCTTTCTTTGCTGTTTATTCTGCGTTAGTTAGATCCCATTTCTTTTCTAATTCAGCAATCGTACCATTTTCAATCAGTTTTTCTAATGCACCGTTAATTTCCTCTGTAAGTTCACTTCCTTTAGGAAATGCAATGCCCATTCCTGGTGAACTTGTTGTCGGATCATCAAAACCTTCTAGTCCCTGTTCCGCGATAAAACCTTCTGCAACTGTTTTATCCAAATAACCAACATCAATACGGTTTGAATTTAACTCTTGAATTAATAATGCAGCTTTATCTACTTTCTTCACCTCAAAGCCATACTTACTACTTAGTTCATCCGCACCTTCTTCTTGAATGGTACCCAATTGAACCCCAACAGTAAGCCCCTTAAGGTCTTCTAAGCTATTGATATCAGCATCTTTCTTCATTATAAACATTTCACCTGATCGATGATACGGTTCAGAGAAATCCACGTTTTGTTTACGTTCTTCGGTAGCACTCATACCAGACATTACCATATCCACACGACCAGATTGCAATGCCCCAATCAACCCATCAAAACTCATATCTTGAATTTCCAACTCATACCCTAATTCATCCGCGATAGCTTGAGCTACCTCAATATCAAAACCAACAAAGTTTCCTTCTTTATCATAAGATTCAAACGGAGGAAAGTCAGCGGAAGTAGCCATTTTTAATACTTTTCCATCTGCTTTTTCAGCCTTTTCACCTTCTTGGCTATCCGTTGCTGTATCTCCTGTATTATTATCAGGAGTTTTCTCAGCTTCCGGATCACCTGCTCCACATGCTGCCAGCACTCCAATGATGAATGCCATAACTAAAATTTTAAAAAATGTAGATTTCATTTGATTCTCCCCTTTTCTTTATCATGTCTGTTCAAAAAGAACCGAGATCGGCTAAATTCACAACGTCCTATCGCAACGCCGACACTAGCACTATTGCCAACTAGAAACATTAAAGTGTCATTTTCACCGGACTTATTAAACATCCTTTTATAGACTGTTGTTTTTGAACTCTTCCTTTATAGCTTGTAAAAGTTCTTCACTAGAAATGACATCATACCCAGTTTGCGCTAGAGCTAATGCGCCACTTACTAATGTTGTATATCCATCTTCAGTTATGGTTTGATCAGCAAACTCTTTCGTATGATGTACTAATCCCGGTTTGTTCATTCCAATATATGGGTGAATCGCCGGTACAACTTGACTAACATTTCCCATATCAATCGATCCTAAACCAGATTTATCTTTATTTAGTGGTAATGTGCTAGTTTGCTTCAAGTTTTGATTAAAGGCTTCTGAAAGTGTATGATTCGTTACCATATTATCGTAACTTAATTCATAATTTGAGATTTCTAAAGTGGCACCTGTCATTAATGCAGCACCTTCAGCAATATGTTTTACTTTTTCTACAACTTCATTTAAGTATTTACGATTATTCGCTCTGATATAAAATTGGGCAACTGCATAATCTGGAACAACATTAGCAGCTTTTCCTCCTTCAGATATCACACCATGAATACGTACATCTGATTGGACATGTTGCCTTAATGCATTAATTCCATTAAATAATTGTATGACGCTATCTAAAGCATTAATACCTTCTTCTGGGGATGCAGCTGCATGTGCTGATTTTCCAGTGAACGCATACTGAATCGCGTCCATTGCTAAAGACTTTCCACTCATGTAAGATTGGTCACTTGGATGGAGGATCATTGCTACATCCGTATCATCAAAAACTCCTTGTTGACTCATAGGAACTTTTGCACCGTTCGTTTCTTCTGCAGGAGTTCCTAATACAACAACATTCCCACCAATTTCATGTAATACTTTACTCAAGGCAATTCCAGCACCAACGCTCATTGTCCCGATTAAGTTATGCCCACAAGCATGTCCAACTTCAGGTAATGCATCATACTCCGCTAAATAAGCAATCGTTGGACCTGGCTTACCACTTTTATAGGTAGCCTTAAATGCAGTTGGTCGATTAACGGTTCCTATTTCTATTTCAAATTGATGCTCTTTTAAAAAATTCGTATGTAGTTTCATAGATTCAAATTCTTGATCGCCTAATTCAGGATTTTCATATAAGTTCTTATTCATTTCCCAAAGTTGACTTTTAATTTGTTCTAAATGATTAGACAAATGTTCTTTCATGGTGTTTATCACTCCTATACTTTGTATAATGTGTGTATATTTATGAATATTATTGTATATTTATTAACTAATTCAGTTATACCATGATTGAACAACATGCGCAAGGGTTTTTTTCTTTTAAAACTAGATATAAAAAAAGACGCCGAATCATCGACGCCTTTTCCTAATTAATAAGCTTTTGCCCAATAAACCATTTCTTTTGCTTCTTTACCACAGCAAACGCATGTATCTGCTACTTTTTCTTGCTCAAATGGAATACAACGTGAAGTTGCTGTTGTTTCTTCTTTTATCTTTTCTTCGCATGCAAGGTCTCCACACCACATTGCTTTGATGAAGCCGCCCTTTTGATCAAGTGTTTGTTTAAATTCATCCATATTCGTAGCAGTTGTTGTCATCTCATTACGATGTTCAAGTGCTTTATTATATAGGTTGGTTTGAATTTCTTCTAGTAATTGAGGCAAGCGTTCTTCTAATTCTGTAAGTGCCACGAATTCTTTTTCTCCCGTATCTCGACGAACAAGAACAACTTGTCCTTTCTCAATATCTTTCGGTCCCATCTCAATACGTACAGGAATTCCTTTCATTTCATATTCATTGAATTTCCATCCTGGCATTTTATCACTTGCATCAATATCGACACGGACTAAATCTTTTAATTGATCACGTAGCGCATAAGCTTTATCTAGTACACCTTCTTTATGTTGAGCGATAGGAACAATCATCGCTTGTGTAGGTGCAATTTTTGGAGGTACAACTAATCCACGATTATCACCATGCACCATAATCAACGCACCCATAATTCGTGTAGAAAGTCCCCAAGATGTTTGATGAACATATTGGCTTTCTCCATTTTCATCTAAGTACGTAATATCAAAAGCTTCTGCAAAGCCAGAACCGAAATGGTGGGAAGTTGCAGATTGTAGAGCTTTTCCATCATGCATTAAACTTTCGATGGTTAGTGTATAATTAGCACCAGCGAATTTTTCCTTATCTGTTTTTCTACCTTTTAGTACAGGAATAGCTAGATATTCTTCCACTAAGTCTGCATATACTTCTAACATACGATTTGTTTCTTGTGAAGCATCTTCATCAGTTGCATGAGCAGTATGCCCTTCTTGCCACTGGAACTCTGAAGAACGTAGAAACGGTCTTGTTGTTTTTTCCCATCGTACAACATTCGCCCATTGATTGTATAACATTGGTAGGTCACGATAGGAATGAATATTTTTGGAATAGTAGTCACAAAATAGAACTTCAGAAGTAGGGCGGAATGCTAAACGTTCTTGAAGTTTTTCCTCTCCACCATGTGTAATCCAAGCAACTTCAGGAGCAAATCCTTCCACATGGTCTTTTTCCTTTTGAAGTAGACTTTCTGGAATAAACACCGGAAAAGACACATTAGAATGGCCTGTTTCCTTAATCCTCTTATCTAATTGATCCTTAATATTTTCCCAAATGGCATATCCATAAGGTTTCATAATCATCGTTCCACGAACCAAACCATAGTCAACTAATTCTGCTTGTTTCACAACATCTGTATACCATTGTGCAAAATCGTCTTCCATTGCTGTGATCTTTTCGACAAACTGTTTATTTTTCTTTCCCAAAGTAAACACCTCTTTAATATATTCTTGTTTAGCTTCAACGCCCATCGACTAGCTCGCGTTTCCGCTTTTCGTATTTCTGCACAAAAAAACCCCCATCCAGTAAAGGGACCGAGGTTTGGCGTTACCACCCTTGTTTGCAAGAGGGATTCCCACTTGCACACTTTTCCTTCGTAACGGTTATGAACCGCGCTATCTTACAGCCAAAAGCTTTCCGACAGCGAACTAAAAAGGTAGGTTCTAATTCATGTCTTTAGAAATTCGCACCACCCATTTCCTCTCTTAAAAGACATTAAAATTATACTAATCCTCTTCAAACGTTTTAATTATATTCAATATCTTTTAATATATATGGATGAAAATAGAAAGTCAAGATGGAGGGGATTAAAGTATGTGTCAAGTTTTTCTCGGTGTGTCTTTCACACCAATATTTCCGGCACTCTATTTTTGTACACTTTTTCGGCTA
>NZ_JBHTKV010000024.1:0-38209 GCF_042678465.1 Oceanobacillus caeni | reverse complement strand
AAATATTTGGTAAGACAATGTATTAGGTGAAAATTTAGAGACACTTCAGTACTGTCTACTTGACAGAACCAGGTGCATCATCTCATGGACATTATGAACTATTTTGAAGGCAGTTTTATCCGTGATACCCTCCCTCACGGACATTTCAAATTTTTTTGAATGCAGTTCTGTCCTTGATACCCTTCCCACAGACAAAGCTGCTACTTTAGCGCATAACAAAAAACAGGTGAAGAATCTAGATTCTCCACCTGTTTTTCCGAAAGTATACTTTTTCATCATGAAACGGTTACGCCGTTTACTTTTTCCTCCAGTTGAATCATTGCCTGTACAACTGAATCGCTTGTAATCGCTCCAGGTAGGACGTGAATAGATTCTTCTGGTTTAACAGCTTTTTCAGCAACTTGAATTAAATTCTCTTCATCTATTGTTTGTACACCTAGATATTTAAGTGAATTGGGTAAATGTAATTTTTGATAAAATGGTAATATCTCATCGATTTCCTTCCATTTATCTTCTAAAATGAGTTGGATTAAAATACCATATGCAACCTTATCACCATGAAGCGCTTGATGTGTTTCCTCGAGAGCAGTTAATCCATTATGAATGGCGTGGGCACCAGCAACCCTTCCATAATGATCACCAAATCCTCCAACCATTCCACCAATCATAATAATGGTTTCAGCAACTTTAATAAAATCATCATTCAAGACACCACTCTTCACCGCTTCAATCGCATGTTCTGAATGCTCAAGCAAGTTTTCTTTACACAGTTTCGCAGCATGATAAGAAATTTCCAACGCCGCTGATTTTGTATTCATTTTCCCTATTTGTACTTCGGCTTCATACCATTTTGCTAGGGTATCCCCGATTCCTGCAATAAACATATCAAGTGGTGCATGTAATAATATCTGTGGTTCTATTAACACGAGATCTGCATTTTTAGGGTATAAATCAAAACGTACAAAGGAACCATCATCATCATAGATCACACTAATCGGTGTCCAAGGAGCACAATTTGATGCAAGTGTCGGGATTAAAACATATGGGGTATGTGTGAGATGGGCTGAAGATTTTACAAGATCAAGAACCTTTCCTCCCCCAACACCAATGACAGCATCCACTTCCGCTTCCGTTATAACGTTAGATAAGGTATCGATTTCATTTAAGGAACATTCCCCATGATATAGGTATGCTTCACTTGAAATTTCTGAAAAAGAATTCCAGTAAGGCTTAACAGCTTCCCAAGACTTGGTTCCATGAACAATCAGTACCTTACGAAATCCACGCTCGATTAATTTATTTTCTAATCCGTTTAAAATTCCTTCTTCTAATATGTATTCACTTGGTGCTCCATGCACAGATATTGTATTTGTCATTATGCTCTCTCCTTTGTATATGAAAAAGGAGAAGGCTTAAGCCCCCTCACTCTTAACCATAAGAATAATCATTACTCAGTCATCCAGCTTGGTTTTCCAAACCCTTCGAATTCCTCATCAATCACTTTTTCAAATTCGTCTGATTCTACTACCTGAACAAGGTCCTTCGCTAGTTGACTATCTTCATTTTCAGCTTTAACAGCTATAACATTTCGATATTGATCTAACATATCTTCTAATGCTAAAGCATCAAGTAAATCCATATCTGCCGCTAAAGCATAGTTACCTGGTACCGCTGCTAAGTCAGCACTATCAACTGCACGAGGTAATTGACCAGCCTCAATTGGTTGGAATACTAGTTTTTTCGGATTTTCTTTAATATCTTTTTCTGAAACAGTTAATTCATCAGCATTTTCATCTAGTTTAATTAATCCTTCATCTTGAAGTGTATTAAATGCTCTAGCCCCATTCGTTGGGTCATTAGGAACTGCAACAGTTGCACCATCTTCTATTTTATCTATAGAATTATATTTGTTAGAAAATATTCCCATTGGTGCAGTTGGAACAATTTTCAATGCGGATAAATCCATATCATTCTCAGCTTCAAAGTTTTCCAGATAGATAGTATGTTGGAATAGATTTGCATCGATATCACCATTATTTAATGCGTTGTTCGGTTGGATATAGTCACTAAATTCAACCACTTCTACGGAATAACCCAAATCCTCTAGGCCTGGTTTTAACGCTTTATTTACCATATCACTGTACGGGCCAGGAGTAGCACCAATTTTAATTTCTTTTGAATTCCCTGTAGAACTATCGCTAGAACTTTCTTCACCATTACCGCCACCACAAGCAGCAAGCAAAGAAATAGCGATTAGAGCGATTAGTATAAAAATTTTCTTTTTCATTTTTCTTTTCCTTCTCCCTTATATTATTTATTAACAGCCTTGGCAATTTTGTCGCCAATAATCTGTATTAATTGAACAAGTACAATCAATATAACAACGGTAGTAATCATGATGGTGTCATCATAACGGTAGTATCCAAAACGAATGGCAAGGTCTCCAATTCCTCCACCACCGACAACACCAGCCATAGCTGATGTACCAACTAAACTTACAACAGTAATCGTAATCCCTGAGATAATCCCAGATTTTGCTTCAGGTAACAATACATCTTTAATAATCATCCATGGTGTACCCCCAGCTGCAATAGCGGCTTCAATCACACCATACTCAATTTTTCTAAGGGATGTTTCTACTAATCTCGCAAAAAACGGGATAGCCGCAACCGATAATGGAACCGATGCAGCTTTTGGTCCAATCGTAGAACCTGTAAGTTTAATTGTTAATGGAATAAGTGCCACTAATAAAATGATAAATGGAATGGACCGTATCATATTGACGATAAATCCTACAATCTGATTTACAAATCTGTTTTGCAAGAATAGTCCTTTATCTGTTACAAATATTAAAATTCCAATTGGCAATCCGAAAATCACTGCTACAAGTAATCCAACTGATATCATATAAAGTGTTTGAAGAAACGCAGTGTTTAGCTCGGGAATTAATTCGATAATATGATTCACATCAAATTCCATCTTTTATCACCTCCACATGTGCTGAACGATTTTCAATATATTGGATCGCCTTGCTTACTTCATTCTTTTCCCCATTAAGCTCCATGACAAAAATTCCTAGCGGTGCGTCTTGAATATAGTCGATAGATCCATGCAAAAAATTACCTTTCACTTTAAATTTCTGTACCATGTCGGAAATAATACTTTCCCCAGCAATTTCCCCTTTAAAAATAACTTTCACTAATGTACCCGTCACCTTTTCTAATACGTGAGCTGGTAAATCAAATGAAATAACACTTGAAATAAATTCCCTCGTTAATTCATTTTTAGGACTTGCAAAGATTTCATACACATCACCTTCTTCAACGACTTTTCCAGCTTGCATGATTGCCATTCGATGACATATTTCCTTTACTACGTCCATTTCATGTGTAATTAATACGATCGTAATATTCATCTCTTTATTAATCTTCTTTAATAATTGAAGAATCGATTTCGTTGTTGTAGGATCTAAGGCAGATGTTGCTTCATCACATAAAAGAACTTTTGGATCATTAGCAAGTGCTCTAGCAATCCCAACCCGTTGTTTTTGTCCACCACTTAATTGGCCTGGATAAACATCCCGCTTATCACTTAACCCAACCATCGCTAATAATTCCTCTACCCTTGACGCAATTTGATTGGAAGGAACTTTTGCTGCTTTTAGCGAAAAAGCAATGTTTTCAAAAACCGTTTTTTGACTAACCAGATTAAAGTGTTGGAAAATCATACCGATTTTTAATCTAGCTTGTCTCAGCTTTTCACTTTTTAATTTAGTTAAATCAACACCGTCTACTGTTATATTTCCTTTAGTTGGACGTTCTAATAAATTGATACATCGTACAAGGGAACTTTTACCAGCACCAGAATAACCAACGATGCCATAGATTTCACCTTCATTAATGGTTAGTGAAACATTGTTAACGCCACTAACTTCTCCTTTTTTCGTCTGATATACCTTTGACAAATGATTAATGTTTATCATCTATATCCCCTCGCTCTTTTTACAGCCAATATGACATATTTTTACGAAAAAAAATACTCCATTCATCTGAAAGGAGCATCGACACAAACAATGTATCTTCCGCTTATCTTCCAGAATGTGATCATTCTGTTGGACTTGGCACCTTCCCATAAGGGGGTTGCCGGACGTCATTGGGCCAATCCCTCGGTCACTCTTGATAAGTTATATGAAAATTATTAAGTTAAAATTTATTATACGGCTAGTTAGTAAAACTGTCAATGAAGATTCGACATTTTTCTACAATTCCTAATTCATTAGTAACTTGGTAAAACAAAATTCTAACAACAACTATATGCTAATAAAGCATGTTAAAACCTGAGCTTCTTCATCATTGACTGGCACAAAGAGATGAGGTTTTTCCCCCTTGAAATAAGCACTATCCCCTTTTTCCATATAATAATTTTCCCCATCATAAAATAGATAGATAGACCCTTCCAAGATATATATAAACTCATCTTGTAAATGGGTATAAGTCTCCGTACGTAAATTTCTATGTTTAGGAGTGACATGAACAATGGTTGGTTCAATACTACTGAATTGAGAACGGTTTGCTAATAGCTCATAGGAATACCCCATATGTACATCACCAATTTGGGATTTCCTTTGTGATCTCTTCTGCAAAACTAATGAATCCTCTATTTTATCATCTAAAAGCCATGATAACGAAACATGTAATGCTTCACTTATCTTAGATAAAGTAGCTACAGCAGAAGCAGTTTGTCCGTTTTCAATTTTGGATAACATGCTTTTAGATATTCCACATTCGTCTGCAATTTGCTGTTGTGTTTTCTTTTGACGTAATCTTAATTCTTTTATTTTATGACCCAAATTTTTTAAATCGATAGAGACTCAGTCCTTTCCATTTAATCCCTACGAATACCAATGTTTTAATCATAGAATAGTACTTGATTCATAGTCAAGAAACTTCATACAACACGCTTCATTAAACGCATTTAAAAAGATGCTATTTATCGCTTAAATAAATAACATCTCCTCTCATTTAAAGACCACTTGCCAATAATGATCTACTAGGTAAAATCTTACCTAATTGATTTTGAATATACAAGGATGCTTCTTGTATTCTCTTTTCGTTAATACCGGTTTCAACCCCCATCCTATGAAGGAGATATAACACATCATTCGTCGCAACATTCCCTGCTGCCCCTGGTGCATAAGGGCATCCACCTAATCCTCCAATGGAACTATCAAATCGATAAATTCCATAATTCATAGCTGTCATAATATTCGCGATAGCCATTCCCCTCGTATCGTGAAAATGGAGAATAACTTTTTCAGTAGGATATCTTTTCAATATGTCATCCAGTAATGTTTCTACCTGTGATGGAACAGCAGAACCAATGGTATCCCCCAACGAAAGGTCATCAACACCGTACTCTAGTAATTTTTCACATATTGAAATTACAGCATCTGGTTTCATGTTCCCTTCATATGGACAGTCAAATACAGTTGATATATAAGCCGTAACGTGTTTGCCCTCTGCTTTCGCCTCTTCTATTACTTGTTTTAACACTGGGTACGTATCCTGTATCGTTTTATTTATATTCTTTTGATTATGTGTTTCACTCGCTGACATAAAAACAGATGCGCCATCAATTCCTGCTTCAAGTGCATATTCTAATCCTTTTTGGTTTGGAACCAAAGCAGAATAAACGACATTCGGATTTCGACTTATTTGTTTTCCAACCTCACGTGCATCTGATAGTGCTGGAATCATCTTTGGATTAACAAATGAGCTAAACTCTATTTCTTTTATCCCTGTATTTGATAACATATTTATCCAAGCAATTTTGGACTCAGTAGATACCCATTTTTTCTCATTTTGTAAACCATCCCGTGGCCCAACTTCCTTAATTTGTACAAACTTAGGGAGCTTCCCCATCATTAAGCCTCCTGTTTTTTAACATTTTCATAACTTAAAATGTTGACATTCCATTGATATTCTATGTTATGAGGTCATCAGGCAATTGGTGTTACATAGGTCTTAGTCATTCATTTCACCTTAAGTATTACAGTATATTCACTAGCGTTTATTATTATTCAACATTGTTGAATAAAGTATAACCGATTGTCAAAAGGAAAGTCAATGAAAGCAGAATCATATACTTATGTAAAAAAAATAACCCAGTCACGTTAAGAACTGAGTTACTAATTCAGCTATTTACCAAGGTTTTCTTGAACTACTTTTTCCATTCCCTTTTCCTCTTCTTCCCATCCTTTACAGACATCTACCCAATTCTTTGCGTGGGAATAAGTGAATATTTCATCGTTTGTTAATTCAATTGCACTATTTGTACTTCCGCACGCTGGATAAAGTGTGTCAAATCTTTTCATGGATATATCTAAATACACTTCCAAATCATTTTTCAAACCAAATGGACAAACACCGCCAATTGCATGTCCGGTTTGTTCTAATACTTGTTCTGGGGATAGCATTCTTGCTTTAAATCCAAACGTTTTACGAAATTTTTTATTATCAACTTTAGCATCTCCCGCTGCCACAACTAAAATAGCCTGTTCTTCTTCTCCTCTAAAGGATAACGTTTTTGCAATTCTTGCAGGTTCCACCCCGATTGTATCAGCCGCTTCTTGGACAGTGGCACTGGACGAATCGAATTCTAATATATCTTGTTCTCGATTAAATTGTTTAAAATGACGTTTCACACTTTCTATTGACATTCCTCTAACCTCTCCTTTAACCCTTATCCTAATCCGTAACATCATTTATACTGAAATTCGATATAATAGTCAAATTATTTGCCCCCTTCTGCAAATTACATATGTTGAACTTCTTACCATATTTATTAGAGTGGCGTGTTCTGCCCACAATCCCGTTTATGCTTCACTTCTATCCAGCCCATAAAGTATGTTATTTTAATCATAATAGAAAAAAGCAATCATCTAGGGAGTTAATTAAATGAAGGATATTATTATAAAAAAAATCAAGGAGATAGAGAAAGAAAAAAATATTAAAGTACTTTATGCTTGTGAGGCTGGTAGTAGAGCCTGGGGGTTACATGCAATTGACAGTGACTATGATGTCCGCTTTATTTATATTCATCCTACCGATTATTATTTAAGTATCGATCCAGTTGGAATTGGTAAGAAGAGGGATACTATTGAAGTCCCAATGCATTCTACCCTTGATTTACATGGTTGGGAACTTACAAAAGCATTGAGACTTTTCCGGAAATCAAACCCCGGGCTTCTAGAGTGGTTAAATAGTCCAATTGTTTATGTTGGACCATCCGATACTATTAAAGACATGATGGATTTTCAATCACAACTTTTTCAACCAAAGCCCTGTGTCCATCATTATATAAATATGGCAAAGAGCAATTTACGTAAATTAGACGAAACAACCGCAAATACCATTAAACTTTATATTCAAATTGTTAGGCCAATCTTGATAGCAAAATGGATTATAACTTATAGTACCTTTCCACCTATTCATCTTACAGCACTTGTTCATTTACTTTCGCCAACTGAAAAAAATGCTATAGAATGTTTAAGGGAAGTTAAAACAAAGCAACTATTGGAAGCGAATCTGCCAGTTGGAGAGCTTCAATCATTTATACGCAGGGAATTAGATTTTCTAGATAAGTCTGTCTCACATATGAAAACGAAACAAATACAAGTAACCAATAAATTAGACACATTGTTTCGTATGACATTAAAGAAAATATGGGAGAATTAAAAGGTGGCTTGATCATACTGAATCAAGCCACTTCTCTACATTAATTTAGAAAGAAACATCGTTGCGATGCCAAAATACACAAAAAGAGAAATAATATCATTAATGGTTGTAATGAGTGGCCCTGATGCAACGGCAGGGTCTACATTAAACTTATATAAAATAAGCGGAATAATCGTTCCCGATAAAGTACCAATGATTAACGTAACTAATAAAGAAACACCAACAACTAAACCCAATGTTGCATTCCCCTGCCAGAACAAGGCAATTATCGCAATAAGAATTCCACACGTTACACCTATGATAATTCCAACCCATAGTTCACGCATGACTAATTTTATAACTTCTTTAACATTCAAATCATCTTTTGTAAGTCCTCTCACTACAACTGCTAAGGATTGTGTTCCCGTATTCCCTGTCATTCCCGCAATCATTGGCATAAAGAATGCAAGAGCAACTACTTTATCCAACGTTTCTTCAAATCCAGCGATAATACTTCCTGAGACAATTCCAATAAATAATAAGAGAATAAGCCAAGGAAGTCTTCGGAATGCAGCAACAAATGGTTTGGTATTAAAATCAATCGCCTTACCAGATGCTGAAAGTTTTTCAATATCTTCATTAGCCTCTTGATAAATAATGTCCATTACATCATCTACTGTTACCACACCGACAAGTTTATTATTTTCTTCAATTACTGGTATGGAAATAAAATCGTATCGATTGATTAATTTTGCTACTTCTTCTTGGTCAGTATGGACGTCTACTGTCACTACACGGGAAAACATAATATCTTCTATTTTCTCGTACATGTCAGCAAGAAGTAGATCTTTATACGATACAACTCCTACTAATTCCTTTTTTTCACCTATCACATACAAATAGTTCAAGTATTCCGCTAGTTCCGCAAAGTGTTTTAGCTTATCAACTGCTTCACGTACTGTATATGTTTTGGGAATCCATACATATAGGTTGGTCATAATTCTCCCAGCCGTTTCAGGAGAATATTTCATCATATTTTGAACAATCGTGGATTCCTCTTCCTTCATTTCTGAAAGAATTTCTTCGACTTTTTCTGGTTCTAATTCTTCTAATAGAGAAACAAGATCATCATTATCCATCAAATCGAGGACTTGAGTGGAACGCTCAATCCCTAATTTTTCTAGAACAAGCAACTGGTCTTCCTTATCAAGTTCTTGAATCATATAGGTCAATTGCTCTGTAGGGAGATACATTATAAATTTGTTTTTATGCTTATTCGGTAAATTCAAGTATTGTTGTGCGATGTCATATGGCTGCAATTCATCCATTATAGATAAAAATTGTTCCTTTTTCCTATCCTTTAAGGTTTGAATAATCGCAAGTGTTGTTTCATTTTCTGTCATCTCAAGAGACATAACAATTGCCTCCTTCCTTCAGTTGTCCATTAACATTATAGCTTTAAATAAATATGTGTAAACCAAAGTCATGTAATATTACATTTTTATTACATTTGTTATATTCCAAACGGAAAATTCCTGACATTCCAATCAATGGAAATGATATCGAACTGGATGAAACTTCCAACACCTCCCCTACTATAGATCAGTACTAGAATAGGAGTCAATCCATTTCTCATGGAATTTTTTGGATCATGCGAAGTTATATTACAACTAGTAATCTAGTATATATTCTAGAAAAATAGGAGGAGTATGAATAAGATGAATAGGATTATGAAACTTCTATTAACTATATCAATGATTGCTAGTTTATTTACGATACCAATGAGTGCAGATGCTGCTTCTTACAAAATACAAGAAGGAGATTCATTCCATTCTATTGCGAAGAAGTTTAGTACAACGATAACAAACTTACAAATTGCCAATAAACGTTCTGGTAATGTTTTATATGCCGGAGAAACCATCCAAGTTCCAGACGATATTCCTTTGAAAGACAAAGAATTGATGGCTAAGCTTGTTCATGCAGAAGCAAAAGGAGAACCGTATGCTGGCAAAGTAGGTGTTGCTACGGTTGTTTTAAATCGTGTGGATCATAAAGAATTCCCTGATACGATTCGGGAGGTTATTTATGAAAAAGTAGGTGGGGCTTACGCGTTTACACCCGTACAAAACGGCAAAATTAATGGCAATTATACAGATGAAGATATGAAAGCAGTAAATGAAGCCATTGCATATCGCGGGCAAAGCGATGGATCCATCTATTTCTACAATCCGAAAACTTCCACAAGTAAGTGGATCTTTTCAAGAGAAACAACCGTTACTATAGGGAACCATCGTTTTGCTAAATAGATGAAATGGGGTTACATGTGACATATATCACAATAGTTAGAGGTATCATTTGATATAATAATATTGAACATAGGAAATATTATATATCAAATCCCATTCAATGGAGGAATAAAAAATGGAAAACGAAAAAGCAGATAGATTACGTATCATGCTTCAAGAAGCATTACAACCAATTTTAGACCGTTTAGATCGTATCGAGAATGAAATAAAATCTTTAAAAGAGCAAGATAAACAATAAAGGATTAGAGAAGGAGGACTTCTCTAATCCTTTTTGTTATTCATGTTTAAGGTCCTGAATTTTCTTCGTTAACGTTTTAAAACGTTCATCTAACTCTGGATAGGAAGAATCATTGGGGGTTAGAAGACTAAGTTTTCCCAACACTTCTTGTCTTTCTGTTTCTAATTTTAATACCAACTCAGCCTTATCTTCCGGTTCCTTTGATTCATTAGTTAATTTCTTATGAACACGTTGATTCGAAATAATCAATTGACTATCCGTTATTTTATCAAGAAAATAACGATCATGAGAAACAACGATTAATGTGCCATTATACTGTGCCAACGTTTCTTCCAATTGTTCTCGAGAAGGTAAATCAAGATGGTTTGTGGGTTCATCCAAGATAAGCACATCTTTCTCTTCTAATATATAGACCAAAAGCTTACACTTCACTCGTTCCCCCATACTCATGAACTTAATCGGTTCATTCCATTGCGATGCTTCAAACCCTAAATGCTTCATGGCATTTTGGACTTTCCCCCTATTCTCAAATGTTTCTGTATGGAATAGCTCTTCTGGCGTTTTTTCAAGGGGTAAATCAAAAACTTCTTGGGTCAAATATCCAATATTTGCAGAAGGGGAAATCCATATTTCTCCATCAGCTTGTTCCGTTCCCATTATCATTTTCAGTAATGTCGTCTTTCCACTTCCATTTGGGCCAATAAGTGCCACCTTTTCCCCGTATTTTATATAAAAATGAACACCTGTAAATAGTGTTTTCCCATCAAAAGATTTTGATAGACTTTTCACCTCTAAAAAACGCTTCCCAACCTTCGTGTTTGCAGTCATAGAAAATTGAACGGTATATTCAGGTTTTACAAAGTCAACCTTTGCTCTATCTAACTCCTTTTCAAGTCGCTTTTGCTTGGATTTAATTTGGGAATCCATTCGTTTTGCCTTTTTACGATGGTATTCTTTAGAACCCATCTTGGGACCTTCCTGTTTCGTTGATTGAGCATGTGCTTTCGTGGACCAAGAAGATAATTCGTTCATTTGTCCCTCAATCCGTTTCCTCATTTTTTGCTGTTTTTCATATGCACGTTGCTGAGATAATCTTTTCTCTTTGCGATATTCTATAAAACCTGAGTAGTTCCCAGAATGCTCTGTTAATAATTTGTCTTCTAAAGACCAAATTTTCGTTGCAACAGCATCCATAAAATGACGATCATGGGAAACAAAAATAATAGTACCTTCGTAATCTTGCATGTATTGTTTTAATAATTCCATACTTTCTTCATCTAAATGATTCGTAGGTTCATCTAATAATAGCAGCTCTGCTTGTTTTGAAAGACCATTTGCTAGTCGTGCTTTCAATCTTTCTCCACCACTTAATTGCCTAAAGTCATTTTCCGGTACATTCCAGTAACTTAATAATTTTGCCTCAGAAGGGGATGAATGATAAGCGGAAAAAGATTTCGTTTCTTGTTCCACCATAACTGTTCTTATATTTTTATGAATAAAGGTAATCTGCCCTTTTGTTGGCTGAATTTCACCTTGTATTAATTCAAGTAATGTCGTTTTACCAGCACCATTCTTTCCAATCACACCAATAATATCGCCTTCGTGTACCATAGCATTTACATTTTTAAATATTTCCGTATCCTTTATTTCATATGTCACATTCGTTAATTTCAAAATTTCTCTCATACGATCGTCCCTTTCCTTGTAAGGGAGGATTCCACCATATAAAGCTTTATCATTTAACTTAAAATATTGAAAAAATCCTCCCAATATCATTGGAAGGATTAGCCATGCCTTTACATAACAAATAAAAAGACTTCCATCAGCGAAGGCTTTCCTTCATCCCCCACTAATGAGCAGTTAATCTCCCACCTAACTTCTTTGTTTATCCAGAAGCTTGGAGGAGGGAGTGTTACTTCCTGTTTAGGTGGGATAAATCTATTTATTATGCAAAATAGAAACGTTCAATTAAAAATGGGCAGACTAATCCTATTTATTCCTGGTTGAAATCAAAATTATTTCATTTCAAACGTTTAAAATAAGATTAATTTTTCATTGTCCACCCATCAGTCCTCTCATTTAATTCTTCTTGTAGTATATCACATGACTGGAAAAGGGTCACTAAATTATATTTCTATTTCAAGACAAATTTCGTTTTACTATAACCTTCTTTTGTTTTTGCAACTTGTAAAACGGCTGGAAACATGTTTTTCAATTCCTGAACATGAGAAATAACCCCAATCATGCGACCGGTTTGTTGTAATTCAATTAAGGTATCAATGGCTTTAAATAAGGATTCCTCATCTAATGACCCAAAACCTTCATCAATGAACATGGTTTCAATGGAAATATTCCCTTGGAAACTTTGGATGACATCTGACATTCCTAATGCAAGACATAAGGAAGCATTGAATTTTTCCCCACCTGATAATGTCTTGACATCCCGGGTTTGTCCAGTATACGTGTCGAAAACATCGAGTCCAAGTCCACTTTGTTTTCCATGGGATTCTTGGCGGTCACTGCGAATTAAATAAAATTGCCCATTGGATAACCGTTTTAATCGATGGTTTGCTGCTTCAATAATTCTTTCCAAATATTCAATCTGCAAATAACGTTCGAATGAGATCCGCTTGTCGTTTTGTCCACGTAGCATGTCATGCAAATCCGTAATCGTAGACAAATCTTTTTCAAATTTAACTACCTGCTCATGCCCATCTAAAATATGAATTATTAATTTATCTGCCTCTTGATAATATTCCTTGGAAAGATTTAAACGAGTTAGCTTATTTTCATATTGCTGTTTCAGCTGTTCAAGTTGTGACTCCAACTGGATTAAATCCTGCCTTCTTTTATCCTTTAAAGAAAGCTGTAATTCATGAACCTGGGATTTTACGGTTGATAATTCTTCATTAAATTGCTGAATGGCAACTTTCCATTTCTGTTGCTCAACTTCGGACATTTTTGCATTTTTATACGCTTCTAAACTAGCGAAAGCCGCTTCTTCCAGTTTCGTTTTAAATTCAATTTCAGCTTTCTGCTTTTTCTCTTTTGTTTCTTCTAATTGTTTTATCGCATGATGCAAATTAGCATCTGTCTTAGTATCCTCTTCTTTTGCCTGTTCTAACTGCTTTTGAGCTAATTCCCAACTTTTTTCTAATTTTTGTTTATGATTAGCCGTTCTTTCAATTTCACTCTCTAAAACAGTTAGATTTCTTACGTCTTCGGGAACGTGATTTAATCTTTCCTCATAGCGAGTTAAAGCTGTTCTATATTCCTCTTTATACTGTGCATGAATATGATCTAGCTTTTCTTTTTTCGTTTGAAGCTCTCTGATAACAGTTAATTCTTTTTCATGATTCAATCTTAAACTTCTTAATTCCTCAGCTAACTTTAATAATTGATCTACCTCTTCTTTTACCCTTTTACCTTCTATAACCACTTCATCATAAATACGAATAGCTTCTTCTTTTGGAATGTTAAATTGCTCCAGTAATTCGGATTCCATTTCCTTCATATTGCTTTTATTAGCGGCTAATACTCCATCCGCTTTTCTATAAAGCTCCCCTGTATTATCTAGGTTTATTCTCAAAGATTGGAGCTCTTCTCTAGTTACAACTTTCCCACTATTTACAGCCTTTTGTGGGTGCTCCTTACTTCCACAAACCGGGCAAGCTTCCCCATCATGTAAATGCTCTGCCAAAACAACTGCTTGGTTATTTAACCATATTTCTTCCTGTTCTTGATAGATTTGCTTTAACTGATCATAGGCCTGCTTTTTATTAGCAACATCCGCTTCCAACTCATTCATTCGCTTCTGTAATTTTTTGTAATCTAATAAAGCTTGTCCTTTCACCTTTAATTCCGATAATTTTTCCTGTTTATCTTGCAATAGAGTTGTTTTTTCATCCAGTTCTTTTATTTTTTGGTAGTGATCATCACTCATTTTTTGCTTTTGAACAACATCTTTATTAACTTTCTCAAGATTAATAGAGGCTGTTTCTACTTGTTTCTTAAGTCCATCAATGTGCTGTTTCGTTTTTTCCATTTCTTGCACCATTGGCAGAATATCTTTAAGATGATCCAGCTTTTTAGTTACTTGTTCACGTTCGTCTTTTTTAGCTTCCTGCTCTCGAAATACGTCACGTGCTTGTTCGAATTGTTCAGTAGATTTACTTTTGGCCAATTTTGCTTGTTTCAAAAGATTCGATTTATGTTCTTCATCTAGCCGCCAATCATTCACTTGCTTTTCGTATATTTCAATTGCAGCTGCTCGTTCTGCCACTTCTAGTTCACGTTGTTTTATTTCAACGTTAGGTTTCTTTTCTTCTAATTGCTGTAGTCGAGCCTTTTTCTCATCTAACTCTTGGAATCGTTCATTTATTACTTTTGCTTGAAAATACTCAGATTGTTTCTTGTTATGCATGGCATATGCATCATCATACTCTTTTTGATCGTTTTTTATTTGCTTAATGTAAAATTCCATCTCTTCTTTTAAGCCAGCAATAACTTGATTAACATTGAAATGTTCTTCTGAGATTACTTGAAATAATAAGGAATCCTCTCGATTTGGTAGATTAGATGATATACCTTGAATATAATGATCGATAGCTTGTTTTGCTTGATTATATGATTGTTTAACAGTTTGCTTCTTTTCGTTTAGTTGCCCTACTAGTTGTTGATAAGATTCTGTTTTAAAAATCCGACGTAATATTTCTTCTTTATTTTCTGTCTCTGAAGTAAGTAATTTACGAAATTCCCCTTGCGGCAACATCACGATTTGCTTAAATTGATCCTTCGTTAATCCGATAAGAGTCTCTACTTTTCTATCAATTTCTGAAACGATTTGCCGATCGACACAAGGAATTTCTTTATCTCCTATAATTTCATAAAACTCGTATTTATCCCCAGTTTTCGTCTTATTTCCTTTTTTAACATGGCCTAATTGACGTAAAATACGATAGATTCGACCATGTAATTCAAATATAAGCTCAACAGAAGTATGCGTATTATCTTCCGCAAAATCACTACGGAGCATTGTCTGGTTTTCACGATCTGAACCACTTGCACTACCATATAACGCAAAACAAATACCATCAAAAATGGTTGTTTTTCCAGCACCAGTGTTTCCAGATATGACAAATAAATGGTTTTGATCCAATTCTGTAAAATCGATGGTTTCACTATATTTATAAGGGCCAAAAGCCGTCATCGTTAACTTTAGTGGTTTCATTGTATGACTAACCTCTTTCCATTAGTTTCTAATTGGCTCTCTCTTTTTGACCGTTTGGCTTTCACTATCCGCTTTTAACATTTCGTCTAACACTTCTTTAAATAGTTTTTCCGTTTCCTCTGAAGGTTCTTGTCCTTTTACTTCCTTATAGAAAGCTTGAAATAGATCAAAGTCACTCAAACTACTACGATCGACATATTCCCTTTCTTCATTTGGAAAGAGTCCAGAAGAGACATTCTTTCTTTCTACGTGCATCGCATTCGGATAAACGGAGCGTACTTTTTCCATTGGGGATAATACCGGAGCTGTGTCTAGTAAACGTACGAATACATAATCTTCATTCACCGGATGTTTTAGTAAATCTTCCATCGTTGCTTCCACCGTACGAATATCCCTTCTTGGAGTTAAAAGACGCTTATCAAGACTTACGTTCCCATCTTTATCCATATCAACCACTAAGAAGCCTTTTTTATGATTTTCTTCTGAAATCGAATATTTTAAAATCGATCCGGAATAACGAACCGTTTCATCCATTACGTAGTGCGCTTGGTGTAAGTGGCCTAAAGCTGTATAATGAAAAGCTTTAAAATGGTGAGCATCTACATATTCCGCACCACCTATAGATAGCGGTCTTTCTGATTCACTTGTATTCTCTTGTTCTTCTCCAAATGGCGTAACAAAAGCATGTCCAACATACACATGACGTACATTTGTATTTAATTGTTCGTTTATTTTTTCAATCGTTTTCTTTGTAGCATCATCATGACTTCGTATTTCATCGTCCTCAAGAATTCTTCGTACGACACTTGGGTCACAATATGGAACAAGATGGAAATGTACCTCCCCATGCTCATCATTCAAAACAACTGGAGTAAAGTCGTTTGTATAGTTACCAATGATATGAAATCCTTTTTCCTTCATGATACTACTGCCGAAATTCAATCTACCTGGACTATCATGATTACCCGCAACAGCAAGGACAGGGGTATTAAGCTTTATTACAATCGTTTCAAGAACTTCATCCAATAAATGGACAGCTTCAGTTGGAGGTACAGCACGATCATATAAGTCACCTGCAATGATAACCACATCGGGCTTTTCCTCTTCTACCGCTTCAACGAATTGCTTTAATACAAAACGCTGATCATCCGTCATATACACCCCTTGAACTAATTTTCCAAGATGCCAATCTGCCGTATGAAAAAACTTCATTATTATCCATGCTCCCTTCTATTCTCATTTAACATATATTTCATTCATTTTTTTAGTTTTATATTTTCATTAATATAGAAGACTTCTATCAGTAGGGTTTTTCCTTCATCCCCTACTGATGGTTAGTCACACTTATCGGATCTTTTCAGGCAGTTGATCTGCCACCTACTCCTTCCCCAGAAGCTTGAGGTGGGATAAACTATAAATCCTTCGTTCTATTATACCATTTTTCAAATTGAAATTAGATTAGTATAGCCTGGTTTTAAAAATGCTAGGATGAGTTTAGCTATTTTGGAATTCCCGTTTAATCCTGTATGATATGGGTATACGTTTAAATACAATTGGAGGTTATCATCGTGACTCAGACATTACAATTTGAAGCGGCTTGGGACAAAACGATAGCAAATAAAGACAGAGAAAAAATAAAGCAGGAATTTATAAGGGTAAAAGAGAATCTTTCAAAGGAAGAAAAAATACAATTTACCACTTTGGGACATGCAATCAATCATAAAGGGGAATTACTAGTAACGGTTCTCGTTCATAATACCTCCAATTCGGATTTCACTTTTCACCATGACACGATTCAGTATCATGCAAATGGTGAATTAATTGCCGGGCATATCTTCACCATTCCTAGATTAGTTATTGAAAAAGAAACAAGTATACCTTGGACATTTATTTTTCCTAAACAACAAATATTAAAAAAAGAAATTCCTTCAAATGGGGTAATACTAATAAATAAGACTTCCATCAGTGGAGGATTTCCTTCATCCACCACTGATAGATAGTATACGGACAATTGATCTCCCACCTACCTTCTTTGTTTCCCCAGAAGCTTGAGGTGGGATAAAATAATGAACGTTTTTTTCGACTCATATTATAAATGTCTTTTAATAACAATAAGAATATATTATATCGCTTTTGAACGGGGTTGATTGAAATGAATAAGGAATCGGAAAATCAAATAAAAGATGAATTAGCTGAAAGGCAGAGATTGGAAGACGTCATTCAGGTTATTAAAAAGAAAAAAATAGCACTGAAGGAGAAAGCCTCGGGTCTAAGAGAGAGTATTATCGATCTTAGAAAGGATTTTTGGGATGATGTTACGGTAAACCTAGACGAACCAGACGATATAATTGAAACACAAGCTAGTTTAAAACAGCAAGCTGAATTTTTAGCTGAACGTGAACGGTCACATGGAAATATAGATCATGAGAGAAAAACATTAGATTCGTTACAAGACTCACCTTATTTTGGCAGAATTGACTTTAAGGAAAACCAGACAAAGGAAGAGGAAAAAATCTACATTGGTAAGGCTTCTCTGATGGATGAAAAGGATGAGAATTTTCTCGTATATGATTGGCGTGCACCTATATCAAGCATGTATTATGACTACGCTCCAGGACCTGCTCAATATGAATCGACGGAAGATACCATAAATGGTGAAATAACATTAAAAAGGCAATATATTATTAGGCAAGGTCAGATGAAAGGTATGTTTGACACCGGCCTCACAATCGGAGATACCCTACTTCAGCATGCTCTTGGTAATAATGCTAACACAAAAATGCAAAGCATCGTTGCAACGATCCAAAAGGAACAAAATAAAATTATTCGTAACGAACGGAGTAATCTTTTAATTGTGCAAGGAGTGGCTGGAAGTGGAAAAACGTCAGCCGCATTACAGCGCGTAGCCTATTTAATGTATCGTTTTCGTGAAGAGTTAAATGCAAATGACCTTCTCCTTCTTTCACCAAATCCACTATTCTCAAGTTATATCATCAATGTACTTCCGGAATTAGGAGAGACAAATATTGGCCAATCTACCTTCTTACAATTTTTAAGAAAAAGGATTGAAAAAAACATTGAAATTGAATCTCCTTTTGAACAAATCGAGTACACCCTTACAGAACGACATAAGGATAAAAACGATATACGAGTTATAAATATGGACTATAAATCAAGCTTATATTTTAAACAGATGATTGATTCCTATATTTCTTATTTAAACCATACTGGAATTCTTTTTAAAAACATTAAATTTAGAAACGAAATTATCCTATCAAAAGAGGAAATTACTCGATATTTTTATGCACTTGATTCTAGCATTTCTATTCCAAATAAATTGGAACTTGTTTCTAAATGGCTTTTAAAGGAAATTCGTCATATCCAACAAAAGGAAGTTTCTGAAGACTGGGTTTTGGAAGAAATGCAATTATTAGACAAAGAAGATTACCAGAAGGCATTCACTTATAGTCAGGATATGTATGGTGATGAAGATGACCCGCTTCAAGAAGAAATGTTTTTGCGTAAAGAAGTGATTCAGCGGGCATTTGCCCCAATTAAAAAACAAATTAAACGATTGAAGTTTGTCCATGTGCTTGCCACGTACAGGAACCTTTTTGAAAAATGGGAACCAAATCTAAAACCAAAGAATTGGGAAACAATCGCTACATTTACTGTAAAACATTTAAACAAGCGCTATTTAACGTGGGAAGATGCTACACCATATGTATATTTCAAAGGAAAAATTCTTGGACACGATGCAGACCGTTCTATACGTCATTTATTTATTGACGAGGCACAGGATTATTCTGCTTTCCAATTTGCATTTATAAGACATATTTTCCCTTATACGAGAATGACACTTCTAGGCGATGTTAACCAGGGAATATACGCTCATACGACAAGTGAAAATCCTCTTATCCCGGATGCGGTGGAAAGTAACCATGAACGAATTACCTTAACAAAAAGTTATCGATCAACAAAAGAAATTGTAGAATTCTCAAAACACTTTGCTCCCGGTCATTCCATTATTGAACCTTTTGAACGGGAAGGAAAAAAACCTACCCTGCTTCAAACTGAAAATAACTTAGTTCAAACATTGTTATTGGAAATTGAAAAACTACGTAGATATGGTCATGAAACCATCGCACTAATTTGTAAAACAATGGAGGAAACAAATCAGATTTATGAATTACTACGGAAAGAAATTGATTTATATCCAATTAATGAAGAAACTTTTTCTTTTGAAAAAGGCATTTTGGTACTTCCTGTCTATTTAGCAAAAGGGATTGAATTTGATGCAGTTATTATTCCAGATGCATCAAGTAATCAATACAATCGGGAATCTGAGCGAGCGTTATTCTATACAGCATGCACTAGGGCCATGCATGATTTAACAATGGTCTCACCAGGGGAACCTTGCTTGTTTATTAAAGAAGCGGATAACGATACGTTTAAGGTGGGATAGTCTCCCACCTTTTTATTTACCAACAGATGAGCCCTTTACAAAAATCATAAAGTATGTTTTATTCATAATAGAAGAAAAATTGCATATCCGAAAGTTAGCACTAGGGGAGCTACGGTGTGTGGCTGAGAAGAGAAATCTGACCCTTATTACCCGATCTAGATAATACTAGCGTGGGGAAGTGCGGTTCACTGTATGATTCAATGAAACTTAAATACATACATGTAAACTGCATTCCCATACGGAGTGCAGTTTTTTTATTATTATTTTAGGAGGAGATTTTATGAGCAACTATTGTGGGACAAGTAGAATTGCAGGATGTCAGTTTAGTCTACATCCGATGAGTGACCGGTTTGTAGATATTATTCTATCAACACTGGAAGAGGTCGATACATCAAAAGTATGGAAGAATACAGATGATGTGAGCACATGTATTCGGGGGAAAATGGTTCATGTTTTTGATGTAACAAAGGCCATTTTCCTTCATGCAGCAAAAACGGGAGAGCATGTTGCTATGAACGGAACCTTTTCTATTGGTTGCCCGGGGGATTCAGATGCCGATGTGTACATGGATGAAACAGATACCCCGTTGAACGAAGAAAAGGTGAAGTCCATCTCCCAAGTCGCTGGTTGTAAATTTTCTCTTTATCCGTTAGGAAGAGAAGATTATATGGATAAAATCTATGAACAAATCGATTTATCCAAACACCGTAACGTTAAAGTAATATCTACCCATTATGCTACAAGATTGGATGGAGATGTGCATAATCTCTTTCAAGCATTATATGAATCTTTTAAACTTATTCAGGATCAAGTTTCTCATGTTACGATGACATTTAGTCTTTCTGCGAATAGTCCAACGAATCAAGCATAAGGAGTTTGTAAAATGACAAATCAGTGGAAATTAAAAGAAATAGTTCTTATGTCCATATTAGGTGTCGTATTTGGGATTATATATTTAGCCTTTTTCTTAGTTGGTCAGGTTATCCAAAATATTCTTGCCCCATTTGGTCTAGCTCCATTTGGTTATGAGATTATTTTTGGAATATGGTTTATTGTTTCTATCGTGGCGGCTTACATATTGCGTAAACCAGGAGTTGCCTTTACCGCAGAAGTAATTGCAGGAATTACCGAAGTGTTACTAGGAACTACTGCAGGACCGGGACTTATTCTTTCTGCTGCGGTCCAAGGTGCAGGTGCAGAACTCGCATTTGCTTTGACAAAATGGAAAGATTATCGATTACGCGTGTTAATATTTTCCGGTATGTCCGCAGCGCTGATTAGTTTTGTATGGCACCTATTTTACGCTGGAAACATTACATTAACACCATGGTTACTTGTTGCTACATTAGTTGTGCGTGTAATCAGCGGAGCACTCCTTGCAGGGGTTCTAGGGAAATGGATAAGTGATCAACTTGCAAAAACAGATGTACTACGTGGATATGCATTAGGAAAGGAGCTGCAAAAACGACGTGAAACAGGAGCAGCGTAGACCTCTACTTCTTATCGAAAACTTTTCATTTGACTATGAAAGCTTAGACCAACCAATAATTAATAGAATCCAATTTTCGTTGAATAAAAATGAGACGACTATTCTTATGGGGTCTAGCGGTTCTGGGAAAAGCAGCCTCGCCCTTTGTTTAAATGGATTGTACCCTGATGCCGTTGAAGGTGTTTCTTCCGGTGAAATCTATTATCGTGGAAAAAACATACGTGATTTCAAAAAAGGAGAATTAAATCAGGAAATCGGGATTGTTTTTCAGGATCCTGAAAGCCAATTTTGTATGATTACAATAGAAGATGAACTCGCGTTCACGTTGGAAAACATTAAGACCCCTCCTTCCGAGATGGCTCGGCGCATCTCGGAGGTATTAAAATTAGTCGGAATGGATGGGTTACAGAATAGAAAAATTCATGAGTTATCAGGTGGACAAAAGCAGAAGATCGCCCTAGCATCTGTTCTTCTGCTTGAACCTAATATGTTAATTTTAGATGAGCCTACAGCAAATTTGGACCCTGTTTCTAGTCTTGAGTTTATTCAGTTAATTAAATGTGTTCAGGAAAAACATCAATTAGCCGTTCTTATTATTGAGCATCAAGCAGATGATTGGCTAGATATCGTAGACAGAGTCCTTGTGATGGGAAGAAGTGGCGAACTGATTGCGGATGGAAATGTGAATTCTATCTTTATGGAAAAGAAAACATTATTGGAGCAAGAAGGCGTATTTTTACCAAAACGATTTTCCAATACTGCTGATTCCTTTCGCAACTTCAACCATCGTATCCTCCCTTCAGAAGATGTGATTTTAACTGTAAAAGACATGAGTTTCTATCGAAAGAAACAAATCATTTTGAATGAAATAAATTTAAACATACGGAGCGGGGAATTCATCGCAATTATTGGAGAAAACGGAGCTGGTAAGTCTACACTACTACAATTAATGGCTGGATTATTAACCCCATTTAAAGGAAATATTTACTTTTTCGATAAACCAATGGAACATTGGGACCAAAAAGAACTTAGAAAACGAATGGGATACGTTTTTCAAAATCCAGAACATCAATTTATTACGGACACCGTGTTGGAGGAGTTAACATTTGGCTTGAAATTAAATGGATATTCGGAGAAAAAAATAAATTCTACAGCAACCAAACTTATGAGGGAATTTCACCTAGAAAAACATCGATTTAGTAATCCTTTCTCCTTAAGCGGTGGACAAAAACGACGTTTAAGTGTTGCAACAATGGTGGATGAGACACCAGATATTTTATTTTTTGATGAGCCAACGTTTGGTCAAGATGCTCGAACAACAAGGGAATTCATGAACATGATTGAACGACTAAGAGAAAGTGGGACAACCATTGTCTTTGTTACCCATGATATGGACATTGTGGATATAACAAATCGCGCAATTGTATTACACAAACAGAACATTGTCTATAATGGCGAACCTGAAAAGCTCTGGCAACAGGAAAAGATTTTGAAAAAAGCAAGATTACGCTTGCCTTATCGAATCCGAAACAATCATG
The DNA here is from genome assembly GCF_042678465.1 of Oceanobacillus caeni. Taxonomy (NCBI): domain Bacteria; kingdom Bacillati; phylum Bacillota; class Bacilli; order Caryophanales; family Bacillaceae; genus Oceanobacillus; species Oceanobacillus caeni. The sequence continues at coordinate 15,228 of NZ_JBHTKV010000024.1, read as the reverse complement.
AAGAAGGTGCTGTTTAATGATCTCGTCTATTAATCCATCTATAAAGGCAATAGCGGTATTAATACCAGGCATTTTACTTAGTTTTACTTTTGATGTATTTACACCACTTTCCTATTTTATATTTATTCTATTCGTAACCTTTACTATGGGGGATATCTCGGTTATAAAATGGCTCAAATTCTTCAGTCCGTTCTTTCTCGTTGCATTAAGCTTTGCTTGGATGACGATTCTTTATACAAATCAAACCTTTTCCTATGGAGAAGTTATGTTTACATTATGGAGGTTTGAAATAACTACTGGCAGTATACTTACAGGGACTAGTCTCGCACTTCGGTCTCTTTGCTTTGTGGCATTGTCTCTATTATTCGCTTTAACAACGGATTCCACTAAATTTATGCTTAGCCTTATGCAACAATGTAAAGTACCACCTAAAATCACATATGGTATTTTAGCTGGATATCGGTTTTTACCTTTATTTCAACAGGAATTACAGATATTAAGACAGGCACATCGCATCCGTGGTGTAGGAAGAACAAAAGGGTTAAAAGGAAAAATAAATCAATTCCGTAGATATGCAATTCCGCTACTAGCTAATGGGATTCGCAAGGCGGAACGAGTAGCTATTGCTATGGAATCAAAGGGGTTTACTGGAGATACAGATCGTACCCACTATCATCAGATGACCATCGAAAAAAAAGACTGGATCTTTTTTTCCTTTATTGTCGGGGGATTTATTATAATAGTTGTATTTTCGTATAATTTGGGGTATCTAAATATATTCGGAAAAAGGGTTTAGGAAATGGCTGGGACATTACTAAATGGGGTACAGCCAACATTTCGGAAATTTTGTACGCTAAGCAAATTTCGACATGATAAAATTCGATTTTCCTTACTTTAAGGGGTCCAACAGTAAAATGTTCATATCGGTTTTGTTGGTATCCCTAGTTAGCCTAAGATAGGCTAGAATATGTAACAAAAAAAGGAAGCGCTTTGCTTCCTTTTTTAGATTTTTAATCCCGTTAATTATCATCTTGTTTTCTTAACAATTTTTCACAGAGTTCCACACAAATACCTTGTGAGCTAAACCTTTTCAACAGTTCGCTTAAATTGACTGACAAACCATTATCTTGTAATATTTCTTCAAACTGTTGGTAGGTTAAATCAGGCATGATTTTTGCTTTCTTTTCCGGAAAAGTCGCTTGAAATTTTTTGTTAATATCTTCTGTTTTAGACTCTAGTACAATTGCTGTGGATGTGAAAGTCAAAATTGTTTCAATGAAATCAATATCAGTATTAGATAATCCTTTACTTCCTAACCATTCACTAACAGTTTCATTTTCCATACTATTTCACTCCTAAAAAAATAACCAATCAGCACCGCGAATTGCCCAAGCTACAGCGATTGATATATTTTCAGCTACTCCTTTGCTAACCCTTGTGTTATCTTTAAACCATACAGGAAGCTGAGTACGAACTTCATTAGCTTCGTTGGCCCCTGCATTTTCAAACTTCTTCAAAAAATTCCCTATCTTTACACTATTGCTTTTAAATGTTCTTGCAGTGGCAGAATCAATAATTTTGAAGGCTCTAGCTGCATCAATAACTTCATCTCCACCTTTTAAAAGTAACTGAGAAACTTTTATAACAGCTTTTGATTTAGCTCCAAACGGAACGATTTTCCCTTCGCCAGCCTCACTCTCATTAATAGATTTTTCATAAGCAATTTGAGAAAGTATAGCTATCTCTTCTGCACTATATCTATCAGAGGCATATCTTTCAGCGGCGTTTATTGGCTCTTCATCATAGTTATCTTCCCATACTGCATCTCCTTCTTCATAAACTTCATTAATTCCTTCTGCTGCAAATACATTTGGTGCAAATGCTAATACACCACTAAATAACAGAACACTTACCATGATCGTTAACCCGAGTTTCCTTAAAAGTTTTTCCATAGGTTTACCTCTTCTCTCTTTTTTCTCTTACACTATTAAAATACTACACTAAATTTACACATTTTTCTATACTTTACAATATATCTTACTTACTATTTAAGAGGGAATAATTTCTTCGGAAAACAAGAGTAACTTTCAGGAATGAATCATACATTGAAAAAAAATTACTGGAAGGTGGTATAATTAAGAGTGTAGAAAGCAATGTTAATCTAAAAAACCCACCAATGAGCAGAGCAACCGCAGATGAACTTTTACCGGCGCTAGATGCTATCGAGCATATTCCTGATGAATTATTGGAAAAAGGATCCCCAGAAGAAATCAAAAAATATTTTATGGAGACCTTACCTAGAATTCGCACACAAAGTGTATGGAGTTGTAGTTTGGCAATTAGCGAATTGCTTGTTATGAATGCAATACCGATTGCAAGACTTACTAAGATAAAGAAATATGTTAAAGCATTGGAAGGAGCATGGGAAACTGCAAAACTACTGGTAGGTGCTACAACAGCAGGTGAAAAAGTAGCAACTCCCTCAGCCCTTATTGCGGAATTATCAGGTTTTACAAACGTAAGGAATGAATGTGGGTTTTAAAATGATAGGAGTATCATTTTGATCTGGAGTTTAATCACATCATTCATTCTTAATGTAGCGTTCTTAATTTATATTGTTGTTTTAACTAATAAGGTTAAAGTTTTAAGAAAGGAAACTGCAAAGCCTAGTGAAAACAATGATGAATTAATTGCCTTAGCACAGGAGAAATTGAAAACTCTTGGTGACATTAAGACTATAAAGTATCTAAGAGAAGAAAAAGGCATGTCAATGTTGGACGCTAAGCAACTTGTAGATGCTTTAAAAAAACAGGAGTAGCTTTTGCTACTCCTGTTTTTACGTTTCCCCAGTACGGGGTCCCACCAACGCTACCCCCTTTAATAATTTTTGTCAAAAAGCATACTTTGTGACACGTTAGAAAACAGTTAATATTACCGTGTCATAAAGTGTGTTTTTTAATTTTGAAACATTTCAATTTATTGATATACTTTTTGACATATATTGATAAATAGTTTTATAGAAAGGGGTTATTAATTTTGAAGATTGGATATGCTCGTGTTTCAGCTAAGGACCAAAACCCGGAACGACAGCTTAAAAAATTTCGGGAGCTTGGAATTGAAGAACGTTATATCTTTATTGACAAGCAAAGTGGAAAGGATTTTAACCGACCACAGTATCAAGGGATGCTTCTAATTATTCGGGAAGGGGATTTATTGTACCTTGATGCACTGGACCGATTAGGAAGGGATTACGATGGTATCATTCGGGAATGGAAGTATATTACTCGGGAGCTGAATGCAGATATTGTAGTCCTAGAAAATGAAACCCTTTTTGATAGTAGGAAATTTCGAACTATGGGCGATCTTGGAAAATTAATGGAAGACCAATTTTTAAGTTTACTTTCCTATGTCGCTGAGCAAGAACGTAAAAAAAATAAGCTGCGTCAGGCAGAAGGAATTGAAGTGGCCAAGAATAACGGTGTACGATTCGGGCGTCGTAAGTACGAAATTAATGAGGACTTCATTCGAGTGTATTCGGAATGGAAGTCTGGATTAATCACTGCGACGGAAGGAATGAAGCGTCTTAATTTAAAGCCTAATACTTTTTATCGAAGGGTAAAGGAGTATGAAAACCAAAGAAAAGCGTGAAAATCTTGCATGGAAAAGAAATTCTTACAATAGACCAACGACAAGAGGTAATGATCCCTCCTAAGCGAATGGGAGCTTGCTTCTTACTACTGCTTATCAGAACATGATTCAGAATTTTTGAATAGGGAAATTAAGGAATTTCAAAATTAATTATAAGGATTGATTTAACTTGAGTGTGAAAGAATTGCTGTCACCAGAACAGCGAAAAGAAATATTAAACCTTAATAATTTATCAGAATTTGAATTTACTTCTTATTACAGTCTATCAGACTATGATATTGAAGTTATAAATCGTCATCGAAGAGATCATAATCGATTGGGGTTTGGACTTCAATTATGCATTCTTAGATACCCCGGTTGTCATTTAACTAATGTGTTAGAAATACCCGATAACCTTATTAAATATGTAACTGCTCAAATTAATGTGCATCCAGAAGTTTATTCTTCATATGCTCAACGTGATACAACTAGGCGTGAGCATTTAGAAGTGTATGGATATAGAGATTTTAATAACGGTGATTATCGCAAGATCTCTAGTACTCTTTTAAAGGATGCGTTGGAAAATGGAAATGCTTTGTATCTAGTACGCACTGCGATTGATTTATTAAGAAAGGAAAAAATAATCCTTCCTGCAATACCAACAATCGAGAGGATGGTTTGGTTAGCTAGAACACGTGCAGAGAAAAAAATATATGCCAAACTAATAAGTAATCTTTCTGAAAGAAATAAACGTGAACTAGAAAAACTGATTGATTTAACGGTAAATAATAATAAAACTCAATTAGCTTGGCTTAGAGAAATTCCCGGACAGTCGTCACCGGATTCTTTTTTAAAGGTAATAAAAAGATTAAAGTACATTAAAGAAATGAACATTGCAGCTGATACGGGATTAATCCACCCCAATAGACTTTTACAATTAGCACGAATTGGGGCGAGATATGAACCCCATTCTTTTAGAAGATTTAAAGAAGATAAAAGATATGCATTATTAGTTGCTCACTTAATCACTCTCTCCCAAGACTTAACTGATCATGCCATTGAGATTCATGATAGACAAATGATGGTGTTACAAGCAAAAGGTAGAAAAAGTCAAGAAGAAATGCAAAAACAAAATGGAAAGTCAGTAAATGAAAAAGTTGTGCATTATGCAGATATAGGAACGGCTTTAATTAAAGCCAAAGAGGAAGGGATCGATCCTTATTTGGCATTAGAGCAGGTAATGCCTTGGGAAAAAATTGTAGAATCGATTGAAGAAGCTAAATTATTATCAAGACCAATGGACTACGATTATCTTGATTTAATAAAAACACGATATAACTATTTAAGGAAATATACTCCAAGCCTATTGGATTCTTTAGAATTCAAATCTACTAAATCAGCAGAACCTTTATTAAAAGCATTAGGCACTATACGTGAGTTAAATAATTCTGGAAAAAGGAAAGTACCTGAAGGCTCGCCTTTGAATTTTGTTCCTAAACGTTGGCAAAAGCATGTCTTTGATGATGAAGGAAACATTAACCGTCAATATTATGAAATGGCTGCTTTAACAGAACTCAAAAACTATATCCGTTCTGGTGATGTTTGGGTTGAAGGTAGTCGATTACATAAGGATTTTGAAGAATATCTAGTGCCAAAAGACGATTGGGGAAAAGCAAAAGTTCAAGGGACTAATATAGCTGTTAATGTGAATTTTGATCAGTATATATCAGAAAGATATGAAACTTTAAATACGAAACTTAAATGGATTTCCAAAAATATTGATAATATCGAAAGTATCAACATAAAAAAACAAAAGATACATGTTAAGAGATTACAAGCAGATACACCTGAAGAAGCTAGAAATTTTAGCTTATCTCTTTATAAAATGCTTCCAAGAGTTAAACTCACTGATTTATTAATGGAAGTAGCTGAATGGACTGGATTTGAGGAGTCCTTTGTTCACGCTTCTTCCAATCAAGCACCTAAAGGTGAGGAAAAATCTGTTATAATGGCAACGTTAATGGCTATGGGTACAAATATTGGATTAACTAAAATGGCAGAGGCTACTCCCGATATATCATATCGCCAGATGGCTAATGTTATGCAATGGAGATTACATGAAGATGCGATGAATCGTGCTCAAGCAACGTTAGTAAATTATCAGCACCGTCTTTCTTTGGTTTCATATTGGGGAGATGGAACAACTTCATCTTCAGATGGTATGCGTGTTCCTGTCGGTGTATCATCATTACATGCAGATTCAAACCCACATTATGGAACGGGAAAAGGTACAACCATTTATCGATTTACAAGTGATCATTTCTCTTCATTTTATGCAAAGGTAATCAACACGAATGCGAGAGATGCCGTACACGTGATAGATGGATTATTACACCATGAATCCGACCTTTCAATTGAGGAGCATTACACAGATACAGCTGGTTATACGGATCAAGTTTTCGGATTAAGTCATTTATTAGGATTTCGCTTTGCTCCAAGATTGAGAGACATAAGCGACGCAAAATTATATACCCTTACGTCTCCTGATGATTTTCCGAGTATAAAAGTCATACTACGGGGAAAGATTAACACGAAGGTTATTAAAGAAAATTTTGATGATGTATTAAGGCTGGCCCATTCAATTCGGGAAGGAAGAGTTTCTGGATCATTAATGATGGGGAAATTAGGTTCGTATGCAAGACAAAACAAAATTGCCACAGCTCTTCGAGAGATTGGAAGAATTGAAAAAACAATTTTTATTCTTGACTATATTACGAATGAAACATTAAGAAGAAGGATACATCGTGGGTTAAATAAGGGAGAAGCCATGAATGGATTGGCTAGAGCCTTATTTTTTGGTAAACGTGGGGAATTCAGAGAACGTGGCATGCAAGATCAATTACAAAGAGCTAGTGCTTTAAATATATTAATAAATGCAATTAGCGTTTGGAATACAGTGTATTTGGGTGAAGCAACAAAAGAATTAAAGAAACATGATGCCTTAAAAGAAGAATTACTCCCACATATTTCACCTCTAGGTTGGGAACATATTAATCTTCTTGGCGAATATAAGTTTGATTCAAATAGGTTACCAGCTAATATGCTAAGACCCTTAAAAAAAATTTAATCTGTATCTGAAGCCAAATTCCTTAACGTACAGGTATTTGGCTTTTTTTGTGTCAAAATTTGCTTAGCGTACAAAATTTCCGAAATGTTGGCTGTACCCCTAAATTGCTATTCATAAAGCCGAATATTTTCTAATTTAATGAAGCAATATAATAAAAAAACAAACTATTAGGAAACTCTAAATTAGAATTTCAGGTGAAAGTTCGGTTTTTTCATGACTGAAATACTTTTGTCCCAGCTCCTTCTGTTTTCCAAGCACTTTTATAAAGAAGACTTCCAGCAGAAAGAGGGATCCTTCATCCCCTACTGATGGTTAGTCACACTTATCAGACCTTTACGGACAATAACACTCCCACCTACCTGAGGTGGGATAAAGAAAACTTGAGGAGACTAGGCTTTTTCACGATCTTCTTTTGTAGGCCCCATCACACCGGGAACCGGTAGACCGGCCTGGCGAAGTAACACAGTCATTTGTCCACGATGATGTGTTTGATGATCAATGAAAAGTCTTAATACTGCACCCCTTGGAGATGTGTGTCCATGCATTTCGACTTCTTCGGCAAATTTCTCATCGGTCATATTTTCTTTTACTTCATGTTCAACCGCTAAAGCAACCTTTTTATATGCCTCCACAATTTCACTAGCTTTATGAGGAACAGCTTGAGGATCTCCTGTCTCAACGTTTAACCCAACTAACCCTAAGAAATACGCAGGAGCTGTTGCTAAATGCCAGCCTAACCATCCTAATGTACTATGACCTTCGACAATAGCCTGTCCTAATGTATCATCTGTTAATGATTCAAGAACTTGAATGGTACCATGAGATGCATGTGACCAATCTAATAAAAAGTCTTCCACTTTTCTATACATAACGATTACTCCTTCATCTTGTTAAAATTCTTTTGTAATTCTATTATACTAGAGCTACTACAAACAATTCCAATTGTTGAATCCATTTTTTTGCACTATATTATTTTTCTATATAATAATGCCATATTCCATTTTTCATTTCTTTTGATACTCTTCCACTTATCTCAAGATAATCAAGATGACCGATGATTTCGGACATTACCAAAGAAAATTGACTATGATAGCTTTTCTTATAAAACTTCCTTGCGATTTCGTCTCCAGTTGTTGTCCCTTCTTCTATTACTTTTCTTATTTTTTCTGCTTTAAGCTCAATACCATCTATTCTCTTCCTTATTAATGAACTGGGATTTTGAATGATATTTCCATGTCCTGAATAGATTCGTTCTATATCCAACTTTTGAACCTTTTCAAGGGATTGTTTATGTTGAAGTAGTGTCGGGAGTTTTTTTCCATTAAAATCAGGCTCCACAAGAGCATTACTTGAGATATGTTCGATCATTAAATCGCCTGCTATCATTTCTTTGTTTTCTAAACTGTGTAATGCAATTTGGTCTGGCGCATGCCCTGGAACTTCTATAACATCAAAATGAAGATGTTTAGCACCTATTGGAATAATTTCAGACTCGACTTGCTGATTGCTATTTCTTTCAATAGACTTTTTCAAAAAGGAAATTTGTTTATCTCCTGCGTCTCCACAACCCATTTCTTCATATAATTTCGCATAAAAGTCTACTCTCATCTCTAAAAAACGAGGATCTCTTTTCAATCGTGGAATAGCATCCTTATGCGCATATACAGGAATTGGATGCTTTCTAGTAATTGGATTTACTAGCCCGACATGATCATAATGATTGTGGGTTAAAATAATTTCTGTTAAGTCACCTGTAGAAAAGCCATTTTCCTGTAATGTAAGTTCTAATGCTTTGTAAGACTCTTTATTATTAAATCCGGCATCGACCAAGCTTAATGATTGCTCTGTTTTCACTATATAAAAATTTACTGTTTTCAAATTGGCTGGAGCATCCACCATGATAGGAAATATATTATGTACTTCTTTCATTTTTTAAAACCCCCCTCCTTTTCCTATATGTTTAAATTTCTACACGTTCCGTTTGAATTCCTTCCAATTTATAACTTATCGCATCAATCGTCCATAAAATAAAGTATCTTAAAAACATAAAACCCCTTTTGGTCAAAGGGGATAGGCGATAATTATTGGCGTTTTTTCGTCTTTTTATTATTATACTTTTCATTTGCTGTTAATGGTTCATTGGCAAATTCATGATCAAATTCCTTAGATAAATTTTTTCTCACTCTTTGCTCATCGCTAAAACTATTTTGTTTATTTTTATTAGCCATCCAAAACACCTCCCAAGAGATATTATGGCTAAAATACCTTTTATCATACTTGGTGAATCATTCTCGCCTCTCGATTCGCTGGGACTGACTTAGTATTTTCCCTATAGGATGATATGTTAATCAAAATTCCTAAAGAAACCATTGTAATAACTAAGGAAGACCCACCATAACTAATGAAAGGTAATGTTACGCCAGTTATTGGAAGTAGTCCAGAAACAGCTCCTAAATTTATACATGCTTGAGCTATAATTTGAAAGGTAATTCCAATTGCAAGTAATTTGGCAAACCTATCCTTACATTCTCTTGCAATCTGTACACCACGGAACATAATGAAAATATATGCACTAATAACTATAATCAATCCCAAAACACCTAGTTCCTCAATAATTACTGCCATAATAAAGTCAGTATGGGCTTCTGGTAGGAATCCTAACTTCTGAATACTATTACCTAAACCATTTCCCATTACTCCCCCTGTCCCAATAGCAATATAACCATTTACTAACTGATACCCTTCACCGAAAGGATCTGCAAAAGGATCAATAAATGAGACTATTCTTTGCATACGATAGGAAGAAGTAATGGAAAAATAAATGATACCTGCCAGCCCGACAGTTCCAAGCATGAATAAATGTCTTTTCTTTACTCCTGAACATATGACAATCGTTAAACAAGCAAGTAAAATAAGTCCCGCGGATCCTAGATCAGGTTGTTTTAAGATTAAAAGAAAAATAATCCCTAATATAATTAAAGGCGGCAAAACCCCATTTTTAAATTGATTAATCGTCTCTTGCTTTTTAGCGTAAAAAGAAGCAAAATACATGATCATAAATAATTTGATTAATTCTGTAGGCTGAAGCAAAATGGGGCCTAATTGAATCCATCGTTGAGAATAATTTCTCTCCGTTCCCAGTCCAGGTATTAACACCATTACTAGCATTACGATTGATACCATTACTAATAATGGACTTAGTTTACTATAGATACGATAGGGTACAAAGGTGGCAATTATAAAGAAAAATAATCCAATGATGAACCATTTCAATTGTTTTGTAAAAAAATATGTAGGGTTATCATAATGGATATAAGCAACGGCATAACTACTACTGTATACCATCATTAATCCAAAACCCGTTAAAAGTAAAGTAATTATTATTAATGAGTAATCAAATTGTTTTATTTTTCGGATTAACATGGATTTCATTGGTAGTTTCCTTTCTCCTGAACAATACTTTCACTAAACATATAATTGTTGAATTGTAACTGTACACTAATATTTGAAATTAACTTCATTGCGTTAAGAGCAAGTGCATACTTCTCAAATAATTCATCATATGCTTTTCCCACATGTTATTTGTTTTCGCCCTTCTAACTTTTCATATTTAATTGCTGGTAAACGGTTTGAACGACAAGTGCATCATCCAAGTAGCCGATTGGAAATAGATAATCAGGAAGTAAATCGGTTGTAACAATAAAATAGAGTAGAGCACCACCCATTAACCCGATTTGAAATGAAGTTCCATTTTCCTCTATAAATCTATGATACATCCATTTCAAATTTTCAATAAACGGACCAATTCCGCCTGTTTTTTTTAGTTTTTCATTAAATTGATTAAATATAGTATTTTTCCCTTCATCTGTCTGACTATAAATTTTATAGTTAACTATTTCCTGTTCCATTTTTTCCAATGTGAAATTTTCATGATACAGGTTAGAAGATTCTATTAATTGTTGGATTTTTTCTAATGCAACTTGAATATCTGAAGCTTTTTCTTCCTTCGTCGCCATATTATAACCGGCAGCTTTTATTAAAGTAGGGAGTTCTATATCTAGCCCCATAGAAAACTTCTCCAAATGTTTTAAGTTAATTTTACGTTTCCCATTCATAATTTTAGAAATGGTAGCATGATCTATACCGCATAGCTTACTCAATTTTCTTATCGATAAATTTCTTTCTTGTAAAATTTTCGATAAAAACACTCCAAATCTTTCATGATTAAAATCTTCCAAATCAATCATACCTTTCCAAATCCATTATGTTTCCATTACCATACCAAATTGGTTCCATTACGTCAACATTGGTTTCAACGGATTAAATAAAGAAGACTTCCATCAGTTGGTTTTTTTCTCTCATCCCCTACAGATAATTAGTCGCACTTATCGGACCTATACGGGCGGTTGATTTCCCACCTACCTTCTTTGTTCCCCAAAAGCTTGAGGTGGGAAAAATCAAGGCATATAAAAAAGAACAAGCGAATAAGCTTGTTCTTTCCCACTTAAAATTAATACCCTACTGCTTTTCTTTCCTCATGACTCGTTATCACTTTATAAAGAGCAGCACGTTCCGTATCGTTTAAAGGTACTAATGGTAATCTCACACCGCCAACTTGTACACCTATATGATTTAATGCTTCTTTCACTGGTGTTGGGTTTGGTGAAGTGAATAATGCTTTCATTAATGGTAAAAGCTGACGATGAAGAGATGCTGCATAAGCTACATCGCCGTCTTTAAAACGAGTTACCATTTCTTGCATTTCATTACCAATTACATGAGACGCAACAGACACTACACCAGCTCCACCTACAGACAATGTCGGTAAAGTCATACTATCGTCACCAGTATAAACGCTGAAATTGTCTGGAGCATCTGTAATAATTTTAGATACATTATCTAAATCTCCACTTGCCTCTTTAATAGATACAATATTTTCAATTTGAGCCAAGCGAATAACCGTTGATGGCTCCATATTTACAACGCTTCGTCCAGGGATATTGTATAGCATAATTGGAAGCTTTGTGCTTTCTGCAATAGCACGAAAATGCTGATACATACCTTCTTGTGATGGTTTATTATAATAAGGAACTACAAGCATAATTCCGTTTACACCAAGTTCCGTAGCTTCTTTCGTTAGCTCAATGGATGCGTTAGTATTATTTGAACCTGTTCCAGCAATAACAGGTACTCTCCCTTCTACCACTTCCATTACAAACTTAAATAAATCAAGTTTTTCCTTATGAGTTAATGTGGGGGATTCACCTGTTGTTCCAGCTACAACTAACCCATCAGAACCATTTTCAATTAAGTGATTTACTAAAGTTCTTGTTGCTTCATAATCGATTTCTCCATTTTGATTGAATGGAGTCACCATTGCCGTTAATACATTACCAAAATTCATAAACTTCACACCCTCTTTTTTATTTTTCGGCCGTACGAGTGTGGAGGACTCATTTAAAAAGCAACAACGAATTCTTAGAGAGCTCGTTGTTGCTAGAACATTTTTAGTAAAAGTTCTTAGCTAGATAGCCCCCCATATAGTCCCCTATATGACAGTTCTGTACTTATTCAATACAGACCCAACGTTGGGATAATGAGAATCCCTCCGCTTCGGCAAATTCCCCTTTCCTTATGTTTCGTCAGATCTCATTCTCCTCTACATAAGTACTGATGGTCTTTGCACCTCTACCTTACTTTAATAAGTATAAAATAAGAGTTTATTTAATTATTACTACCAATGTATCAAATAACCACATATAAAACAAGCATAATTTAGAGTTCTTCATTTAATATTACATGCGTTTATTTTTTATTTAAAAAAGGGCCTGCCAATTTGTCGGCTAGACGCGGAAACATATTATATAAATTACTTCCTATATTCATCCAATAAGGAATATTTAGCTCCCTTTTTGGTCGCTCCATTAAATATACAATTTTTTCAGCGACCGTGTCCGCTTGCAACATATATTTTTTCACATTTTTTACATAAGTTCCGGATTGATCCGCACTTTCAAAAAAGTTGGTTTCGATTGGCCCAGGGTTTACAGCAGATACATGAATATTTGTTTTCCTAAGTTCAAGCCTTAACGAATTGGTAAAACCGAGAACGGCATGTTTTGTAGCTGCGTATCCACTTGTTTTTGGCGTCGCTAGTTTACCTGCCTGAGACGCTATATTGACGATATGGCCCATGTTGCGTTCAATCATACTAGGAATTACTTGTTTTGTACAATTCATTAATCCAATAACATTAACATGAAACATCTTTTCCAAATCATCTAAATTAGCCTCATGAAAAGCATCAAAAACACCAAATCCAGCATTATTTATTAACACATCGATGTTCCCAATATCTTTAATTATTTCAACAAATACCCTTTCTACTGCATCCCTATCACTAACATCAAGTTTAAAATAGTAAGGTTGTACCGAAGTTTCTTTTTTAATTTTCTCAGAGATTGTTTTTAATTTCACCTCAGATCTTGCCAATAAAATGGGATGCGCTCCTTTTTCAGCTACCTTTATAGCGAGTTTTTCTCCAATACCTGATGACGCCCCTGTAATCACTATTATTTTATCTTTTAATCTATTCATACCTCACCCCAAGACTTGCAAATCCATTTTTCTTAATCATACCAAATAAATCAAAATAAATGCCCAGGAAATATTTTAAAAAAAGAAAAAACCACAAACCCGTCCGTGGTTTTCTCACCTTATCATATTAATAACAAAAACTTTTATTTTTCTTCAAAATGATATTCAGGCTCTTCCTTTCCTAACTCCACTTTCATATTATATTCATCTAAAAACCAAGCGTCTTTTTCATTAATATAGAAAGTAATACCTTCTACTTCTGTTTTTATAGCAATTTTTCCATTTTCTCCAACTGATAATCCTAGAAAGAAATTCGAATGCACAGTAGGAATACCGCCATATATTTTTAAATAAAATTGAACCAATTCCCCTTTTTCTAATCCCATTTCATCTATGAACCATTTTGCTGCATCTTTAGATACTTGTAATGCCATTAAAGCCACTCCGTTCTATTTATAATGTCTTTTATATTTTTTGATTTTCTAATTTAATCCGTGCTATTTACAATAAACTAAATTGTTTCTCAAAGCAAAAAGGACGCTTTTATTTAGCGGGAAGGAAACCACCAGATTTTATTTAATTTTCTCAAATTCCTGAACCATCATTTCATAATTCATTGCTCCTAGGGCTACTTTCCTTATCACTCCATCAGAATCAATAAGATAAGAAGTTGGATAAGCATTTACTTTATACATTTGTTCTACCTTTCCCTTTTCATCCTTTAAAATCGGGAAAGTCAAACCAAGCTCATCAACAAATTTCTGTACATCATCAACACTCTTTTCAGTTGATGTTAAATTAACTGCCAAAATTTTAACATCTTCATCGTTATCAAATTTCTGTATGTCTGGCATTTCTGCACGGCATGGTGGACACCACGTAGCCCAAAAATTAACAAATACCTTATTTCCACGATAATCAGATAATTTCACCGTTTCTCCGTTTAACGTTGTCAATTCGATATCTGGAGCCATATCTCCTACAGATGTACCGACTTCCGTTGAATCACGATTTATAACAAAGTCATAAACAGCCCATCCTAGCATCCCTACAATAATAATTACCAATATAATTTTTTTCATTTAATCCCCCCTGAAACCGTACTTATGTAAAATCATTCAATGTTTTCTTTTTTTATATAACTAGAATGATTCCAGGAAACCGTGGATGTATGGGATATCCAAAGATTACGTTTTAATTTTGTATGGTCGAAAAAACAAGTAATCCTAGAGATCATCCTATTAATATTATAACTAAAAAAAGGAAGTTATTTACTTGGTCATGTGTCAAAAGAAGGACAATAATTAACAAGCCTAGCACTAAACTATACCTAAAATAAAAAGAGTTATTTGTCCAAATTAATTTTATAAAGAAGACTTCCATCCGTTTAAGTGGGATAAATAACACCATCTTTTTTCTTCTTATAATTCTCTTTTAATATAACATAACCATATCTTAATATTTAACAAACTTGCATTTATTGAGTTCGTATTTCTATAAAGAAGACTTCCAGCAGTGGGATTCCTTCATCCCCGAATAATGGTTAGTCGATTTATCGGATCTTTCTTTATGGAACAAAAAAACATCTAGGTGGATTATCCTAGATGTTTTTTATTTGCCTGGCGGCGTCCTACTCTCGCAGGGGGAACCCCCAACTACCATCGGCGCTGGAGAGCTTAACTTCTGTGTTCGGTATGGGAACAGGTGTGACCTCTCCGCCATCGCTACCAGACAATTGATATTCAATTAGGATTTGTATCCTGAAAACTAAATAAGAGTAAATCAAGACATGAAAAGAATTTAGTTAAGTCCTCGATCGATTAGTATTTGTCAGCTCCACGTGTCGCCACGCTTCCACCTCAAACCTATTAACCTCA
>NZ_JBHTKV010000023.1:0-43321 GCF_042678465.1 Oceanobacillus caeni | reverse complement strand
AAAGTTCAAATTAAATCTTAGTTAGAGTATAAAATAGCCCATACCTTAATACTAGGTGTGGGCTATTTGACGCTTACTTTAATCCAGCCCAGAGTAATAAATTTCTTATCAATTCAATTTATATAAAATATTATACTAAATATTATGTTAATTTAAATCACTATTAGCTATTTAAAGGAGTGTTTTAATGTTATTAAATCATGCAATACACAAGACATTTGATGATTTTGAGTAGGTATATGAATACCACTTTGACGATAAAAACGGTACATTAATTGAAACTGATAAAGAACTAAAGCCAGGGCAAGTTGTTATTTTACGAGATGTAAATGATTATGCAATTATAATTGAAACAGTATGGGAGAAGGATGGAAAGCAGTTTTTTCCTTATGATACTGCGGAGAAATTTGTAGTTCGAGGCAGATTGCCAAGGAATAGGGATTGAATGGATAAACAGAGGGGAAAGAAAAGTAGGGGGATAATTATTAAGAACTCAATATTATCATTTGCAATAGTATTAGTTTTGCTTTCTTCCAAGTTCTCCATAAAAGATATATTTAAATAGTCTTAACCCCTGTCATTGCTGTGTTTTGTTAAAGAAAAGCACAGAAATCGTGTCAGTGCAATCTACTTCTTGTATTTTAGCGATTCATTGTATTTACTTCTCGCTAACATTAAGCACAAAATCCATTATGACCATCCATTTCTTAAGTTGTCATTTTTTATTGTATTGCATTACAATAAAAGTATATGGTAGATGTGGTAAACAGTAAATATTGTTTTTTCACTAAACTAATCTTTTGAGTGGTTTTATTTTCATCCTTATGATTTATTATCTTTTAAGGAGGGTAAACTCATGAGTACTCCCCAATTTGATAGAAAACTATCATATTCTGATTACTTATTATGGGATGATGAAGAACGTATTGAGATTATTGATGGTATCCCTTACAACATGTCCCCCACACCTTCTACAAAACATCAACAGGTTTCTATGAATTTGTCTTTTCAACTTATGAATTTCTTTAAAGAGAGAAATTGCCAGGTGTTTGCTGCCCCATTTGATGTACGATTATTTTCTAAAGGGAAAAAGAATGACGAGGTATTTAATGTTGTGCAGCCAGATATTTCTGTTATTTGTGATACAAATAAGCTTGATGACCAAGGATGTATAGGATCACCAGACTTCATTATTGAAATTCTTTCACCTTCAAGTGTAAAAATGGACAAAATAGTGAAAAGGAATTTGTATGAGAAGGCAAACGTAAAGGAATATTGGATAGTAGATATACTGAACAAACTTATAGAAGTTTATTATTTGGATAGTAAAAATCAATATGGTAAGCCACTCTTCTTTACGATAGAAGACGATATAAAATCTTATTTTTTTGGAGGACTAGAAATAAACCTTAAAGAAATATTTTGAAATATGGATCCTGTCCCCGTGCTTCTAAGTAGTGCTTGCCACCGCTCGAATAGGGCCATTGACTAGTTTTCAGTTGCTTAAAAAAAGATTGTTGTCACAGACATTAGAGTAATAGTAAAAGAGAACCTCCTATCAGGCTAGGAAATTCTCTTTTTTTATATCAACTCATCTGTACATGATGCAAGTGTGCAAACATCCCATCACGTGCAAGTAGTTCTTCATGACTGCCTTCTTCCTCAATTCCATCTTTGCTTACCACCATAATGCGGTCGGAATTCTTTATCGTTGCCAGCCGGTGGGCGATGACTAAGGTTGTACGGTCTTTTGCCAAATCACTTAGTGCTTTTTGAATGATTGTTTCTGTTTCCGTATCTAATGCAGATGTTGCTTCATCTAGGATTAGAATAGGCGGCTTCTTTAAAAACATGCGGGCGATGGCAATCCGCTGTTTCTGGCCACCAGACAGTTTCAAACCACGCTCACCGACCTGTGTTTCGTATCCATCTGGTAATTCCCTAATAAACTCCTCCATATGTGCCTGTCTTGCTGCGGCTTCAATTTCTTCATCTGTCGCATGTAGATTTCCATAGGCGATATTTTCACGAAGGGTACCTGTAAACAAGAAGACATCCTGCTGGACAACACCAATTTGCTGCCGCAATGACTTTTTCGTTATATCACGAATATCGATCCCGTCAATGGTGATGCTACCTCCTGTGACATCATAGAATCTTGGAATCAGCGAGCATATTGTTGTTTTTCCAGCTCCGGAAGATCCTACAAAGGCGACGGTTTGTCCTGCTTTAATGTCAAAGCTCAGCTCGTTCAACACGGGAGCTTGCGTTTTTTCATAACCAAATGTCACATGATGAAAGGAAATGTCTCCTTTTAACGTTTCAACTTCTTTCGCGTTTTCTTTATCTTTCACATCCGGGGAAACGTCCAGTAAATCAACAAAACGCTGAAAGCCAGCCATCCCTTTCGGATACAATTCCAATAACGCGGTGATTTTTTGGATAGGATTGAATAGTACATTAACATATAATACAAAACTGACAAGTCCCCCGTAGGATAGTTGTCCATTAAAGGTTAGCCATGCTCCAACGACAAGGACGAGTAGTGTAATCAGACGCATCAGCATATAGATATTGGAATGGACGAGCGCCATCACTTTATATGCTCCAATTTTTGTTTTTCGAAAACTATTGTTATCTTCTATAAAACGGTCCATTTCAAATGTTTCATTCGTGAAAGATTGGACAACTCTCACGCCAGACACCGCATCCTCCACACGGGCATTAACACCGGCTATCTTCTCATACATCTTCTTCCATGCTTTGTTCATCTTTATATTACTAAAAGCGATAAGGAAAATAAGAATAGGAACGGCAATTAATATAATGAAAGCAAGTAATGGGTTGACGGTAAACATAATAATAAATGTACCGACAAAAGTCATGATAGCAATGAAAAAGTCTTCTGGCCCATGGTGTGCGAGCTCACCGATATCAAATAAATCATTGGTGATGCGGCTCATAATATGTCCAGTTTTGGTATTATCAAAAAATCGGAATGACTGTCGCTGAACATGGCGAAACAAGTCCTCTCGCATGTCTGTTTCGATGTTCACGCCAAGTTTATGACCAAGATACGTTACAATATATTGTAAAAATGTACTTAATAAATAGACGAGCAACAATAAAACACTAACCGTTACAATCAGATTCCAGTCATTCCCTGGTAGCAGTTCGTCAATAAACCACTGTACAGCAATCGGAAATGCCAGTTCCAAAATCGCAACAATGACTGCAGCTGTAAAATCTATAATAAATAACCGCTTATGCGGCTTGTAATACGAGAAAAAACGGCGTAGCAAACAACACACTTCCTTTTCTTTAATCTATAAAACTAAGATTATGCTTAGTTTTTATTAGTTTTAATTATAATGGCTTTACCTTTGATCTGTACCATTTTCATTGAAAGGCTGGACACTATATTTCTATTTAACTATTTAATCATATCAAACCCGCTATTAACCTTCTTTCTGCTCTGATTATACATCATGACAGAAAAAGAGAAGAAAAGCAATATGGAGAGTTACTCCTATAAGATTGACCAAAACTGTAAGAGATGTCGTTGTTGGATAAGGGGAAGGACTAGCTTAAATGTTTCCTATCCCCATATTTTCTGCAATTGCTTAATCTCCTTCTCATGTGGCACTACTTCTTTAGGAGTTTCCAAAATAAAGGGAATTCCTTTCAACTTAGGGGTTTTCATTAATTGATCAAATTGGTCTTCTTTAATGTACCCACCTTGAAAAATAGGAGCGTGTCGATCTTTTCCTTCTCCGCTTGGATATTTGGAATTGTTGAGATGAATGACTTTTAGTTCATCAAAATAGCCTAAGTCCTTTCCTTTTTGAATAACTTCCGCCCAATTATCTCCATTCCATAAACTACAAGAAAAGGCATGACATGTATCCAAACAAAATCCAATCTTCTCTGGGTAATCACAAAGTTTTCGAATTTGTACGAGTTCTTCTAATGTCGTACCAATGGTTCCTGGCACTCCTGCGTTGTTTTCTAACAATATTTTAGCCTGTCCATCCCACTTGGATAAAACGTCATTAAGTACTTCGATCATTAATTGATAGCTTTCGATTAACGTTTTATTTTTAAGGTGTTTACCAAAATGAACAACTGCACCTATCGAACCACAGGCTTCTGTTATTCCCAAATCATTTAAGAGGGAACGGATAACCTGCTCACGCTTTTTCACGTCATGGGGAGTTATACTCGTTGGATATGGTGTATGGCTGACAGATAAAATATTATTTTCCTCACAAAACGTTTTACATAAAGCAGCATCATCTTGATTAAAGTCTTTGATGGACAGACTTCGTGGGTTTTTCGGGAAATATTGAAATGCTGCAGCACCCATTTTGAATGCCTTTTTTGCCGCTCCTAAATATCCGTCTCCAATGGAAAGATGACAACCAAATTTCATATTTATTCTCCTCGTTTAATGCTGGCAGTTGTTACAAAAGTATGTTTTTCGTGACGAGATTTCTTTTTGGACAATGGGTGCATGACATCGTGGGCATGCTTCTCCTTCCCGGTTATGAACGAACATTTGATAACCACCTGTTTTATTATCTTCCTTATAAAGGGGATCCATGTACCCACCTTGCTGGATGCCAAGGTGAAGAATATATCGCGTTGACTCGAATAGGTTGTTAATCTGAGCTACATCTAAATCTGGTATGTTTTTATCTGGCAATAAATGTGCATGCCAAAGAATTTCATCGGAGTAACGATTTCCGATACCGGCTATAAACTCCTGATTTAGCAGTGTAGATTTTAATTTGCCTCTTTTTTTATTCATCATGTCCCTAAATGAATCCAAAGAAAAATTAGGATTAAGTGGTTCAAATCCAATGTCTTGAAATTCCTGGTCAACCATTTCTTGTGATAAAAGATGCAAGTAACCAAGCCTAAGACCTATAAAATAAAGATGCTGATTTCCAAAAGATAACTGCACTTGTACCGTCCGATCTGGCTTATCATGTTCATCTCCGTAAAACATTTTTCCACCTAGCATAAGATGTAAAAGTAAACATGACCCATTTTGAAGCTTAAATATTAAATACTTTGCTCGTCTTTGAATGGTTTCTAGTTTCTGGTTTTCTACTTGAGCTTTAAATTGGTTAATTGGAACATTAATGGTTTTTTCGCGATTAATCGTTACTTCTGTGATCTTTTTGCCGCCAATTAATGGTTGTAGTAAAGATTTGTATGTTTCCATCTCGGGTAATTCTGGCATAATCGGACTCCTCCAACATTTTGTGTACTACCATTATTCCCTCGATATGGATAAGTTATGAGTGGATCTAATCTCGAAAAGACAACTCTAGCTAAGCTCCATTTTTGGTTGCATAATATTGGTTTGTCAGTCATGATGATTGCCATTGGTTTAGCTATTGCAGGTGTAAGCCCGATACTTTTATCGATAAGCAAAATCCAGTAGTAGCAGCACTCCTATGTAAAATGGGATTAAACCCAGCAAAGATGGAGTTAATTTTTGGATTTTTCGAAACTTACCTAAAGTTAAACGAAAAGGGGAAAAACAAATGAATGAGAAAGTTGCGAAATTACCAAAAGAAGAAGCGGATCGCATTCTAGAATTACCTAATTCTTATTTGGAAAAGGGGATTGAAATAGGTAAAGAAAACGAACGAGAAAAAGTAGTGCAAAACATGCTGAAAAGGGCCTGCCCGTTGAACAAATTGCGGAGTTATCGGGAATAAGTGTAAAAAATGTGATTAAGATAAAAGAAAAGTTAAGTGGTGGAAACTAGGTAAGATGGAGATAGTGCATATGTTGCCTATCCCCATTTTTCCTTCAATAACCGAATCTCTTTTTCATTCATGGGGTACTTTTTCCGCTATCCAACGCGCTGCCCAACCACATCTTGGTGGAAATATTGATTTAATATTATGAGAAATAATACCCAAATGATTTACATCGTAGTGAACGTTATTCGGGTATTTATTTTCTACAGAAGTATGTTGAAATTCAGGAGTAAGAAAATTCGCTACTCTGCGTTATCACCAAAAACGCATAATTGAATATAATCCTACTCAACCATGCGTCATTTGAAGATATTATTTTTTTCGAGCTTTAATAAATCCGTCCACAGCATCCCACACTAAACCGATAACAAGCAGAATGATAATCCAAAATGTTAACTGATCCCATACCTTATTTACAATGTCAAACGCTTCAGATCCAACTGTAACCACACCGGCTTCTGCTAATTCGTTCATAAATTCAGGATTCCAAAAATCAGGGCCATTTATTATAAATACTATCGCGGCCATGGAAACTGCATTCACAATGATCGTAACAATTGCTAACTTATATGTCCATTTTCCTGAAACGAGTTTTAGGCATTCTTTTAAAATTCCGAACCCAAATAGGAGAATGATAAACATCAAATACGAACCATACGTTTGCTCATTCAAGAATGGAACAACACCAGTAAATTCGTCTTGGAATACCCAAATTCCAAAATAGTCACTGGAAAAGGCGAGAAATGCAATAAAAATAGCGTAAAAAATAATTCCTGCTATGGATTCACCACGTTTAATTTGTCTCTTTTCATCTGGAATTGGTGGTAAATCGGATGGTTTCCATTCCTGGCCGATTAAATCCTTTCGCTTTACCTCCCCGGATCGTTCACCTATCGCAAAGCTAAATGTCGTCCAACCGAAAGCCATCGGAAGGGAAGTAACCAGTGAAACAATCATATCAATAAAATAATCTAGAATAGAAATGGGATCTAAAATAGTTTGGATTAAAAAGCCGATACCAATACCAGCACTTACCACAATAAGAACAATCTTTAATACTAAAATATAGGAATCAAAAAGTTCCGGACCAATTAAATATTTCTTAGTACCCCGATATTTTTCTGCTAATTCATTTGGGCTACCAAGTTCCAATAATACATCCTCAACATCACTTTCTTTTATATTCGCAATACCAACTCGTTCTTCCAACATATCTTCAATTAATCCACGAAGCTCATCAGCAATGTCTTTTCGTTGAGCTTGTGGCAGCTTTTGGGTAACCGCATAGATATACCGATCAATGGTCTCCATTCTTTTCGTCCCCTTCATTTTCAATAACATGATTTAAGCTGGAAACGATGCTTTTCCATTCTACAACCAGCAAATCAAAAACTTCCTTTCCCGTTTTACTCAGTAAATAATATTTCCTCGGTCTAGCCTCATTCGTATCCCATTGACTATCTAAAAGACCCTGTTTTTCTAATCTTCTTAGCAATGGGTATAATGTTCCAGGCTCAACAGGTATCCCCTTTTCGCTTAGCATCGTTACGAGGGAATATCCATATTGGGCTTCAGAAAGTTGGCTTAGTACACCAATCGTAATGGTACCTCGTCTCAATTCCTGCAACAATTTATCTAAATGTTCCTTTGCGTCAGCCACATAATCAACTCCTGGATTTATTATAATGTATGATGCACACTATTGTAAAGTGCACATTAATGTTGCTTATAAAATGTACTAAAGAGAAAATGGTCTTATTAATGTGGTTTTGATATTGAGATAGAATTCTTTGCCCCTTTGGATTTTGTCTAAAGGTTTACAGCCACTTTAATTTGGGGCCGAATTGCCTTTTTAGGAAAAAGTTGCCCTTTCTTAAGTTGTTATATTTTATTGTAATGCATTAAAATAAAAGAAAAGCGAGGTGATCCTGTGATTTATGAGTTAAAAATTACATTACGTCTTTTAGATGAATCTGTTTTTCGTAAAATTCAGGTTGACGGAAGGATAACTTTTTATGATTTACATCATATACTACAAATTGCATTTGACTGGGATAATTATCATTTACATGACTTTTCCGTTACGAAGACAAATGGGACTAGGGTAGAGGATGTGTCGATTACGCCAAATAGTGAGAAAGAAGATAATTTTTTCATCATGAACGATGAATATGATGAAAAGAAAGAAAAAATATCTGATTGGTTTAAAATGGCGAAAGATACTGTTATCTATACATATGATTTTGGTGATGACTGGAGACATGAAATTACTTTACTAAAAAAGATAAAGCCCGAAAAAGGGGTCAAGTATCCACACTGTGTTGATGCTGAATATTTGGCACCCGAAGAAGATAGTGGGGGTCAATTCTGTTTAGGGGAAGCTGAACCGGAGGATATAGACCGAAAGTGGTAAAACGGATCCTTTTTTATTTTTTTCGATCTTTGATAAATCTGGAGTAAATATAGATAAATGTTGTAATTTTTAGTATAATCGAATAGAGTTACTATCAAAATTTAGAAAGGTTGTAATCTATTGGAATCATCATTATTTGTCCTCGAAAGAAAACCCCCTTACATTGACCACGACCGCTTGTTCAAGGAGTTAATTCAGACCTTTTTCCAAGAATTCATCGAGGCGTTTTTCCCCGAAGAGTATTCCTACATCAATTTTTCCACAGCAAGATTCCTAGAACAAGAAATATTTACGGATATTATAAAAGGTGAGAGGCGAAGAATTGATATCTTAGCCGAAGTTAACTTCAAAGGAGAAGATAAAATACTTCTTATTCATATCGAACCACAGTCTTACTACCAACAAGAATTCCATGAACGTATGTTTATTTATTATTCCCGTCTCTACGAAAAACATCGCAAACCCATTTTACCAATCGCTATTTTTAGCTATAATGATCGTAAAGAAGTCCCTGAACAATTAACCGTGAAGTTCCCAAGCCTATCTGTATTAGAATTTCGTTACCTTAAACTTCATTTGATTAACAAGAACTGGCGTCAATTTATCCATAAGGACAATCCGGCTGCAGCTGCACTACTCAGCAAAATGGGATATACGGAGGAAGAACGTGTACAAGTAAAACTGGAATTTTTGCGTATGGTTAGTCGAATGGAATTAAATCCGGCAAAAATGGAGTTAATCTACGGTTTTTTTGAAACATATCTGAAGTTAAACGATAAGGAGGAAGAACAAATGAATAAAGAAGTTTCGAAATTACCAAAAGAAGAAGCGGATCGAATCCTTGAACTACCCAATTCTTATATAGAAAAGGGAATTGAAATTGGAATAAAAGAGGGAATTGAAAAAGGAATTGAAAAAGAAAGAGAACAAGTAGTTCACAACATGCTGAAAAAAGGGCTATCCCTTGAACTAATTGCAGAAGTGTCGGGGTTAAGTATAGATAAAGTAGTAAAGATAAAAGATAATTTGGATGGCGAAATTTAGTTATCCGGATGGGCTGGTGCAATGGGATTTCGTATCAGCCCCTTTTATTTAATTAAAAGAAATGTGTTTTTATAGATCTAGACAAATCCAGCTGTAACACCATTTCTTATGAAAAAATGGGATATACGAAGGAAGATTGCGTAAAAGTGAAATTGGAATATTTCCAGTTATAGTAAGACAAGGAATTACAGTGGATATTGCTATTATTATCTTCCCTCTTACTAGCTAGAAGTAGTCCAAGAAGTGATTTTGATATAGCATCATTGGAAAGATGCATTGGGGAATAACGAATTGTCCAGGTTAAAGTTTCAGACCACAGCATATTCGAAATTCCCCGCCATTACATCGTTATAACACCAATCAAAGGACTAATAGTTCATTTTGTTTTAAATCTTGCTCGAAACGGAACGGATTCTGGTTCCGTAAATGGTTACTGAACATATGATTAACTGTTACTTAAAGCCTTCACCTCTTGTTCCTGATGACCTTCTTCATACTCTATCGTAAAACCTGTGAATCCATAAATAATAGCGAAGATTGGACTTAAAAGGCATAAAAAAGCGAACGGTGCATAGCTAAGGGCACTGACTCCCAGCGTTGCAAACATAAAGGCACCACAGGTATTCCAAGGGACAAGTGGAGATGTCATGGTTCCAGCGTCTTCCACCGTTCGTGATAGGTTTTTTAACTTGAGCCCTCTTCTTTTATATTCTGCTGCATACATTCTTGCAGGAATAATGATGGATAGGTATTGATCACAGCCAACTATATTGGAGGCGATTGATGTTCCGACAGTTGTTGTAATAAGGCTTCCAGTAGATTTTACTAAGTTCATTAGGCTTTCTACAATAACGGCGAAAAATCCCGCTATTTCCAATATTCCTCCGAAGCTCATGGCGATTAGAATTAATGACACCGTCCATAGCATGGCTTCTACACCACCATTGTTCAGTAGATTGTTTAAAACCTCCATATCTGTTTCGATAGAGTACCCATAATACATGGTTGTAAGGGTCTCTTTAATGGATACCCCTTGTACGAGAATTGCGCAAACAGCTCCCATTAGTGAACCGATGGCTAGTGCTGGCATGGCTGGCATTTTACGAATCATCATCATGATAACGATTGCTGGTACAACGAGAAGCCATGGAGATAGATTATAGATTTGTGATAGATTTTCTTGAAGAAGTGCAACTTGTTCGATATCTGATCCATCTCCAGATGAAAAGAACCCTAAAATGAAGTATATGATTAATGAGATAATTAATGATGGAATGGTGGTGTATAACATATGTTTAATGTGCTCGAAAAGTTCTGAACCAGCAACTCCTGGCGTAAGATTTGTTGTTTCAGATAGCGGAGATATTTTGTCCCCAAAATAGACACCAGAAATGACGGCACCAGCTGCCATAGCAGGGTTAACCCCTAGTCCTTCTGAAACCCCCATAAGTGCAATTCCTATAGTACCCGCGGCAGTCCAAGCATTTCCAGATGCAAGTGCAACAATACAAGAAATTAGGCAGGCTGCAAATAGAAAATAGGTTGGTGACAGAATTTCCATCCCGTAGTAAATCATTGTCGGAACAATACCGCCTGCAATCCATGTTCCGATTATGATACCGATTACAAGTAAAATTAAAATGGCTTGTAATGATAAACTAACTCCTTTAATTATTCCTTTTTCTAACGTGTTCCAAGAATATCCTAACGAAAGTGCAGTAATGGATGCAACAATGGCACTTAAGAATAAAGGAATATGTGGATCAGTTTCATAGATTCCAATCCCGATTATTAGAGCAATAACCATAAAGATAATCGGAATCAATGCTACATAAAGCGTAGGCTTTTTTTGTGTTTCTGGATTCATCTTCGTTCCTCCTCGTAAAATTCCCTTTACCATTTTCTTGCAAAAAGTATGCCAAATTTAAATTTATTAGTGTTATTTGTAAGCGGTTTCCAATGGTTGTGATAAAATACTAAATATAACAAATAATAAATTTGTAAACATAACTTTAAAGAGTATGATTTTTCTGTTAATATTTATGCAAGAAAGCATAGCTATTCATTTTTGAATAAATTAAGATACTTTTCATTTTATGTGCAAGAAATGGGGGACTGTACAAAATGTTCGAAGCCATTCAAAGTAAATTAAAGCCGATAATTGTCATATCGGAAAATCAGAGAATAAAAGAAAAACTCATCGATGATCAAAGCGATTATATCTTCTTGGAAAGGAATCATGAGCTTTATGCTTATGTTTATACCAAAGAGGTGCAATATGACGCGAATTGGGAAGAAATCCAATCCTATGCCAATCCGATAGAAGAACTAGTTATCTTTAATGAAGGGAAAGATCTCTCTTTTCCCTTTATTTTCCAAGTGTTAGGGCAACCTATTATTTTGGTTAAAGATAGAAATAGTAAGTTGATTGGCTATATTCATCGAGAAGATATACTTATTGAATTGTTGAAAAGAGAGAACCAGAATGGAGATTTTATAAAGCTTTTATTAACTTCGATACCACTAGGAATGTTCATTGTTGATCGGGATAAGAAAATTGTAAATTATAATGATTCTGGGTTGAAAATGATTCGCAGTCAAAAAGAAGATGTTCTTGGTGCCGATGCTAGGTCCATATTTTCGGAGGAGCATTTAAATAGTGTTTTTTTAACAGGGAAAACCATGCTAAACCAAATTCATATTACAGATGAAATGGGAGTGCTAGTCGACTACAGCCCTGTTATGGTCCGAGATGGTGAAAAGGAAAAAGTGGACGGGGCGGTCATTATTGTCCAGGATTTACCGATGGTCGAAGAAATGGCTGTGGAAATGGATTTTGTCAAAAACCTAAATCACGATCTAAATGCTATTCTGGCTACGATTTATGATGAGATTCTCATTGTGAATGGTGAAGGAGAGCTTATTCGTCATAGTGAAAATTATATTTCTGATTTTTGGAGAATCAACTTAAAGGAATTGATAGGAAAAAGTTTACTTGATTTAGAACAGGCAGGCTTGTTTACTCCGTCCGTTACAAGACTAGTAATGGAGAAAAGGGAAAAAGTTTCGGTAGTTCAAGAGACGGATTCTGGATTGAAAATCTTATCCATCGGGAATCCAATATTTAACGAAGATGGAGAACTTCTTCGGATTGTGATTGCTTCAAGGGATATTACAGAACATACGAAGCTAAAGTCGGAGCTTGAGAAGACAAAAGAAAAGTCAGATAAATATAAGGAAGAACTAAATCATTTGAAAAATAAAGAAAGTCCTTCCGATCGTATTATCTATAGCAGTCAAAAAATGGAAAAGATCATCATGCAAATTGAAAAGCTAGCCAAATTCTCCTCCACTGTACTTATTCAAGGAGAATCCGGCGTTGGTAAGGAATTGATTGCAAAGGAAGTCCATAAACGTGGAAGCCGGTCAAAGAATACTTTCCTTACGATAAATTGTGGGGCTATACCTGAAAATTTGTTGGAAAGTGAATTGTTTGGCTATACGAAAGGTGCTTTTACGGGTGCGGATAACAACGGGAAAATCGGTTATTTTCAAAGGGCGAATGGTGGGATTTTATTTCTTGATGAGATCGGAGAAATTTCGCAGCAGTTGCAAGTGAAATTATTGCGTGTCCTTCAAGAAAATGAGGTTGTTCCAATTGGTAGTACCGATCCGGTTCCAATTGATGTTCAAATTATTGCAGCAACGAATAAGAATTTAGAGAAAATGGTAGAGGATGGAACCTTTAGGGAGGATTTGTATTATAGGATTAATGTTATTCCACTAAACATTCCGCCGTTAAGGGAGCGTCCAGAAGATGTTCCTTTACTTGCTCATCATTTTATTCAAAAGCTAAATAAGAAGTATCAGAAGAAATATCATTTTTCACCAGATGCACTTAGTCTACTAGAGTTATATGCTTGGCCGGGGAATATCAGAGAGTTGCAGAATTTAATTGAGCGGTTATTTATTACAGCGGAGGATGATGTGATTACTTCTGATGTTGTGAGTCAGTTTTTACGGTTTGATGTTTCTGGTAAGTCTAAACCAATGATTACGGGAATAATGCCTCTCCAAAAAGCGCAAGAATATGTAGAGGAACAATTAATTACACTGGCAATCCAGCAGTATAAAACAACAACTAAAGCGGCAAAGGCACTAGGAATTAGTCAATCTGCAGTTAGTCGTAAATATAAGAAGATTCAGGAACGGAAGAATCAAACAAGACCTGTTTAATGAATGCATAATGTTATGCTACATTGCATATCGGTATGAGATTTTGCATAATAAAGAGTATTTTAAATAGTTAAAAAAGGGGGTGTTTAAAAGAAGAAATATTTTTTTATACCGATTAAATCGGCATTTGGAAAGGTTTTAAAGAAAAGTCATCTTCTGTTGGCATGAATTTTGCAAGTATAAATGTGAGATGAATATTATTAATCAATAATAATTGGAGGTTTTATATTATGACAACTGGAAATGTACAAACTACAACGGATAAAACGGCTAGATTAGTAGAATTGGATAAGAAACATTATATCCATCCAACTACATCGGCAAAAGCCCAAGCTACAGATGGATCGCCTCTTATTTTTTCGAGTGGTAATGGTGTTTATGCTACCAGTACGGATGGAGAGAGATATTTAGACGGTCTAGCAATGTTATGGAACGTGAATTTAGGACATGGAAATAAAGAACTTGCCCAAGCAGCTTATGATCAAATGATGAACATGGCTTATTCTTCCTCATTTAAAGGTTATTCCAATGAGCCGGCAATTGAACTTTCCAAGAAGTTGGCAGAAATTGCTCCAGGGGATTTAAATGCAGTCTTTTATACTTCAGGTGGATCGGAATCAAATGATACCGCATTCAAACTGTCCAGATTTTACTGGGAATTAAAAGGGAAGCCATCTAAGAGAAAGATTATCGCTCTTCATAATGCATATCACGGTGTAACGGTTGCAGCGCAAGCTGCTACGGGAATTCCTGCATTTCATAATTTTGCTGGATCTAATATTGGTGAGGTGTACCATGCGAAAGCCCATCTGACTAATTGTGAGTTAGGGGATAAGAGTGATCCGAATTATGAAGGTTCCATTCGAGGTATTATAGAAAAAGAAGGTGCGGATACAATTGCGGCCGTCATCTTGGAACCAGTACAAGGGTCTGGCGGGGTTCATATACCACCAGAAGGTTACATTCAAGCAGTTCGCAAGCTTTGTGACGAATTTGGTATTTTGATGATTGCAGATGAAGTGATTTGTGGCTTTGGCCGTACAGGAAAGATGTTTGCAGTAGATCATTGGGATGTAGTTCCAGACCTAATGAGTATGGCTAAAGGGATTTCAAGCGGCTATTCGCAATTAGGCGGCGTGATGTTACGTGATGAAATTCGCAATACGCTCGTACAGTATGATGGAGTATTAAGTCATGGATTCACGTATAGCGGGCATCCAACAGCATGTGCAGTTGCCTTGAAAAATATTGAAATACTTGAACGAGACCATATCATTGAGCATGTTCAGGCAATGGAAAAAGTGCTGAAAGATGGATTCCGCTATTTAGAAGATAAGCATAAGCATGTGACAAATACGAGATCACTCGGCCTATTAGCAGCTATTGAGCTATATGAGGATCCAGAAACTAATAAATTATTTGATGACGCTGTTCAACCAGCAACGGTAGTGGTGGATGAATGTTTCGACCGTAAATTGATTCTACGTACTTTGGGGTCGCACCGAGAAATCATTGCTATAGCACCACCACTCATTATTAATAAACAGGAAATAGAAGAGATGATTGGAATTATTGATGATTCGATTACAGCATTTGTGAAAAAATTAGGTTAAAGATTATAGATGGGAGGAATGAATCATTCTTCCCATTATGAAAGAAAGAGGAGTGAACCATGATTAAACGACTAGAACTTCGAGGGTCTTCAAAAGAAATAGGAAAAGCACATGGGAGCGAGGGGAAGGAACAAGTCTTTCAAAGTCTTGAAACCTATGAAAAATTGTTCCATGGTTATCAGGGAATTAGCTGGAAAGAAGCCAGAGAACGAGCACTACCGCATTTAAAGGCGATTGAAAGCTATGATGCAGAAATGATAGAAGAAATGGAAGGGATTGCAATTGGTGCGGGGGTAGACTTTGAGGATATTCTTGCTCTCAATGCGCGCAGTGAAATCGCTCTTGCTGGATATAAGGGAACCTCCTTTTCTGATGGTTGTACGGCAATTGGAGTTATGCCACCAGCAGCATCCGAGACCATCATTGGACAAAACTGGGATTGGAAAGGTCGTCAGAAGGAAAGCTTGCTGCTATTGGACATCCACAGTGAAAATAAACCTAGCATAAAAATGGTAACGGAAGGCGGCATTATTGGAAAAATTGGCTTTAACTCTGCAGGTGTTGGGGTTTGTTTTAATGCCTTGATAACCGATAAAAAATCTGACGCCATTCCAATTCATTTGGGTTTACGTGCGGTTCTGAATTCTCATTCGTTACCGGAGGCAATTTCAAAAATAAAAGGAGAACAAATGGCTTCTGCCGCTAGTTTTTTAATTGGAAGTGATGACGGTAATGGAAATGGAATGGCTGTAAATGGAGAAGTATCCCCATTTGGAATGGATTATGTGACAGATAATAATGGTACATTGGTACATACAAATCATATTTGTTCGAACGTTGTCAAAGAACACTTAAAAGATATGAATGAATTTCGGCAGGACGATTCCATGCTGCGTAAGTTTCGAGCGGAGCAGCTGATTCAAATAGCGAGAGCTTCAAATCAATCACTTGATGAGGAATTATTTAAAACTTGGCTAGCAGACACATACAATAAGCCAAATTCCATCAATCATTTTCCAAATCATATGGCGCCAGAACACCGACAAATGGAAACGGTCTTCTCGATTATTATGAATCTATCAAAACGAAAAATGTTCTTATGTGTTGGAAAACCATCAGAAAGTCAATTTGAAGAAATTTTGTGAGGTGAAGAGAAATGGTCTATATCAATGGAGCGTGGAGAGAGTCCAATCAAACAATAGATGTAATCAACCCTGCAACAGGTGAAGTAATAGAAGCAGTTGCATCCGTAGGACAAAAGGAAACAAAGGAAGCCATTCAATCAGCAAAAGAGGCATTTAAATCATGGAAGAAAGAAACTGGTGAAAAACGAGGTGAATATCTCGCGAAGGTTGTAGAGCTGATGAAAGAACGTCAAGATGAATTAGCAGAAACCATTACGAAAGAAAATGGAAAACCATTAGTAGATGCTACAGGGGAAGTAATTAGTGGGATCAAGTACTTAGAATGGTATGCCGAAGAGGCAAAAAGAGTTTATGGAGACACAGTTCCTGCTTCCCATCCTGACAAGCGTATTTTAGTACTTCGCCAGCCAGTCGGGGTTGCAGCAGCAATCACACCTTGGAATTTTCCGTTTTCGATGATTACGCGTAAGCTTGCACCAGCTCTTGCAGCAGGATGTACTGTCGTTTTAAAACCAGCACCAGCTACGCCACTATCAGCAATTAAGGTTTTTGAATGCTTTCATGAGGCCGGTATACCAAAAGGTGTAGTGAATCTTGTGATCGGGCCAGCAGAAGAGATTGGTGCAGAAATGACCAGTAATCCGGATGTTCGAAAAATTACATTTACAGGCTCAACAGCTGTTGGAAAAAAACTACTTCGTGACAGTGCTGGCACAGTCAAGAAAGTATCCATGGAATTGGGAGGTCATGCCCCTTTAATCGTATTTGAAGATGCGGACATTGAAATGGCGGTAGATGGTGTATTGGCATCAAAATTCAGAAATGCTGGTCAAACATGTATCAGTACGAATCGGGTTTATGTTGCAGAAAATATTGCAGAGGAATTCGGCAAAAGACTTGCTGAAAAAGTAGCACATCTACAGGTTGGTAACGGAATGGAAGAAGGTACAGATGTTGGTCCACTCATTAATAAGCACGCTTTGGAGAAAGTAGAAACCCATGTCCAAGATGCTGTTAACCAAGGCGGGAAGGTGTTAAGTGGCGGAAAAGTTTATTCGACTCATGAGGGTCAAGGATATTTTTATGAACCAACGGTAATTCAAGGTGCCACTGAATCGATGAAGATAGCAGAGGAGGAAACATTTGGTCCTGTAGCGCCTATCTTTACATTTAAAACCGAAGAAGAAGTGATTGAAAAGGCGAATCATGTTACCTATGGTTTGGCAGGTTATTGCTTTACGAAAGATTTAAGTCGTGGATTCCGTATGATGGAGGAACTTGAATACGGGATTGTAGGAATTAATGATGCTGCACCTATTACTGTCCAAGCGCCATTTGGCGGAGTGAAGGAAAGTGGTATGGGGAGAGAAGGCGGAAAGTATGGCCTTGATGATTATTTGGAAGAGAAACTTGTTTCAGTAAATACAAAATAAGACAGAGGAAGAGGAATGCATTTCTAAAGGAGTGAAGAGGACACATGGCAAATGAAGACACTGCAGAATTTGAGAAAAAATTGATTGTACGAAACACAAGATATGAAGATATAGAAGGTATTATAAAAATGAATCAGCTTGGCTTTGGAAATCCTGAAATAGCATTTAAACGGGAACATTTTGAAAGTCAACTGTCGATTTTTCCAGAAGGTCAAGTGTGTATTGAATATGAAGGCGAGATCATTGGCTCTTGTTCCAGTATTATTGTAAATTTTGATGATTATGGGGTGAATCATACGTTTAGTCAGATTGCGGATGATGGTTTTATCCGCAATCATAATCTAAATGGGGAAAATTTATACGGAATTGAAGTCGTTGTTCATCCTGATTACCGACATATGAAAATCGGCCGCCGTTTGTATGAGGCGCGCCGGGAAATTTGCCGTAAGTTTAATTTGAAGAGTATTTTGTTTGGAGGACGTATACCGAATTATCATAACTATGCGAATCGCCTCACCGCAGAACAATATGTGGAACAGGTGATCAAACGGAATTTATATGATCCTGTACTAACCTTTCAGTTAATGAATGATTTTGAACTAATAAAAGTAATGCCAAACTATTTAGCTAAAGATGAGGCATCATTGGAATATGCCACATTGATGGAATGGAAAAATCCGGAATATATAGCGGATACGAATCAAAGGTATCAAAAATCTTTACCAGTACGAATTACGGCGGTTCAATACAATATGAATCCAATTTCATCCTTTGAGGAATTTGCGGCACAGTGTGAGTACTATGTGAATGCTAGTTCGAAAATACGTTCCGACATCATTGTTTTTCCTGAGGCATTTACCATGCAGCTTCAATCTTACCTTAATGAAAAGGTCCCAAGTAAACAGGTACGTCAATTAACATCGTACCTCGATGAATATAAAGAGCTCTTTTCTGATTTGGCTATTCGTTACAGTATTAACATTGTTGCGGGTTCTAATTTTGTTCAAAAAGATGATTCCCTCTACCATGCAGCTTTTTTATTTCATCGAAACGGGAAGGTAGATAAACAGTACAAACTGCATATTTCTCCTTATGAGAAAAAGTGGTGGGGCATCCATCCTGGGAATGAATTAAACGTATTTGATACGGATTGTGGGAAAATTAGCATACTCTTAGGATACGATGTACTGTTTCCTGAAGCAGCTCGAATGGCGGTAGACCGTGGAGCAGATATCTTGGTTACACCATTCACGGCTTCTGATAAACAAGAATCATTAAGAATAAAACTCTGTGCACAAGCAAGAGCTGTAGAAAATCAGGTTTTTGTCGTTACGGCTGGTGCTACAGGAAATCTAACGCAAGTGCATCATATGAATAGTCAAAATGCACAATCGGGAATCTATTCGCCAATTGATTATGATTTATCGGAGAATGGTGTGGTTAGCGAGTGTGATCCTAACGTGGAAACAATGGTGGTTGGAAAAGTGGATCTGGAGTTATTGCGACGAAATCGTTTAAATGGTACGGTCACTCCTTTACATGACAGGAGAAGTGATCTTTATCAAATTAAAACGGAAGAAGCGGTAGAAAAGGAAATAACAGTAAAATCATGATTTATTTTAGAAGGGCTGAATGATATATGGATGTGAAACTTAAACGTACATTAACTGTCTTCCCGTTGATTGTATTCGGTTTAGCGTATATGGCACCAACCACTGTATTTTCCACATATGGTGTTGTTGCTGAAATAACAAGAGGAATGGTGCCTGCAGCATATATTGTTGCGCTAATTGGGATGTTGTTTACCGCTTATAGTTATGGTCAGATGGTAAAGGCTTTTCCAATCTCTGGTTCCGCCTATACTTATTCACAAAAGGCATTTAATTCGCATGTTGGCTTCATAGTGGGATGGGTTATTCTTTTAGATTACCTATTCCTTCCTATGATTAATGGGTTATTAATAGGTATTTATTTAAGCGCCTATTTCCCACAAGTACCGTTTCCTGTCTGGTTAATTGCTTTTGTTTCGCTCATAACGGTAGTCAATATTGTTGGTGTCAAAATAGCAACAAAAGTGAATATCCTTCTCATCTCTTGTCAGTTTCTTATTATTGTCCTGTTTTCCATCTTATCCGTTAGAGGTGTTATGAATGGTCTGGGTTCAGGTACTTTATTTATGAGTTCCCCTTTTGTAAATGGAGAAGTTCCATTTGAATTGGTAATGGCAGGGGCTTCGATATTATGCTTGTCTTTTCTTGGCTTTGATGCCGTTACAACATTTGCAGAGGAGACTGTGGATCCTAAAAGGACGCTACCGAAAGCTATATTCTTAATCGCGATGATTGGTGGAGGATTTTTTATATTAGTTTCTTATGTCAGTCACATTGTATTTCCTAACTTTGGTTCTTTCCAAGATGCAGATTCTGCTGCATTAGAAATTGCGTTTTATATTGGCGGGAATCTATTTCAGTCTATCTTTTTAGCGGGTTATATTACAGGTGGTATAGCTTCTGGTTTATCTTCTCATGCGAGTGTGTCACGACTTCTATATGCGATGGGGCGGGATGGTGTATTACCGAGGAAAATATTTGGTTATATTCATCCAAAGTTTCGTACACCGGCTTTAAACTTACTAATTGTAAGCGTATTCACCTTATCTGCACTGTTTGTTGATTTAGTGCAAGCATCTTCTCTTATTAACTTTGGGGCATTAGTCGCCTTTACGTTTGTTAACTTATCTGTAGTTGTTCATTATTATATCAAAGGCAAACGGCGAACAGGAATGGACACAGTGAAATATTTAATATTACCACTTATTGGTGCGGCCTTTACAGCGTGGATTTGGACCAGTTTGGATCAACATGCATTTCTATTAGGGCTAGGTTGGTTTGCTATCGGCGTTGTGTTGCTATTGATTATTACGAAGATGTTTACCAAGAAGCCACCAGAGCTTTCGATTGATCAAATCGATGATGAGGTAGTTTAAAATTCAAGGAGGGATATTATGGTGAAAGCGGATTTAGTTCTTTCTAGTAATCATGTATTTACCGGATTGCAAGAGACAACTGAAAAGGCATCCATTGCCATTATTAATAATAAAATTGCTGCTGTAGGTACTTTAGAGGAAATACAGCCAATGATTGGAGAACAAACTATTGTCCATCAGTTCGGGGATGAGCTAATTGTTCCCGGATTTCAGGATTTCCATGTTCATTTTATGATGGGTAGTTTAGTACAAAATGATATGGTTCATTTACATGATTCAGAGTCGGCAGAAGAAGCTGTTAAAATGACAGCAGCATATGCGGAATCGAGACCGAATGAGGAGTGGATTATCGGCCTTGGCTGGGATCATACCAGTTGGCAACATAAAGAATTACCACATAAGGAGGTATTGGATAGATATATTCCGGACCGCCCAGTTATCCTGTTTAATGCAGAAGTTCATTATGCTTGGATCAATAGCAAAGCAATTGAAGTTTGCGGAATAACGAAAGATACACCTGACCCGGATTACGGTAAAATAGGAAAAGATGAAAAAGGTGAGTTAACCGGACTTTTGTTTGAAGATGCGGTTGGTTATGTGACAGAATTTGCTTACCGGTTTTCAGAAGAAAAAAGAGTGTCATTGATTAAAGGCCTGCTCAAGGAGGCAGCAAAATACGGGGTTACATCCGTTAATGATTTGTTTGGTGGAAATATTGGGCCGAAACAGGAAGAGGATGTAAAAGTGTACTCCCAACTTGAAGAACAGGGAATTCTAACGACTCGCATTCATTTTTATCCAGAATTACAAAAGGATATGGAAGAGGCAAATAGATTAAAAGAAAAATATCAGTCAGATAAATTAACTTTTTCCGGACTTAAGCAATTTATTGATGGCGTCGTTACTAGTCACACGGCTTATTTACTTGATAGTTATAAAGATCGTCCAGAGACGGCGGGGGATCTTACGAAGGAGCCTGAGGAAATCAAACAATTGGTTAAACAGGCAGATAAGCATGGATTTCAAATTAGATTTCATGCGATTGGAAATGGAGCTGTCCGCTTAGCATTGGACGCCTTTGAGGAAGCTAAAAGAGAAAACGGTCAAAGAGATGCTAGACACGTCATAGAACATGTAGAGGTACTCCATCGAGATGATGTTCAACGTTTCCGAGAACTAGGGGTAATTGCATCATTTCAGCCATCCCATGTTGCCTTAATGCCTAAGGAAGCATATACAAGCAGAATAAGTGAACAACAACAGCCTTTATATTTTCCTGTAAAGACGATTATGGATACAGAAGCTACTATCACTTTTGGAACGGATTTCCCAGTAGCACCTTTAAATCCTTTATTAGGAATTTATCATGCAATGAAAAGAATAGATTTAAATGGTCAGTCATGGGAGGAATCTGAAAAGATAAGTCTTGCGCAGGCTATCAAGGCATATACCACAACTCCCGCATATGGCTCATTTAGGGAAAACGAGCTGGGCACCATTGAGGAAGGGAAATTAGCAGATATGGTTGTCTTAAATAAAAATTTATTTGAAAATTCAATCGAAACGATACCAGAAACAGAAGTGACTATGACAATAATGGATGGAAGAGTTGTTTACGCAAGTGAAAAGGAGCTTGCTAATTAATAGAAAAGTGGAAAAGGGGGGAGTTTTTCCAAAAGCGTTTTGAGGTGAAGTGATCGGATAATGTAAGAAAGATAAAAGAACATGTAAATGGTGAAATGTAGGTGAGATGGAGATAGTGCATAGGTTGCCTATCCCCATTTTTCCTTACAGAACGTTTTACATAAGGCTGCATCATCTTTATTAATGTCTTTTGCAATTGCACCTAGTGATATCGAGGCAACAAAATCGAAAGTGGTCATTTTTGAAATGGTTTGTTTTCCTAAAATTTTAGCCCTTATCAATAATAAGCAGAAGGCGCCGATACTTCTAAGGATTACTTCCAAAACATCATGCATGTGAAATCCTCCGTTTCTAAATAATGTATTTAATAAGTGCCTAAATATATTGTGAACAAGATTAAAAAAACCATTCCATAAGAATTAATCATATATGAATAAACTCGGAGCATTATCGTCTAAGGTGGAATAAAATGGGGAAGTCATTTATTTCTTAGCAGGTTGAAGTAATAGTCTGAAAATTCCTATTCCAATGTGTTATAATATAATAGAATCAAAATGAAAGGGAGAGGGGCAGATGTCTTGCTAAAAACTATCATCACCCCACGCGTCAGTGAAACAGATGGTGTAGGTCATATCAATAATACAACCATCCCCATATGGTTCGAAGCCGGCAGAAATGAAATTTTCAAAATGTTTACTAGTGATTTAAGTTTTGAAGATTGGCGTTGTATTATTTTAAACATGAACGTGGACTATTTGAAACAAATTTATTACGGAAGAGATGTAATTATAAAAACGCACGTCGAGAAAATTGGGAATTCTAGTTTTACTTTGTATGAAGAGATGTTTCAAAATGAAGAACTCTGTGTAAAAGGAAGAGCTGTATATGTCAATTTTAATCGTAAAAAGCAAGCCACAGAACCAATACCAGATGACATTAGACTGCAACTAGAAGAGCACTTAATACAAGAATAACGAAAACGTTTTATAAGGGGAGATTGCCAATATGAAAGTAAGAACAGCTGTATTACGTGAAATGGGGAAGGAATTACCATATGCAGAAAGTAAACCTATTCAAATAGAAACGCTTAATCTTGATCCACCCGGGCATGGGGAAGTGCTTATTAAAATAAAAGCTGCTAGTCTCTGTCATTCCGATTTATCTGTTGTGAATGGGAGTCGACCTAGACCACTGCCAATGGCTTTAGGACACGAGGCATCTGGAATTGTAGAGCAAGTAGGGGAAGGGGTTGATGATTTAGAGGTTGGCGATCACATAGTATGTGTATTTGTTCCTAGCTGTGGTCACTGTCTACCATGTCAAGAAGGGCGCCTAGCTTTATGTGAAGAAGGAGCAAAATCTAACATGGAAGGTACACTGTTAAACGGTGATATACGTTTACATAATGCGGAAGGAAAAATCAATCATCATTTAGGTGTTTCGGCATTTTCTGAATATGCGGTTGTATCTAGGAATTCCTTGATTAAGGTGGACAAGGATATTTCTTTTGAAAAAGTAGCCTTATTTGGATGCGCTGTCATTACGGGGGTAGGAGCGATAATTAATACTGCAAATATTAAACTAGGGAGTACAGTTGCGGTTGTCGGTTTAGGGGGAGTTGGTTTAAGTGCGCTTATCGGTGCTATTGCTGCAGGTGCGGAACGAATCATTGCCATTGATATTAATGACTCTAAATTGGAATTTGCTAAAGAATTGGGAGCGACGGATACATTTAATTCCACAGATATGGATGTAATTGAAAAAGTACGTGAAGCAACGGGTGGAGGAGTGGAATATAGCTTTGAAACTGCTGGAGCCGTTCCCGCAATGGAAGTAGCCTACGGAATTACGAAACGTGGCGGTACCACCGTAACAACAGGACTACCAGATCCAAAACACCATTTCTCGTTTCCATATGTGAGTTTAACTGCGGAAGAGAGAACTTTGAAAGGTTCCTATGTAGGTAGTTGTGTCCCGAAAAGGGATATTCCGAAATTCATTAACTTATTGAAACAAGGGCGTTTACCTGTAGATAAGCTAATGAGTGACATGATCGAGCTGGATCAAATAAATGAAGGATTTGATATGTTGGCAAAAGGAGAGTCTAGTAGGATAATAATTAAATTATAGATGTTAGAAAAAGAGTTTTTATTGATATGGTGAAGAATGAAACCCGAATAATGGACACCGATAAAAAGTGTCTGATATTCGGGTTTTTCTTATGTACATGAATGCTGATATTCTGAGTTTGAATGCTGAAATCTCTCGTATGAATCTTGATATCCCGAGTGCGAACGCCGAAATCTCTTGTATGAGCTGCTGATATCCCGATTGCGAACGCCGAAATCTCTTGTATGAGTGCTGATATCCCGGGTCCAAATCCCGATACCCATCACGTGAATCCCGATATTCAGTAAATGAAACCCGTTTTCTACCCAACGTCAATTCCTTCCTTGTGCTTTACATAATTATTCAACATTTTGGAAAGATAATATACAAATTATTATCTTGATTAGGAGCTTTTGGTATATGAGGAAATGGTTAAGTAAGAAGAAAGAACCAATGGAAGTAGAGAATATACCTTCAGATTTGGCTACTCCCTTACATAAAGACATTGATCAAACGATTGAAA
This sequence comes from Oceanobacillus caeni, assembly GCF_042678465.1. Lineage (NCBI taxonomy): Bacteria > Bacillati > Bacillota > Bacilli > Caryophanales > Bacillaceae > Oceanobacillus > Oceanobacillus caeni. Next base: position 18,398 of record NZ_JBHTKV010000023.1, on the reverse strand, counting down.
ATGTGAAGTCTATACTTGGGAATAGCTCGGATTTTGTAGTAAGGGAATTTAAAATCGGTTCGACTCAACTAGTAAAGGTTGCTTTACTTTATATGGATGGCATGGCTAGTAAAATGTTCATTTCAGATTATATTACGGAAACATTGATGATTGATTTACGTCTAACTGATTTACCAACTGGAAATAATGCAGATAGCTCCGGAAAGGGATCATCCCCAAATCAAGGAAATGTACGGAAAAAGGCAAAATGGATAAAGCCAAAAGTTAATCCTCAAGAGAGTGATCTTTTTAAAGTGATGAAAGATCAAACGTTAGCGAATAGTGAGGTGGAGGAGTGTAAGGATTATCAAGAGCTATTTAGTTTTATTCTTGCTGGGGATTCGATTATTTTAATGGATGGGTATGAAACAGCTTTTGCTATTGGTTCAAAAGACTATGAATCGAGATCAGTAGAAGAATCATCCTCTACAACGGTTATAAGAGGACCGAAAGAAGGTTTCACTGAAACGTTAAGAACGAATACCTCCCTTATTCGTAGGAGAATTAAAGATCCGAATCTCTGGATCGAAAGTAAAGTCATTGGGAAAAAAACACAAACAGACGTCGCTATCTGTTATATGAACGGCATTGTCAGTGACAAGATTGTTAAAGAAGTAAAAAAGCGGTTAGATGCAATTGATGCGGATGCTATTTTGGAAAGTGGTTATATCGAAGAATACATACAGGATTACCCCCATTCCCCGTTTCCAACGGTGTACAATACGGAAAGGCCGGATGCGATTTGTGGGGGGTTACTTGAAGGAAAAGTAGCAATCATTGTGGATGGTACTCCCTTTGTATTACTTGTTCCTACGTTCATAGTAGACTTTTTTCAATCTAGTGAAGATTATTATCAACGAGCGGATATTGGCTCGCTCTTACGACTATTACGTTATTTGGGATTTTTCTTAGCTCTGTTAACACCATCTATATATATTGCCTTAACAACATTTCACCAAGAAATGATTCCTAATCAACTGTTAATTAGTTTAGCGGCACAAAGGGAAGGGGTCCCATTTCCAGCATTCGTAGAGGCCTTAATCATGGAGATTACGTTCGATATTTTACGTGAGGCTGGTACACGAATGCCCAGAGCGGTAGGGTCTGCTATTTCAATTGTGGGGGCTTTGGTGTTAGGACAAGCTGCTGTAGAGGCAGGTATTGTTTCGTCAGCGATGGTTATTGTTGTATCATTAACCGCTATTAGTAGTTTTGTTTTTCCTAGTCCTGATTTATCAAGTTCTATTCGGTTATTGCGATTCCCTTTTATGACTTTAGCGGCAATGTTTGGATTACTTGGCATCATTATTGGAGTGATTATTATGGTTATGCATTTGGCGAGTTTGCGCTCCTTTGGAATCCCATACTTATCTCCAATGGGGCCATTGATTTTACAAGATCAAAAAGATGCTTTTATTCGTTTGCCGTTATATAGATTAAGTACGAGGCCTAGATTAATGAATCAAAAAAATATTGTTCGAGAAAACACGGATAAACCTTCGCCAAATAGAAAGTGATGGTGAGTGACATTGAAGCGAATGATTCCAATTAGCATCATCCTATTCATGATCATAATTTTATCCGGTTGTTGGGATTCCAAAGAATTAACCGATATATCGATTGTCACGATACTAGGTATTGATAAAGAAGATGATAAATATAAAGTAACCGTACAAATATTAAACCCAGGTGAAATTGCTGGGGATACGGGAACGACTCAACCTGCTGTTAATACGTACACAGAAACTGGAAATACATTAATAGAAGCAATCAGAAGATTAACTAGTATTGCCCCTAGAAAAATATATTTAAGTCATTTACGAATTGTTATTTTTGGAGAGGAATTTGCAAGAGAAGGGATTGGAGGAGTATTAGACTTTCTTTCGCGAGATCATGAGATGAGGACTGACTTCTTCTTCGCAGTAGCCAAGGATTACGCAGCGGAAGACGTGTTGAAAATTTTAACTCCTCTTGAACAAATTCCTGGAAATAATATATGGGGGATGATCAAAACCTCTGAAAAAATTTGGGCGGGGGTTACTTCCGTAAACATTGATGATTTAGTTTCTTCTATTACTTCCAAAGGGAAAGAGGCTAGCATTACAGGACTTAGTATTACTGACGACCCAGAGGTTGGTTCCAAACTAACTAACTTAGAGAAATCTTTACCATATACGAGGATTGAAACATATAACGAAGGTGCATTTCGAAATGATAAATTGGTGGATTGGTTAACTGAGGCCCAAACAAGAACGGTAAACAACATTAACGGTAAGGTTCAAAGTACGGTAACTACCATTCCTTGTGGAAAAAACGGGGACTTGAGTCTAGAAGTGTTTAAGACCAAAGTGGAGAAGAAAGCGAAAGTTAAAGGTGATACTCCGAAAATGGAAGTGAATATAAGAGTTGAATCTAATATAGCGGATGTATCTTGTACGGTAGACCTAACCGATCCAAATGAAATTACCAAGTTAGAGAAAAAGCATGAAAAAGATATAGAAAAAACTACGAGAGATAGTATTAAAGAAATACAGGAAATGGGTGTAGATCTATTTGGTTTTGGCGAAAAGTTTAAAATGAGTAATTTTAAATACTGGAAAACAGTTGAGGATGAATGGGATGAAGTCTTTTCAGATCAATTAGAAGTGGATATAAATGTGGATGTTCAAATCAGAAGAACTGGGACGACCAATCAATCCTTTTTTGAAGAAATAGAAGGTAATATGGATCAAGAGGAGGAGTAAAGTGGTTAAGGCAATATTCATTATCATTTTAGCTGGATTGATTTTTAAACTGGATAAATATTTAATAAAAAAAGATTCAAATTCCATGAAAGATAAAATATTTCATCTCGTTTTTTCTGTTATTGCCTTTAGTCTTACTCTTCTCTATATCCTTGATGTCCCTCTTCTAAATCCAACAGAGGGATGGAAATGGATTTATGAACCGCTAGCCACCCCTTTACGGAAATTACTGGAAAGTTATTTGTAAAAGGTCACATAATGAGCTAAGAATGGATGGTGTAATATTGCTAGAAAAAGGAAGAATTAGTGCCAGACAATTCATGTTATTAGTTTTTATGTATTCTTTAGGGACAAGTATTATTGTAAACCCATCCTTAACCGCGTATTATGCGAGTATGGATGCTTGGATTACATGCATTATCTCATCCATCATTGGGGTTGGCATTGTTTTTTTATTAATCCGAGTTTCATCAATGGATGAAAAGAAGAATTTATTTGAATTAATGGAATTCGCATTGGGAAAATTTATTGGTAAAGTCGTCATTTTACTGTTTTTATTCTTTATGTTATTTCTTACTGCAACCAATTTACGACAAATTGGTGACTTTATGACGACTCAAATTATGGTAGATACTCCGATTCAATTTATTATGTTACTTTTTGCCTTAACTAGTTTATATGGAATAAAATTAGGTCTAGAAGTGATTGGTAGAAGTTGTGAAATCTTTTTTCCTTATGCTATTGTTTCGTTAATTTTGTTAATAGTTTTAGTATCTCCTGAAGCAGATTTTACTAAGATTAAACCAATTCTGGAAGATAGAGCGAGTGCAGCATTTGCTACCGTCATTCCAACTTTAGGAATCCCGTATTTCGAACTCATTGTATTTCTCGCTATTATTCCATATGTTAATGCCTTTAAAAAAGCTAAAAAGGGATTTTATATTGGCACGATAGTTGCTTCTTTTATGATATTGCTAATTACTCTTATGTGTTTAGCTGTATTAGGAGCTGAATTTACCGGCAGACAAGTTTATCCGACATATATTTTAGGTAAAAAAATTAGTATTGCCAATTTCTTAGAACGAATCGAGATTTTGGTTGCAATTGCTTGGTTCTTCACAATCTTTTTTAAAATTACTGTAAACTTTTATGTTCTTTCCTTAGGCTTTAGCCACTTTTTTAAGTTGAAAAATGTCTCAACCCTTTCTACTCCATTAAGTTTTATACTGATTATTCTTGGGTTAATATCTTACCCGAATATTATTTATTATCAAGAAATGATTGCGTATTATTGGGTGTTTTTCGCAGCTACAATGGGACTATGTCTTCCGTTGGTTATTCTGATAGTAGGAAAGATAAGACAAAAAAAGAAAGAATAAAAAAATAGCATCTATTCTGTTTATATGTAAATGATAATATTATTATTGAGAGAAAATTCCGTTATTATTACGATATTGTTCAAAAATATTGCAACCTAATAAGTTGACTAAATGGCAAATATATACAATAATAAGTATTGAATTAAAATTATTATAAATAAATATTTAGGAGGATATAACTATGGCATTAATTGGAAAAGAAATTGAACCATTCAAAGCACAAGCTTATAAAAACGGAGATTTCATTGAAGTTTCTGAACAAGATTTTAAAGGACATTGGAGTGTTGTTTGTTTCTATCCAGCAGACTTTACTTTCGTTTGCCCAACAGAATTAGAAGACCTTCAAAACGAATATCCAAAATTACAAGAGCTAGGTGTAGAAGTATTCTCCGTATCAACTGATACTCACTTTACACATAAAGCTTGGCATGACCATTCAGAAGCAATTGGTAAAATCACTTACGCTATGATTGGTGACCCTTCTCATCAAATCTCTCGTATGTTTGAAGTATTAGTAGAAGAAGAAGGCCGTGCCGATCGTGGAACATTCATTATCGATCCAGATGGCGTTATTCAAGCAGTTGAAATCAATGCTGAAGGAATTGGTCGTGACGCATCTGTTCTTATTGATAAAATCAAAGCCGCTCAATATGTACGTAACAATCCTGGTGAAGTTTGCCCAGCTAAATGGAAAGAAGGAGAAGAAACTCTTAAGCCAAGTCTTGATTTAGTAGGTAAAATCTAAGGGGAGAGCGATTATAATATGTTAGATGCAGAAATAAAACAACAGTTAGAGCAGTATCTAGGCCTTTTAGAAAATGATATTTTACTAAAAGTTAGCTTTGGTTCTGATAAAGTATCTAGAGAAATGCTCGAACTAATAGATGAATTAGCTACTATCTCTACTAAAATAAAAATAGAACATACACAACTAGAAAGAACGCCAAGCTTCAGTGTGAATCGTATTGGGGAAGACACTGGAATTACTTTTGCTGGTGTTCCGTTAGGTCATGAATTTACTTCACTTGTGTTAGCATTACTTCAAGTAAGTGGCCGTACACCAAAAGTAGAACAAAAAGTAATTGACCAAATTAAAGCAATTGAAGACGAATATCATTTTGAAACATATGTCAGCCTTAGCTGTGAAAAATGTCCTGTTGTGGTACAAGCACTAAACATTATGAGTGTTCTAAACCCTAACATATCTCACACCATGATTGAGGGTGGAGCTTTCAAAGACGAAGTAGATAGTAAAAACATCATGGGAGTGCCAACCATCTTCTTAAATGGGGAATCCTTCGGTAATGGACGTATGGAACTTGAAGAGATTCTTGCCAAACTTGGTAGTGGTCCGGATGCATCAGAGTTAGAAAATAAAGATCCATTTGATGTGCTTGTTATAGGTGGTGGCCCAGCTGGAGCTAGTGCTGCGATTTATGCCGCACGTAAAGGAATTCGTACAGGTATTGTCGCTGAACGTTTCGGTGGCCAAATCCTAGACACAGCAGCTATTGAGAACTTTATTAGTGTAAAACATACAGAAGGAACGAAACTCGCTGCTAGCCTTGAAGAACATGTGAAAGAATACGATGTTGATATAATGAATCTACAAACGGTTAAAAACATCGAGAAGAAAGATAATTTCGTTGAAGTAGAATTGGAAAATGGAGCTGTTCTGAAAAGTAAAACGGCTATCCTTTCAACAGGAGCTAAGTGGCGTAACATAGGTGTCCCAGGTGAAAAAGAATATGAAACTAAAGGGGTTGCCTACTGCCCGCACTGTGATGGTCCGTTATTTGAAGGTAAACATGTAGCTGTTGTTGGTGGAGGTAATTCTGGTATCGAAGCTGCAATTGACTTAGCGGGTATTGTCAAACATGTTACGGTACTAGAATTTTTACCAGAGCTTAAAGCAGACTCCGTACTTCAAGATCGTCTTTACAGTCTACCTAATGTTACTGTTATCAAAAACGCAGCAACAAAAGAAATTACAGGTGATGAAACAGTAAACGGTATTAGTTATGTAGACCGTGAAACAGAGGAAGAACATCATATTGAGTTAGAAGGAGTATTCGTACAAATTGGTTTAGTGCCAAGTACAGGATTCCTTAAAGATAGTGAAGTTGAACTTAATAAATTCGGTCAAATTGTTGTAGATAAGACAGGCGCTACAAATGTTCCTGGAATCTTTGCAGCAGGTGACTGTACAGATAGTGCATACAAACAAATTATCATTTCCATGGGATCAGGTGCAACAGCCGCTTTAGGTGCATTTGATTATATGATTCGGAATTAAATACTTATAAAAAAGTCGTTTAACTGTCATTTTTGATGGTTAAACGACTTTTATTTTTTTACCTATTCGTTATGTCCCTGTTACTTGGCTTAGTAGCAGGGATATTTTTTTTCAAGGGAAACTTATTAAAAAAATTATGTACGGGCTAATGATTGGATTTCTCAGAAGTGGTTTATTCGACCAATCGAAAAGGATTGCGAAAAAATAGATATATAGTAAAGGAGGGAGGATTTGAATGCCTTATAATATTCAGAAGAAAATCATCCCGGGGCTAAACCAAAGAAGTTTAATCGCTCCTAACTTTATAGTTGCTCATGATTCTGGTAATCCTAGCAATGTCACACCAGGTTCTTTGGAAAGAGAAGTTAATTTCATGACTAGAAATTGGAAAAACGCTTTTGTTTCCCATTGGGTTGGCGGTGGAGGAAGAATTGTTCAAGTAGCTGAAGTGGGTAGATTACAGTATGGAGCTGGTCCGAAAGCCAATCCCTATGCTTATGCTCAAGTAGAATTAGCGAGAACAAATAATATAGAAACGTTTAAAAAAGATTACGCTGCATATGTATGGTTATTACGAAAGCTTGCTAATGATGCAGGAATACCGATAAAGTTAGATACTGGTTCAAGGGTTACAGATAAAGGGATTAAAACACACGATTGGATAAGAAGGAATATTGGTGGTACAGTTCACAGTGACCCATATGCTTATCTAGCATCCTTTGGCATTTCTAGAGCACAGTTCAAAATGGATGTTGAAAAAGGAACCGCAGCAGTTAAACCAACAGGACAGTCAAATGCTAAATCTCAAACAGTTACTGCTCCCGCTCCTAAAACAAAAGCTAATGCTAAATCTCAACCAGCTACTGCTCCTGCCCCTAAAGCTAAAGCTAATTTAACTGTAGACGGTAAATGGGGTCCATCAACTACGAGAGCATTACAAAAAGCATTAGGCACAGTCGTAGATGGTGTGATAAGTAAGCAGTTGAGAAATAGCGTGACAAATGCGTTATATGACGGTGTCACATTTGGTTCTGGCGGGAGTTTAGTTATTAAAGCGTTACAGAAGAAAATTGGTGCTAATGCAGATGGTTATTTAGGACCAGAGACCATACGAAAATTACAAAGATATCTCGGTACCCCGGTTGACGGCGCCTTAAGCAGACCATCTTCATTAGTAGTAAAAGAATTGCAACGAAGGTTAAATAAAGGTACTTTTTAAATGAAATGGAGATAGAGGTACAACTCAAATAAATTTTGTTAAATCCCCGGTTTGGAAACCGGGGATTGGTTTTTGGCATTTATTCGACCTTATCAGAGATAGATTTTCCAGCAAGCTGCATAATAATCATATCGTCCATCGGTGGATTGTGTAAACCAGCACGTACATCACGATAATAACGTTGGAGATCACTTTTTTGTGATAAGCTTCTTGCACCAACAATTCTCATCGCTAAGTCAACTACTTCCAAAGCTTTATTAACAACTGATAATTTAACGGCACCCAATTCGGGTCCCATCGTTAATCTTGTAACCTCATCACTTTCATCCCACTTATTGGCAATCGAATAAAGGAAGTTTTTAGATTCTAAAATCAGAAGTTCCATCTCACCTATTTTTTGCTTAATATTTGGCAATTCCGATATGGTGCCTTTAATGCTATTCGGTGAATATGTTGTAGCAAATGTAATGGCAGACTCTTGTGCAGCTTGTGCGATTCCAAGATAGCATGCAGGTATATGTAATAGCCATCCAGCAGGTTTTTTCTTACCTGGAGTTAACTTTTGTACAAGATCATCTTCGTCTACATGAACGTTCTCTAATACTAAGTCATGACTTCCTGAACCACGCATTGCGATAGAGTCCCAGGTTTCATCTACTTTCACTCCTTTTCTCTCTCGTTTGATTAAGAAATTCCCTACCTCATCCGTACCATCAATTGAAGCACTAACAACAAAATAACTTAAAATTGGAGATAGTGTTGTGAATGTTTTACGACCGTTAATTGTCCATCCTGAACTATCTTTTGTTGCATACGTTTCGGGTTGGCCACCGCGTGTAGGACTTCCGGTAGCTGGTTCAGATGCAGCATTATTAAGTAATGCACCTGACTTAAGCACATCTTGAGCTACCGAAGCATACTTATTTTCATCCCATGCTTGGGTTTCACCAAGGTGTTTCATAATGCCCATATGCCAACCGATGGAAAGGGCTGTCGAACCGTCTGCTTTTCCAATTATTTCTTGATATCTTAGCATTTCATATAATGAGATTCCTAACCCACCATATTGCTTAGGTAATGTTAGTGCTGGATAACCAATTGATTTCAGGTCATTAAAGTTATCAAAAGGGAAACTGGCATTTTCATCATGTTCTTTTGCCCGTTCCTTAAAAGGTTTCACTGTTTTGGATAATAAATTTATTCTTTCGTCCATACTGCTTAGTTTTAATAAATTCATCATATCCCTCCATTTTGTGTTAATTAATCAATTTAGTTGGAATTATAGTTTATTATTTCACCACTTTGAAGAAATCTCAAACTTTTTGTCTAATACAATAAATTGTATAATAGCGAATATTTTAATCAAAAATCAAAACCAAGTTGACAGATAGTAATTATGTGTTTAGAATAAATTACAATATTGAAATATATGTAAAGAATACATATTAAGATAACTTGAGTGGGTCACTAAATGTTTATGGAGGTGAGTACACATAAAATGCTATTATTAAAAAATCTGCAAATATCTTTTAATGATGAGCAAGTTTTAAAGGGGATTAATTTAACCGTAAACAAAGGTGATGTTGTTACATTAATTGGTCCTAGTGGTACAGGTAAAACAACATTATTAAGATGTATTAATTATTTGGAAAAACCCGATGATGGAGAAATAACATTAGGAGATGTTCACCTAGACTATAAATCCATTCGGAAAAAAGATATTTTAAAAATCCGTCGGAAAACGGCGATGGTATTTCAACAGTACAATCTTTTTAAGCATAAAACAGTGATTGAGAATGTGATGGAAGCGCAAATGGTCGTGCAAAAAAAATCAAAAAAAGCTGCCTATGAGAAAAGTATGGAGGAATTGGAGAAGGTTGGTTTAATAGATAAAATAAATGCTTATCCTTCTCAACTATCGGGTGGCCAGCAGCAAAGAGTTAGTATTGCAAGGGCATTAGCTGTAGAACCCGAAGTCATCCTATTTGATGAACCAACATCGGCTCTTGATCCCGAATTAGTTGGGGAAGTTTTAAAAGTAATTGAAGCCGTTGCCAAATCAGGAATAACCATTGTGCTAGTTACACATGAGATGTCCTTTGCGCAAAATATATCAACAAAAGTTGTTTTTATGGATAAAGGAAAGATAGTAGAAGAGGGGACTCCAACAGAAATTTTTAACCAATCATCAAATGAGAGAACAAGAGAATTTTTAAATCAATTTTATACTAGAAAGAACTAAAAAGGGAAGGAGAAGTGGGTTTTATGAAAAAGGTATTTGTTTTTATAGGATTGGTGAGCTTAATTTTTCTACTTGGTGCTTGTGGAAGTGATGGTGCTTCAGGAGACGGAGGTTCTGAAGCGGGAGTTAGAACAATTGAGGTGGCCGTACCACCTGCAGCAAAGCCGTTAAGTTATACGGAGAATGGTGAACTAACTGGTTATGAAGTTGAGATATTGCGTAAAGTAGATGAAAAATTACAAGATTATGAGTTTCATATTGTAGGAGTTGGGGATAGTGCCGCAGAGGTAGGATTAGACACAGGGAAATATGATTTAATCGCACAAGGCTTGTTCTTAAGTGAGGAACGTGAAGAAAAATATTTAATACCTTCCGAAAGTAATGGGGCAAGTTTGATGAAGATCTATACAAACGAAGAAAATAAAGATATTGAAACACTTGAAGACTTAGTTGGAAAGAATATTTCTCCGCCTAACCCATCTGGAGGGGTTTTTAACTTTTTAACTGAATATAATGAAGAAAATCCGGATAACCAAATTGAATTTAAAACTTCAGACAGTGGTATTTCCTATGCGGATCGATTGAAGGAAGTTGAATCTGGAAAATATGATGCTTTAGTTTTACCGTCCAATTTAGGTCAAAATGAAATTATTGAACAGGCTGGGTTAAAAATTCATACAACAGAGCCAGTAAAAATATTTCCAACTTATTTTCTGATTCATAAATCCGAAGAGAATGAAGCGTTGAATGAGGAAATTAGTAAAGCGCTAGCGGAATTGAAAGAAGATGGCACACTATCTGAGCTATCCGTAAAATACTATGGGGAAGATGTATTTCAATATGAATGATGCGAATTAATGGAAGGGAGGAGGAGTTACTAAAATGGATATTACCTTTATGTTGGAGATACTCCCCCAATTTTTAAGCGTCCTTCCGATAACATTATTAATTATTGTTGTTTCAACCATATGTGGTTTTCTGTTAAGCGTTTTGGTCGTAGCAATTCGAATTAAGAAAGTCAGGTTGCTTAACCCCATAATGGGAATGTACATCTCTTTCACAAGAAGTACCCCAATCTTGTTACAATTATTTTTAATTTATTATGGTTTACCAGTAGTATTAGCATTAATGGGAATTCATATTAATGATATGAACCCAACGACTGCTTCTATAATTACTCTAATTATTTATAATGGTGCCTATATGTCGGAGGTTGTTCGCCCTGCTTATTTAGCGGTAGAGCGTGGTCAACATGAGGCAGCAGATAGCTTGGGATTTTCGCCTTTTAAGAAATTATACCGTATTATTATTCCACAAGTAGCCCCAATAGCGCTCCCGGGGTTAGGTAATGCTATTATTTATTTAATCCATGATACCTCTTTGATTTTTGCAATCGGTGTAGTGGATATAATGGGGCTTGCTAATATTATAATTTCCAGTAATTATGGAATGAACCAAATTGAAATTTATTTATTAATTGCAATTATTTATTGGATCGTTTCCATGTTATCCGAACAAATGATTAAATATTTAGAGAGAAGAAAACAAAGACTTCCATATAATGGGTCAACGAAGGAGGTAGCCTAATTAAATGTTTCAATTAGATGTTTTAATTGAAGACTTTTTCAGCATTTTAAAGGTTGTACCTCAAACGTTGCTATTGGCAGTTATTATCCTAATACTATCCCTATTTATGGGGGGATGTCTGGCTCTTATCCAACGAAAGAAAATACCAATCCTTTTTACTATTATTACAGTAGTCCAATCTTTTTTAAGGGGTACGCCTAATGTTGTTTTATTATACTTAGGATATTACTCTTTACCTTTTATCGTTCAATATATTGTATCGTTGATGGGTATAGATTTTAATCCTCATCAGTTAGATCCTGTCATAACAGTTATTGTCGTATTTTCTATTAGTTTTTCAGTTTTCCAATCAGAAACAATAAGAGGTTCCTTGCATTCGGTCGAACGCGGGCAGATTGAAGCAGCGCAATCTTTAGGATATGGTTTCTTCCATACGCTATGGAAGGTAATTATACCACAAGCCCTTGTTGAGGCGCTCCCTGATATCATGAACTCGTTTTTAGTTATTATAAAAGCTTTATCCTTGGCGTATTTAATATCGGTTGTAGATATTTTTGGACAAGCAAAATTGTTAGGTGCTTATAATTTTAGCTATATCGAGGCGTTTGTTGCTGCGGCTTTCGTCTATTGGATTTTGTGTTCTATTTTCACCTTGTTTATTAATAAATTTGAACTTCGATTGAGGAAGGGGTATTAAGCAAAGTCTGAAGCTCTGTATAAGAGATTCGGACTTTTGTTATTAACGGAGATAATTTGTGCAGCTTGCTAAGGTAATCTGTCAAATTAGTAACTAATATTTTTAATAAGTAATTGAAATATCATGCTAATATTACATTACAAAGAATTCTAGCTAAATGGCGTGGCGTTAAAAAAGAAGTATCAAGGAGGAGCAAGAATATGAGGAAGGATAAAATAAAAGGTTTAATGATTTTAGGTGCGTTGCTAGGAGTTATTGGACTGATACTTATTTTTTTTAGTGATGATTTTGGAACAACCTTAACTAATGGTTTGTTGGCTACTTTAGATAACATTGACACAATGGATTATGAATTTAAGGTAAAGGCGAAGACAAATAATTTTTTAGTGACTGGTAGCATTCTTTTTGGAATTGGACTTTCTACTGTGGTTTTTTCCTTTTATAAGTCGCTAAATATAAATAATAGGGAATAACACTAATTCACAATTGGTGCAAGTAAAGCAAGGTAATCCGAACCGGGCCGTTTGTTTCTATTTCACAATATTATTGAAATATAATACTAGAAAATTTTATTGGAAGAAGGAGGTATCGATATTGAAAGAAGATAAACGAATTTTGTATTTCAATATGGTTTTGGGGACAATTGGAACCATACTGATTATTTTAGCTGCAATAAGGTATCTGATTAAAGAAAATGATAATACAGGATACGCACTTATAATTTTTGGCTTTATATTAACGATTGGGTATATTAATTACTTGGAAAATAAAGCAGGGATAAGTAAAAAATTGACCTGGATTAGGGTTATTATATCCCTAATTTTATTTTTTTCCTTTTCATATTTTTTATATTACTAGTTATTCCTTATTTAATTATTTGGTGTAATCCTTAGATAAGGAGTCATAAATTGGCAGTTTAGTAGAGTGGCTTAGTCTATTAGATTATGTGGTCTATTTTTACCTTGTTTATTAATAATTTGAACTCCGTTTAAGGAAGGTGTATTAGAAGAAGCTGGGAAAAAACTCCAGTAAATAAAAATTAAGGCGTTGGAGTTTACACTAAAAAAGTGTAGACCCCACGCCTTTTTTTAACGTTATTTTAGTAACCAAAAAGGACACCTTTTGATAAAATTAAAGTGAGCAAACAATAATTTTGGAGGTGTCCTTATGTTTAAACATTATACCATGAACCAAGTAGTTTTGCCACTAGATTTAGAAATTAAATTGAAAGAAAACGATATTGCCTTTGCGATCCATGATCTTGTCGAGAGTATTCCGGAAGAGGCTTTCGAGGACTTCGTACGACAAACCGGGCGTCCTGCGTACCATCCTCGTATGATGTTGAAAATCATTTTGTGTGGGTATACGCAATCCGCGTTTTCTGGTCGTAAAAAAGTACGGTTTAGCCATCATTCCAAACGAACAGACAGGTACGGATTCACCAGTGAATTTAAAGTGTAAAAATGTGAGGACTATTTGGGCTGTCCACTCCGCGATTTATGCACGAAAGCAAAAGAAGGGAACAACCGAACGGTCTACATGAATGAAAAGTGGGAGTTCCAAAAAGAATATGTACGCACGAAGCTTTCAGACGAGAAAACTGGTGAAATTTACGGAAAACGTAAATTGACGCAGAACCAGTGTTTGGTTTTCTGAAGGCTAATTTGGGTTTTACCCGTTTTTCCTTTAGGGGAAAACAGATGGTGAAAAATGAATTAGCATTTGCATGGGTGGCGGTTAACTTGAGAAAAAACGCCGCCATGGACGGTAAAATAGTGGCGGAAGATGGAAAAAAACACAAAAAAGGTTCCAAGTAAATTTTTTATTGCTTGGAACCTTTTTATTTTACTTTTTTTGGCTAGTTATGTCCCAGTCTCATTGTTTTTAGCATGTATCATTTTAATTTTGATTAGACTTTCTATTTAATTTAAAACATTATCACAGTATGAACTCTTTAAACGAGAAAAGCATCTAGTAAATGCCTAATTTGATCATCTAATTTTTTTAATTGAACAATTTGATACTTACTTTTCAGGCATAGTGTATGTATTGGCTGTATGAGTTGCGGAATATTGATTTTCTCCTTGTATTCCGGCACTCATTGACGTATGTGTTACTGTATCATCATTTTGTATTATTTTCTTTAATAATAAAGTTCGCAAAGGATAAAGCTTTTATAATAACTAAAAACAGGCTCATTATATCAGGGAGGGCTTCAACAAGGGCTTGAGGTACAATTACCTTCCTTAACGTATGGAAGAAAAATATATCCTAAAGATTGCACCGCTTCAATCTACCCACGTTTGACCGAATGCAAGAAACCTCTTATTGTTTCTGATTAAAAACTGAAAAGCTAATAAAAAACACAACAATCACTATTATTACACGATCTAATTGAATAAAATGAATCTGGTTTCTTAAATAATCTACTGGCAACATTCCATAATAGTGAAACTTTAATTTTTCTAATTCGTACATAAGGTACGTTGATTAATAAAAATGATGGAGGTGTCAAAGATGTCCAAAGAAGTTATTTTCATCTTAGTTATAGTATCTATGGCAATATGGGTTACGGTGTCTCGAGAATCTGTAAAATCTTCAAAAGAGATAAACTGGCGAAAAATGATAACTTTATTGTTTGCAGGATCTTTATCTACATTAGTTATAATCATTATGCATTTTCAAAGCCTGCTGTTTTAGTTCCGGTACTGGTGCCTTAAAGAACGAATGAGTTATCGATTAGACAGCTTCTATTGTGCTAAATGGCAGGTTAATAGGATAAGAGGTGTTAAAATGAACACAAAATATTATTGGAGAGAAGGATTTAAGTAATAGCGAAGTATTATTAAAAAATAGCAATCTGTATAATGGTCTATGGCTTTATTGAAAAATATAGATTTAGAACTTATATACATATATTATGGTGGCACATTCATTGGCGATGTTTCTTTCTAAGATATTAGCTTAAGATGTAGCTGTTTTCTCTTGATTTTTAGGTTTTTATGGACTTATTCAGCTTATTCTATTTATTATATTCTTGATTTTAGATTTCCAACAGGTGAAGAAAAAACTTAATAGTATTGCAGTAATTTTTAAGAGGGTCTTGTTAGAAAAAATAGTTTTTTAATTTAACAATGTTCCTGTGGCGTTCTATTTTTACTAAGACAGTGGGATAGTTTAGTAAATTGATTCTTTCTTTGGGAGAGGGGGATTCCGGTGGAGTATAATATAAATTCGCAAAGGATATCAATTTTTAGTACTATATTTATTATTATATTGTGGGATGTATTGTCAACTTATTACGGACGCTCTTTATCGCTATTCTTATTCATTTTATTAATCGCAATAGGGTTAGCTTCTTTTCGTTTTAAATTTACCATCCACACCGACCATTTAATATATGAAATATTATTATTTAATAAACCTATCATTCAAAAGGAAATTTACCCAGGCCAAGTAAATCAACTGAAATTGATACGTGTCGGGTGGGCTAAAAAGTCTGCAATTATAAAGGTGAAAAAAGGAATCAACATTAGATTATCTGTACTTGAACCTCAAGAAGCGTATGAACATTTAATTGGATTTGCAGAGAAACACGATATAATGATATTTAAAACGAAGGACTATTTAATTTTGGAAAGAATGAAATAATACTCGGTATTCAACTATCGGTGCAATTGTTGAAACATAATTCACTATATGCTGCAAGTAAAACAAGGCGATCTAAGCTGGATCGTCTTTTTCTATTTCAAAAAACTAATACTATTTTTGGACTATAAAAAAAGCCCGTACCCCTTGATTCACAAGAGATTCAGGCTTTTGTTTCAGATGATTCCAACTGGACTCGAACCAGCGACCCCTACCCTGTCAAGGTAGTGCTCTCCCAGCTGAGCTATGGAATCGTTGTTAACCAATATATTCAATATAATCTGTTTTTAGCAATCTGTCAATCTTTTACACTGTTGTTTTATCACCCTTTATCATAGGCGTTCATACTATTTACTGGGAGGAGGATTGTGATTAATGACTAATGATCGAAAAAATAAGAAGGATGAACAATTGGAAATTTTTCGTGTCCATGATAAAGGGGAAAAATTAACAACAAATCAAGGACTAAAGGTGTCTGAGGATGAATTTTCGTTAAAAGCAGGTGTACGTGGACCGACTTTGATGGAGGACTTTCATTTTCGTGAAAAAATGACGCATTTTGATCATGAAAGAATTCCTGAACGAGTAGTACATGCACGTGGGTATGCAGCGCACGGAGAGTTTCAAGTTTATGAGAGTATGAAGCAGTATACAAGAGCAAAGTTTTTACAGGATCCAACTGTGAAGACGCCGGTTTTTGTCCGTTTCTCAACGGTAGTTGGAAATCGTGGATCGTCGGATACGTTTCGGGATGTGCGTGGGTTTGCAACGAAGTTTTATACGGAAGAAGGAAATTATGATTTAGTTGCGAATAATATGCCCGTCTTCTTTATTCAAGATGGAATCAAATTTCCTGATATTGTCCACGCCATTAAACCGGAGCCACATAATGAAATGCCACAGGCTAGTTCTGCACATGATACGTATTGGGATTTTGTCGTCGCGAATCAAGAGTCGGCCCATATGACGATGTGGCTTATGTCTGATCGTGCTATCCCTAGAAGTTTCAGGATGATGGAAGGTTTCGGCGTTCATACTTTTCGTTTTGTGAATGATGAAGGGAAAGCACACTTTGTTAAGTTCCATTGGAAGCCTACATTAGGTGCACATTCTTTAATCTGGGATGAAGCGCAGGAAATAGCGGGTAGGGATCCTGATTTCCATCGTCGTGATTTATGGGAAAATATTGAAAGGGGAAATTATCCTGAATACGAATTAGGGGTTCAAATTATTGAAGAAAAAGATGAATTTAAATTTGATTTTGACATTTTAGATTCAACGAAACTTTGGCCAGAAGAAGATGTACCGGTGAAAATCATAGGTAAAATGACATTGAATCGTAATGTCGATAATGTATTTGCTGAAACAGAGCAAGTGGCCTTTCATCCCGGTCATGTCGTTCCAGGAATTGATTTCACCAATGATCCATTATTACAGGGACGTCTTTTTTCTTATACCGATACACAACTAATCCGCCTTGGTGGTCCTAATTTTCATGAAATCCCGATTAATAGGCCGGTTTGTCCATTCCATAATAATCAGCGTGATGGGTATCATCGCCAAACGATAAATGTTGGGAAAGTAAGCTATCATAAAAATACGTTGTGGGGAAATACACCTGCTGAAGCAAGTGTGGCAGAAGGTGGATTTAAACATTATGAAGAAAAAGTAGAAGGACGAAAAGTTCAGGCGAGAAGTGAAAGTTTTGCCGATCACTTTTCTCAAGCCACATTGTTTTGGAATAGCATGAGCGATGCGGAGAAAAAACATATTATAAACGCGTTTCAGTTTGAATTAGGTAAGGTGCATAGTGAATCTGTGAAGCAGCAGGTTGTTGATATGTTTGGCAATGTTAATTTGCAATTAGCTACGGAAATTGCCACGTATTTGGGGTTAACACCGCCTAAAAGCGGGATTTCGAACATAACAAAAACATCCCCAGCTTTGAGCTTGGAAAATACGAAGAAAACAGTAGAAACAAGAAAAGTAGCTGTAATTCTGACAGATGGATTTCCTGAATCGGATGTGTTGTTTGTATTAGATGCATTAAAGTCATCTGGAATTCAACCTGAAATCATTAGCGAAAACTTTGGGAAAGTAGTAGGTAATAAAGGTACCGAACTTGAAGTAGATAATACGTTTGAAACGACGAATTCAGTATTATTTGATGCGGTATATATGATAAATGGAAGTAAAACAAGCAAAAAGTTTAATAAAGATGCAGCATATTTTATTGATAAAGCTTTTTCTCATTATAAGCCGATTGGGGCAACTCACGAAGGTATTAAATGGTTTGAGGTAAATCACTTTGTTGGAAATCCTGGTGTCGTGGTAGGGAATGATATGAGAAAGTTTTCAAAGGAATTTAAAGAGGCAATAGCGGCTCACCGTCATTGGAATCGTTCTGTTGTTTAACGCACTTCCGAAAGAAGTCTCCCTCTTCAAGCGTGTGAAGGGCGTAGCCCAATGATAAGGGGGAGATGAATTTCGGTTGGGCGACAGCCCCAAGGCTTTTTCTTTTGCCTTTATTGTTCATTAAGGTATAAT
>NZ_JBHTKV010000022.1:0-43386 GCF_042678465.1 Oceanobacillus caeni | reverse complement strand
CATTTTTATATCAATCCTTATGTTTTATAAGACTGATTATACCTTAATGAACAATAAAGGCAAAAGAAAAAGCCTTGAGGCTGTCGCCCAACCGAAATTCATCTCCCCTTACCATTGGGCTACGCCCTTCACACGCTTGAAGAGGGAGACTTCTTTCGGAAGTGCGTTAAATCGCTGGACCCATTCTTCCATTTTTTTAGAATCTTCCAAACCGAATAAGGAATATTGCGGGTGTCCCTGCTCATCCGTCCATTTCATAATCATTTTAGCCCCAATAACCTAGCTGATCCGAGCCCTTAGACTGATAACGGGTTGTCCGAGCGATCAATACTTCTTGCATTTGTTCGAATGGAACGAATTGTTTCCACTCCTCTCTTGTTTTTTTTATTCTGAACGTATGTATAATAACCTTCTTCTTGCAATTCGCATTTCAGGTCAATGTCGGAATACATCTTGTTGGATTTTTTAATAATAGAGCTAGCCCATAAAATAAAACCGCTCACAGCAAAACAAGCAATTACGCCAAACCATTGTTGCCAATAGATTAATAAAATCCCGAAGCCAAATGCTGTAATTCCGATCAAATATAAGAACCATAATATAATCATTTGAACAATTCTTGCCCATCCCGGAATATCGTTTGAGTATTTCAGATCTTCTTTTTCACGCATTTCAATCAAAACTAGTTCCTCCCCATAGCCATGGATTCAACTTTAATACGAATAATATGAACAGAGGTTTCATTATTTTATAAAAAATAGTTAGTAAAAAAGACTATAATGGAAATACACGAAAAAAAGTCCCCTACTATACAAAACCATTCATATAGTAGGGGACCTTTTACCTGGTATATATCTAATATAAAAGGCTATTTTACTTCAGTAATTCGGCACCAGCGATTCCAGGATGTGTCATTTCATCTGGATTTAATATCAAATTTAATTCCTCTTCTGTTAATACATCGTATTTTAAACATAGTTCTCGGATAGAAGTCCCGTTTAGTATTGCCTCGCGTGCAATGTTGGATGCTGCTTCATATCCAATATGAGGGTTAACCGCAGTAATAATTCCGGCACTCTTTTCTACATACTCTTTTAATCTTGCTTCATTGGCTTCTATTCCTTTTAAGCAATTGTCTGTAAAAGTACGGAAAGCGTTATTCATGATACTAATTGATTGCAATAAATTAAATACGAGTACAGGCTCCATGACGTTCAACTCAAACTGTCCTGCTTCAGATGCAAGGTTGATGGTTTGGTCATTACCTATGACCTGGAACGCCACCTGATTAATTACTTCCGCTATAACTGGGTTTACTTTACCAGGCATGATAGAAGAACCAGGCTGTCTTGCAGGTAAACTGATTTCACCTAAACCGGCTCTTGGACCTGAAGCCATTAAACGTAAGTCATTCGCTATCTTTGACATATTAGTCATACAAACTTTCAATGCTGATGAAACCTCTGTAAATACATCTGTATTCTGCGTTGCATCAACAAGATGTTCGGAGCCAACTACCGGAAGACCGCTAATATCGGCGATGTGTGATACAACTAATTTTATATAACGAGGATCTGCGTTTAAACCGGTACCGACAGCCGTTGCGCCCATGTTCAATTCATATAAATACTGGCGCGTTTGTTTAATCCGTTTTATATCGCGTTCCACTACACGACTATAAGCTGCAAACTCCTGACCGAGTCTTATTGGCACCGCATCTTGAAGATGGGTGCGTCCCATTTTAATGACATGGTTAAATTCTTCGGCTTTCAGTTGGAATACAGAATGCATATCCTCCATCGTTTCCAATAACTTCTCTAATAGTCGAAGTACAGCAATATGAATCGCTGATGGTACGGAATCATTCGTCGATTGCGACATATTGACATGTGTATTCGGACTGCAATGGGAATAATCCCCTTTTTCATACCCCATTAATTCAAGTGCACGGTTAGCAAGGACTTCATTTATATTCATGTTGGTGGAGGTCCCTGCCCCACCTTGAATCGGATCAACTATGATTTGATCATGCCACTTACCGTTAATCATTTCATCCGCTGCCCTAGTGATTGCTTCCCCAATTGTAGTATCAAGGCGCTTCACGTCCATGTTTGCAAGCGCTGCAGCTTTTTTCACGATGGCCATTGCCGCAATCAATTCTTCATGAATACGGTATCCTGTAATAGGAAAATTTTCAACCGCACGAAGGGTTTGAACTCCGTAATAAGCTTCAGCTGGAACTTCCCTAGGCCCTAAAAAATCTTTTTCAATTCTCGTTTGACTCAACGTGATGGACATCATTTTCACTCTCCCAAGTATATTTAAAAAAGGAAAAGAGGAGCTATAATTTTTGCTTCACATTTCCAATATAGACTATCCATTAACAATATAACATAAGATAAATCTTCAGCAACAAATACTTTTTAGAATTACAATCAAATAGGTTATTTCTTTTAATTCTCCATTATCTGTCCATTCAGACAATCTTATTTGACCCAGCATTCATCTAAGTTTATATAAGAACACTTTAGGTTCCCATTGTTGATAAAGGAATAAAAATCATGTAATCTTTATTCATGTGACAAAAAATAAGGTTTTTTATAGATAAAAGGCCTCGTTGTTCCAAGATGAGGCCTTTTTTTCGGGGCAGAGAAGAATAAAAGATGTGTCCCGTTTTTACTTTGGAGGTAGACAATGAAGCAAGGAAATCCATGGGCACTGATCCCATTTGTTGTTTTTTTAATTTTATTTATTGGTTCAGGGATTATTACTGGTGATTTTTATGCCTTTCCCGTCATTGTCGCCATCGCCATTTCAGGTGCTGTGGCTCTAGCAATGAATCGAAAAGAACCGTTTGCACGTAAGGGTGATATTTTCTGCCAAGGCGCAGGAAATTTAAATGTCATGCTGATGGTTGTCATTTTCCTCTTGGCTGGGGCCTTTTCAGAGGCGGCAGAAGGCATGGGCGCAGTGGATTCCACTGTTAACTTTGCTTTATCTTTCATTCCTCAGAATCTGCTTGTTGCAGGCTTATTCATTATTGCTTGCTTTATCTCCTTATCCATGGGTACTTCGGTGGGAACGATTGTTGCACTTGCACCAGTTGGGGTTGGAATAAGCGAGCAAACCGATCTTGCTATGGCTTTAGTAATGGCGGCCATTATTGGCGGTTCCATGTTCGGCGATAATTTATCCTTTATTTCCGATACAACCATTACTGCCGCCCGTACACAAGGTGCAGAAATGAAGGATAAATTTAAGGTGAATTTTTGGATTGTATTACCGGCAGCTATTGTAACATGCCTAATTTTAGGGGTAATTACCATGGGTGAAACGACATCAGTAGAGCATGTAAGCTACAATTGGGTGAAAATCCTCCCCTATGTTTTAGTTATTATTTTTGCGTTAGCTGGTATGAATGTTTTCCTTGTTTTGGCATCAGGGATTGCTCTTACAGGGGCTGTTGGCTTAGCGGATGGCAGTTATCATGTCATGAGCTTTTTGCAGAAGATTGGTGAAGGAATGGCAGGTATGTACGAAATTGCCTTTCTTGCCATATTAATAGCTGGAATGGTAGAGGTAATTAAATTTAACGGCGGAATTGACTATCTTCTTCACCTTGTGACACGGAAGATTAAATCGAAAAAGAGTGCTGAATTAAGTATTGCCGGTCTCGTGGGCCTAACTGATTTGTCGACTGCTAATAATACGATTGCTATTTTAATTGCTGGCCCACTCGCAAAAAATATTGCAGAGCAGTATGAAATTGAGCCACGAAAATCCGCAAGTCTTTTAGATATTTTTGCCTGTGCAATCCAGGGCCTTCTGCCATACGGTGCTCAATTTTTGGCAGCCGCAAGCGTAGCCAGAATATCACCAGTGAGCATTATGCAATACTCTTTTTATCCAATTCTTATAGGAGTTTGCGGAATCATCGCTATACTTATTGGATATCCGGCAAAAAAGAGAGCCTAGGAAAATAAAAACAAAATCCACTTCCCAGAAAATTTCCATAATACGATGGTAGTGCTTAAGCCCTTTGACTGCATCTATATGCGGCAGAGGGCTTTTTCATTAGTTTCTGATGGCCTGAAACTTATCATTCTATTCACCTTTCTGCTTAGCTGGAAAAATAGTATACGACCATGAATATATAAAATCAACAATAAATACTAATCCCCAAACCATCGAAATCCCATATAAGGTTTCATTGGAATATGGTGTTTCTTCAACATATTCTGTACCTATCCATGATAAGTCTGTTAAATATGGTATTGCTTGTTCCATACTATCTAGGCTATAAGACAAAAATATCAGTTGCGCAATTACAAAAAGCAGGAAATGGATCATAGAACTGTATCGATATTTCTTAGCAATATACTTTGGATCTTTTTGTTTCTTCATCACGTACTTATCTTTTTCCGTCAGTAGCTCTGTACCTCGCCAATTTCCTATTTTTAAACGCATCCAACGATCTAGCTTCTTGAAATCACTAATCCCAAACGTGCAGGCATATATAACAAATATCGTAATGACGATTTGGAATGTAGAAAATTCTCCAGTTTCCCTATAAATAAAAATTGCCAAAGCAGCTTCTAGAAATAGCAATAACACAAACAAAAATAAAAAGGATAAGCTTCGTTTCTGTTTATTAAATACATAGCGAACAACCCCAAATAACAAAAGGGAAACTAATGATAGCACTTCTATTCCGATAAAAACTTCCCACTGGTATTCTAATATAACGTCCATTTTACCCCCACCCTTTATCTACGCAGTAAATATATATCCGGAGTATATATTCATTGTGTACATATGTCAATGATAGGTTAGAAAATTCTGATAAGTACTTTTACCAAATACATACCGAAATTCCTGATTAGGAGTAACTAAGTATCTTCCTCAAAATGATTATCCACACACAATTAGATCGAATCCAAAAATGTTTGAACAAATGGTATGGCAGCACCTTTGGGAACTCCCATTGCTGGTGAACGGCTAATATGAATAAATGGCTCATTCGTTGGAAATGCCGTTTTTTCGTTAACTTTTTCATGAAGAATTTCCATATCTTCTTCGTTTAAGTATGGAGAAAGATGGCCACCTAAAATAAATTCTCGATTAATAACAAGATGTATATTATTGATTGACAACGCTAAATGATCTAAAAAGACATTCCATCTTTCCGCATAAGAAGGGACATTAGAACGTACCTGTTGAAAGAAGTAATCTAATGATTCATCATCCTCTAGAAGCGCGCTTATAGAGCTGTAGGTTTCCATGCAACCCCTTTTTCCACAATAACAAGGAGGGCCTTCGGGATTAATTATCATATGTTCAACTGTACCACTGTGGCCGTCTTTCCCCATATAAAGTTGATCATTTATAATAATCGCACCCCCAAGATGTATACCAATAGACAAATAAACAGCATCGCCAATATCATTTCTTACCCACAACTCTGTTGTTGCGGCGCATTTGGCATCATGAACAAGCTCGCAAGGATAATCGAGATATTGGGAAAATGCATCAATTTCTAACCCTGTAGGCAGTAATATTTTTCCGTAAGTTATTTTTTGTCCATCATTTGATGTTAAAGCTTCTACGGCAAAACCAATACCGAGAACCTGTTCTTGATCCACATCAAGTGTTGTGATGAAAGCTTGTACAGCCTCGCTCACCTCCTTGTAATAACGGTCGACATTAGAATAATGAATGGATAGTTCCGTTTGCTGAAATACGCTTCCACGCAAATCGATTGCTAAAATTTTCACATGTTTTTTCTGGATTTCCACCCCGATGCTAATTTTAGCCCGAGTACATATCCCGTAAGCAGTTGCGCGTCTACCAATAGAAGATTGAAAGTATCCACTCTTCTCTATCAGTTTCTCTTTTTCCAACCGTACTAGATTCTGAGTGATAGTTGGTAAACTCAAATGAAGTTGATTCGCGATTTCTTGTTTAGAAATTTTCCCTTTTTGATAAATAAGATGGTAAATGGATGAGTAATTACTTCTCTTAATATCTTTAAAAGTGATGTTATTATCCATGAACATACCTCATTACATAAAATAATTTTATAAAATACGTTAATTTAATTCCGTTTAAAATATATCATATTAGACTATGCAAAAACAATTTCTTCAGAATTCATGGGATTTAACTTATTGACTATCCTAGAAAAAAACCTTATTATATAAATGAATTTTATAAAACCATTTTACAAAAATAATTAACAAAAGGGAAAGGAACATAAAGATGGGGATTATTGAGAAAATGCGGCTAGATGGAAAGAAAATTTTTGTAACAGGTGGCGCTAGAGGCATTGGTAAAAGTGTTGCAACTGCATTTGCCGAAGCAGGAGCAGATATAGCCATCATCGACCTAGATATAGATGAAGCAAAAAAGACTGCTATAGAACTAGAAAAAAATCACGGAATTAAGTCGATCGCTATCAGAGCAGATGTAACAAATCCAGATGATGTCAATGCGATGATTGACATAATATTAGATAAATTTGGTCGTTTAGATGTTGCTTTCTGTAATGCGGGAATTTGTATGAATGTTCCAGCGGAAGAAATGACGTTTGAACAATGGAAGAAAGTAATAGATATTAATCTTTCAGGTGTATTTTTAACTGCACAAGCAGCTGGAAAAGTCATGCTAAAACAAGGTGGTGGTTCCATTATTAATACAGCTTCTATGTCAGGACATATTGTAAACGTTCCACAACCACAATGTTCCTACAATGCCTCTAAAGCAGGAGTAATACAATTAACCAAATCGCTTGCGGTCGAATGGGCAGATAGAAATGTACGTGTAAATTCGATTAGTCCAGGATATATCGGAACAGAACTTACATTAAATTCTCCAGATTTACAACCTTTGATTAAACAATGGAATCAAATGGCACCGCTCGGACGAATGGGCAGACCGGAAGAACTTCAATCTATATGCGTTTATCTTGCAGGAGATACGAGTAGCTTTACGACTGGCTCGGACTTTGTAGTAGATGGAGCATTTACTTGCATTTAATAGTAATATAGGGGGATTATCATGAACTACTTACTTGGAACTGACATTGGAACATCTGGTACTAAAACAATTTTAATGGATACAGCGGGAAATCTAATTGCTCAAGATTTACAAGAATACGATGTATTGACTCCAAAGCATCTATGGGCTGAACAGTGGCCAGATGTCTGGCTAGATGCAACAAAAATTTCAATTAAAAATACGGTAAAAAAATCAGGAATTTCAGCTGAGAAAATTCGTGGAATTGCCATTAGTGGTTTATATGGTGGTTCCGGGATACCATTGGACGAAGAAATGAAACCAGTTAGACCGTGTATGATTTGGATGGACCGCAGAGCTGAAGAAGAAACACAATGGGTCTTAGATAATATTGGAGAAGATAAACTCCGAGAAATCACACATAATGGAGCCGATCCTTATTACGGCTATACAAAAATGCTATGGATGAAAAGGAATGAACCGGAAAACTGGGAGAAAACAAAACTTTTTCTACCACCAAATGACTATGTTATTTATAAACTTACTGGTGAGATTGTTATAGATTATTCTTCTGCCGGAAATATCGGTGGCATTTTTGATATGAATAACAGATGCTGGTCGAAAGAAATGATGGATGCAATGGGAATCCCCCTTTCGATGATGCCGGAAAAAATCGTGGAATCAACCGATATTGTTGGTGGAGTTACAAAAGAAATCGCCGAGGAATTAGGGGTTTCTGAAGGAATGCCCGTCATAGCGAGTGGTATTGACTCTGGAGCAGCTAATATCGGACTTGGTGTATTTGAATCTGGTATTTATGCAGCAGCTATTGGAACCTCTATGTGTGCAGCATTAATTTCTGATAAACCAGTGAAGGGAAAAGATTTGATTGCTTGGCCATACTTATATGATGCCAAAAGATTGTCTTATTACTTCGCTGGTGCAAACACAGCTGGAGCAATTGTAAAATGGTTCCGTCAAATAATGTGTCAATATGAAATTGAATTGGAAAAAGCCGGCGGGAAAAAAGCCTATGACATTTTAAATGAACAGGCAGTCGACATTCCAGCTGGAAGCGAGGGGTTAATTGTACTCCCCTACTTTATGGGTGAAAGAAGTCCTATTTGGGATTCAGATGCAAAAGGAACCATTGTAGGCCTATCATTAGCGCATACAAAGGCGCATATTTACCGTGCATTTTTGGAAGCAGTTGCATTTTCTTTAAGAGATGCAATGGAAGCGACCGGAGAAAACCTGGGCGAATATATATTGCTCGCCGGTGGTGTGACAAAGTCCAAACTCTGGCGACAAATCTTTGCAGATGTGACTGGTTATCCGGTTGTCTGTCCCGTAAATGATGTAGAAGCAAACATGGGTGATGTCATGCTTGCTGGCATCGGAACGGGTCTACTATCTTATGAAGATGTGAAGCAATGGCAAGTTTTGGATGAAAAAATTATACCAAATAAACAGAATCACCAAAAATACAATGAATATTATAAAGTTTACAAATCTGTTTATAACAATTTAAAACAGGATATGAAACAATTGACGGTACTTTCTTGAAATATAAAGAGTTACATTGCAAAAATTTGATGTAAAAAACCTCACAAGCCTATCCATTCCACTCGTGAGGTTTTTTATGATGTCGATTAATTATGCCAGTCAGGGCCTTTTCTAAAAAAGGTTAAAACGACCTTTTCTTCTGAGACAGCTTCCCTTCACGAATTATTTCAAGTAACAGCCCCACTTACACGTCAAAAGGATTGCTCTCTACCCTACTTTCCTTATTAAACAGCATAGTTTCTTGTTTGGTTAGGTTATATTCTGGCCAGTCTGGAATCCCCTCATGATTCGGATTGCCTGAGTGGGCAAATGCAATCCATGCTTGATGCATTTGTTTTGCAATCTCCTCCCGTTCCGGAGAATTACCTGTTAACTGGATAATCTGAGGTTCGTTAAGGTTATTCCATACAAATGGAATTTCCAATGCGTGACATGATTTTAATCCACCAGCCGCGACAGGACTCTCCCAATCAAAACGATACATATAAGTAGGTGCACCCTGCCTTACCTGATATTCCGCAAGTTTTAAGGCTGGCTTCGTGAAAATTTGCGCTGTCATTAACTTATCGTACAAATCCTGATCCAAAGTATCATTTTCCGAAAGCTGGCTTTGAATAGCTGGCATGGCAGTTCCGAATGTGCTTTCAAAAATTTGCTCTACTTCTCTTTGCTCGGCATTTTTCCATCTAGGATCAAAGTAGGTAAATAGACGATACTCATCTTTATTTACCCCAATCAGTATAGGAATGTCTTTTGCAAATCCATCTTCCAAAGCTTCTTCTGGGTCATTTGGTAATGATATTCCATCAACTACTGGTAC
Source organism: Oceanobacillus caeni (assembly GCF_042678465.1). Taxonomy (NCBI): domain Bacteria; kingdom Bacillati; phylum Bacillota; class Bacilli; order Caryophanales; family Bacillaceae; genus Oceanobacillus; species Oceanobacillus caeni. Next base: position 33,986 of record NZ_JBHTKV010000022.1, on the reverse strand, counting down.
AAGCTTCATCATTGGAAGTGTGCTAGACACTTCTATAAGCTTTTCAACGGGGATATCCCTCAATTTTGGAAGTTCATCATGCACAATACCGAGGGAAGTTAAAATTCTCTCCGCAACCTTTGTAGCCTGAGATGAACGAATAACGTTACTCGCAGCGCCACTTTGTAAAATAGCTTGATGGAAAAGACCTTTTGCTGATGGCATGGCTAATAATACGCCAACACTCATCGCTCCGGCTGACTCTCCAAAAATAGTAACTCGGTTAGGGTCTCCTCCAAAATTTTCGATATTGTCTTGAACCCACCGCAATGCAGCAACCTGGTCAAGGATCCCGCAATTTCCTGAAGTTGCATACTCCTCACCAGCCAATTCACCCAAATGAAGAAAGCCTAAAATTCCTAATCGATAATTGATTGTAACAACTACGACATCCCCCGAGCTTGCAAAAGAAGTTCCATCGTACAACCCACTAGAACCGGAACCATTCATAAAAGCTCCCCCATGAATCCAAACCATAACAGGACGGAGCTTATCTTTATTTATACTAGGAGACCAAATATTAAGGTTTAAACAATCTTCACTAGAACTTTCAGCGTCATTTCCTAAATTATTCATTATCTCACTATCCGGCTGAGGTGCAACCGGGCCAAACTGGGTTGCGTCTAGAACTCCATCCCATGATTCCGGCGCTTCAGGTGGTTGAAAACGTAATGATCCGACAGGTGCTTTCGCGTAAGGAATTCCCTTCCACACATAAACGTTTTCATTCTTTTCCCCTTTAACTTGACCATACGTGGTATTTACAAATGTTGCCGATGTCATCCCAATCCCTCCTTATCCTTTATTTTTATTATACGGTATGTTTAAGTATTCGTGGACATTTAAGGACGAAACCTGTACGCGATACCTCTGTACATTTTGCTTTCCACATTAGTATTTATAGGTAAATCAACCTTTATACCAAGTATATCGAGACTTGTACTTTTGTGTTTCTGCATTATTATTAGGGATGACGACTTAGCATCATTTTGCATAACGTTAGGGAAACTATTTCCAAAATCCCATACCACTATCACAACACACAATTCCTTGAAGCAATCAAAGTTATAGCTCACCTATCCTTCACTAACGGCATCTTCTCCTGATACTAGGCCTGTTGAATCCCCTTCTAAAAAGGATTTAATGACCTCTTTATTTTCTTCAAAATCAATATCCAATGCCATTCCTACCCCTTCATATCTTACATTTGTATAAGAGTTTTCCACGGGTATGGTTAATGTTTCTACGGTCTGAGGCGGCTCTAGTGCAATGTCTTTTACAAGATTAAATAGATCAGCGCTTTGAAAATTCGTTTGAACATATGGTTGAACTGTACCAATTAGCTTTGGTAGCTTTAATGCACCATTAGTGCTAAGAAGTTCGTTGCTCATGGTTTTGATAATCTGCTGTTGACGTCTCACCCGTCCAAAATCAGCTTCTGCGTCTTTACGGAAACGGGCATATCCTAATAATTCCTTTCCATTTAACTTTTGTAAGCCAGAATCTAGGGAAACACCTATATTAGCAGACATATTTTTCTCAACATCAATCTCAATACCATCAGGCGCAAGAACATCGACCATTTTTTCAAATCCCGTAAAATCAATGATGGCATAATATTCCACATCTAAGTCAAAGTTGTTTTTCAAGGTTTCACGTAGCAATTCTGGTCCACCGAGATAAAACGCGGTATTGATTTTATAATTCTTATAACCGGGAATTTCTGAGTAAATATCCCGCATAATAGAGATGAGTTTTGCCGTTCCTTCCTTTGGGTCGTATTGCGCTACCATTATAGAATCCGTGCGAGATTTACCTTCATCAGGGCGGGCATCAACTCCAAGCAGCAGAACATTAACTTTGTCAAGATTTTTCTGCCCATTGAACTCGTAATCCTGTTTCTGAACTTCCATTGGATCTGCCATGCTCACACCTTCGTTATACTGGTAAACAAAATACCCTACCGCTACTACTATCATAGCTAATAATGCAACTGCTATCTTAAAAATCCTGCTTTTTCGTTTATTACGTTTTTTACTTCTCATCATTTATTCCAATCCTTTTTTTGTGCTGTAATTTTTTCATATTCCTCCATTTTTCATCGATAAACCATTCATGACCCAATTGATAACAATGGCATCATCTATAAACCCAATCGGAAACAGATAATCCGGGATACAGTCTAAGTTAACAATAAAGTAGAGAAGTGCTCCGCCTATTAGAGTAAGCTCTGTCTTCGTACCATTTTTTCCGCAAAATTGCTTGTACATAACCTTTAATGAGTGAATGAATGGTCCTATACTCCCTACTTTTTCTATTTTCTTTTCAAATTGTCCAAGGATGGTTTCATTTCCCTCCTCTTCTAACGATAATCGTTGGTATTTTTCTAATTCTTCTTTTACGTCATTTAAACGAAACTCTTTATCTACTAAATTAGTGTTTTCCAAAATTGCTTGTATATGTACAATAGATTCCTTAAGATCTGAATGGCTTTGATAGACGGGATAACCAGCAGCTTCATATAATCTTAAGATTGAAATGTCAAGCTTGTCCGCAAACCGCTGTAAATGATCCAGGGTAGCTTTTCGTTTTCCATTGATAATTTTCGAAATAACCGCAGTATCAATCCCCGTCAATTGGCTCAATTTTCTCATAGATAAAGATCGCTTCTTAAGTAATTCCTTTAGTAGCAGACCCAGTTCATTGCTTTTCTCTACCATATTCCCTTTCCCTTCTAACTATCTTATCTATTATTAATTTACAGCGGCGTTGACATTTTGTCAACACCACAAAAAATACAAGTCGGTATCTCCCAAAGTTACGAATATCCGGTAAATGCATTTCCCAAAAGACATACAAAAATCCCCATCATGTTGTTGTAACAACATGATGGGGATTTTTAATGCTGATTTAACTTAATGTTTAGAAGCCTTGCGTCTCACTTCAAACAGTAGAAAATCCATTCCTTCTTTCAGGCATTGTTCCCAACTTAAAAAGGATCCCTTCCAAAACTAGAAGGGATCCCCAAAATAAAACCATCTTATAATTTATTCAAAATTTCTCTAATAAATGCTGGCTCGTCCTGAGGTGTACGAGAAGTAATAATATTTCCATCTACCACTACCTCTTGGTCTAAAAAGTCAGATCCAGCGTTTTTCAGATCATCACGAATTCCAATATATGAAGTTGCATTTACTCCTTTTAGAATATCTGCACTAATCATGACTTGTGGGCCATGACAAATACCGGCAATCACTTTACCTTGTTCATTTGCTTGTTTTACAAATTCTACTACTTCGTCATTAACTCGTAGTGCTTCAGGAGCTGATCCACCAGGAATAATAACCGCATCGTAATCGTCAGCCTTCACTTCACTTATGGAAAGGTCAGAAGTATAAGATACAGTTCCTTTCTTCCCTTTAAGTTCCGCTCCTTTTTCAAGTCCTACAATAACGGTTTTGTGACCCGCTTCATTCATTGCATCATAAGGGCTCTTCATCTCTGAGTCTTCATAGTCATCAGCAAGTAAAAAGCATATATTAGCCATCTTGTATCCACTCCTATATAAAATGATTCAATTTCATTCTAAATGAATTCATAGGGGCATTTCAATTAAAGTGATTCTCTTGGAATAATACATCCTTCAAAAGGTTTCACTAGAATCTACTATTTTGTGTTCACTACTAGTTTGTGAATACCTAAAAATATATTTCCATGCTGAAAGTGCATTTCATTTGCTAGTCACCGATTGAACACCTATTTCTTTTTTTGGCGATATAAATCAATAGATTTATATCCAAGGGAAAGAATATCGATCATTTGTGCTTGTCGTTTTTCACGTGTTTTCTGTTGCTTAGCTGAAAAAATATAACGAGCCCAATCCCTTTGATAACCTGGTGTAAGTTCCTGATAAAATTTTAATTCGTTTGGATGATTTGCTAATAGCTTTTTGATATCTTTTATATTATCCTCATAATCTGCTACGCACTGACTGGAAGCAAGGGACTTTTTCCCTTTCTTTTTTTCCCGTTTTAATCCAACAACCGTAAATACATCATCCATACTAACCATCCGTGAAAATTTCACATCGCTGTTTCCAACATATCCATCTTCCGTTACTTTCATCGCTGGAAAAATATCATCACGATGAACAAATGTATCGTACCGTTTGTTCCCTTTTTTCGGATAGGCAAAAAATAGGTATCCTTTTTCAAGCAATTGTCCCTCATTGATAATGCGTTCTGTATAATTTACCATCTCATCTAGGGTTTCAACAAAAACAAAAATAGCATCATGCTCTTTCGATAACGATGTCTTGTACGCATTAAATAGGTTATAGTCACTTGGTTGATTAAGAACGGCCATATTTTTATACTTACTTAATTTTAATTTATCAATAATTGTCATCATGATCTCCTTTTTCATCGCTTTACTATCCATGGATAATTTGCACACAGGAATCTTCTTACTAGATTATAGCATAAATTGGAAATGTCTTAATCTAATTATATATTTCGATTAGCAAGATGGTATTTTTAGCTAATGGAACTATGAGCACAAATGTAAAAGACATTATTCATCAATCAAAAGCATTTTAGGGGAATCGGGATTTATAACTCTAGGCAAGGAGAATTAGCTTATCAAGAGAACGGACATGCGGTGTTGGATCTTTCCCGAGGAATCTTAAAAAATGTTCTGACGGTTAATCAAAGGTGGGATAGTAACGCTGAAAATTTAAAAGCTTTCACAGATGTTCGACAGAGAATTGTATAAACCGATGTATCCACAAGGACCAGCATTTATTACATGAGAAGATCCGGATGGTAACCCAAATTTAATAGATCAACATCGTTAACAGGAAAGCCATTAAAGAAAAAATGATGAAAAAGAAAAGACGGATAAATGTAATGGGACTGGTCGTGCAACCATTCGAAATTCACCGCCATTCCCTTTTTGTAACTTGTCGAATCATACATAATAAGAAAGTATTATTTACGAATCATATTAGTGAAGGGGGGAAAGATGTCTGTCCCCTATACTGGATAACAGATCCCCCTTTATTTACTATTGGACTAGCCTCTAAATACGCATTAATGCGCCATTAGGCTTTGGTAATTCTTGGTCTCTTATTTGATTCATTTTACAAAAATGTTCAAAAAAGCGTTGTGCCAGCTCTCGTTCCTTTGGGTCACTTTTCAAAGAAACCATATCAAGCAAAATTTGAGCCATCCATAAATTATCAAAATAACGGTATTTACCTGTATTCCATGTCATTTTGTGGGGGAATTTCTCATTTACATAATATTTCCAAAAGAGCATCTGATCTGATTCCTGTTCTGAAAGCTTTAGTCTGTATTCTGAATGAGCAGGAATATATCCATCTTCACATAGCTTACCGATAAAATCTTCATTTACCATATAGACACCTAAGATACGTCTGTCTTTTTCGGGCATGCTAGAATCCCTTGCTGTTAAAAGGCAAGCACTATTTTGGTGCATACGATTAGGTTTGTTTGGTTTCCCTTTGTTAACACCACTTTTTATTTCGCCTGAAAAAACCTTCCACTCAGATAGGGAACTATTCTGTTCTTCCGTGTCACACCAATAAACCATCTGTGATTGAGGATGAAGTTTATGATTTTTCATAAGTCTTTCATGTTCCAAGCGAAGTTCCTGTTCTTCACGCCTTAGTTTTTTTTCTTCTTCCTTCTTCCATTCTTCCTGTTTCCGTTCCATTTCCTTTTTCTGTATAACTTTTTCAATTGAATGAGCAGCGCCTTTATCATGGAGTTTTAGGTGTTTTCCAAATACATCAGGAAAAACAAACTTTTTATTTTCCGTTCCAAAATGTATTTCAATAAAAGAATCACTTTGTTTAACTATACTACCCATGCCAAAATGCTCGTGTGTAACTTTCTTATTGATTAAATTCATTATTTAATCCTCCCTCGTAGTATAAAAACTCGGTTCCATATAAGAAATTAAGTTGATAATTCCAATCAACTAACTTACTTTTAAAGCTCAGCCAATTATTATTATATTTTTTCTTTTCTTCCGTTTAAAAAGGAAAAAATGATGTTAAGACTTATTATAACATTTTTTCGAAAATATCACAAATTCTTTATTGACAATACGTTTTATGATGGTGTAAAATAAAAAGTTTTATTTCATTAACCACAAAGCATAAGGGTGATTCAAGTGGTTTTTATTTCAAAAATTCAATTCTGGTAAATAATTAAATCCGACTATATTACGTATGTTTCTATACGTCAGACAAATAATAAAATAGTCAACTCGAGAAATCTAAATTTCAGTTTTGGTTACGGGTTACATGTAAAAGGTTCATATTTCTTGACACCTATTTGAAATTAGGAAGATAATTTAAGTAGTTTCTTTAACACCAAGATTTAAACAGGAGGTAATCATATGGGAAAATTAGATGGAAAAGTTGCACTCATTACTGGAGGTGCTGCTGGAATCGGTAGACAAACTGCACTCTATTCGCAAAAGAAGGAGCAAAAGTAGTTATAACAGATATTAGCGAAGAGGAAGGCAATAAAGTATTACAGGAAATAAAAGAGATTAATAAAGATGCACTATTCGTGAAACACGATGTTAGTAAAGAAGAAGATTGGAAAAATGTTGTTTCTGAAACGACCAAAACGTTCGATAAAATTGACGTCTTATTTAATAATGCTGGTATTTATATTATCAAACCGATTCCGGAAATTGATTTGGATACATGGAATAAATTAATGGGAATTAATGTTACGGGTGTGTTCCTCGGGTTAAAACATGTGCTTCCGGTAATGGAAAAGAATAATACTGGATCCGTTATCAATGCATCCTCAATCGCTGGTCTAAGAGGAAGTGCCGGTCACCTACTATACGGAGCAAGCAAAGGTGCCGTACGAGTAATGACAAAAGATGCAGCAGCAGAATATGCAGCTAAAGGAATCCGTATTAACTCGATTCATCCTGGTTATATCACTACCGCTATGGCTGATTACGCGTCAGAAGCCACAAAATTATCCAAAAAAGAATTGGATGCCACTTACCCATTAGGTAGAATGGGAGATCCTAAGGAAGTATCAAAATTAGTGCTATTCCTTGCATCAGACGACTCATCCTTCTCAACAGGAGCAGAATTTGTCATCGACGGTGGAGCTACAAATATATTATAAAAAGGAACAAAAGGACATTCCACACAATTGGCTGGAGTTTCCTATTCGTTTAAACTAATTAATAAAGCTATCATAGACAGAACCTATCTCAGATCTGTCTATGATAGCTTTTTATTTGAATAGACCATAATATACCATATTTACTTAAAGCCATTCATGTTGTTATCATAATAAAGCAACCATTATCCCAAGGAGGTGATTACACTGGAATTCATACCAAGCGTCATTATATTAACCATTTTATTTGCCCTTTATAAAAAAGGAATACTATCAATAAGAAGACAAACATATCTATCCCATATAACGAAAAAAAACGAAAAATCGTTTTCGTGCATCTTATAAAAAATATAATGGTTATCATTACTATTGTTTCTTGGTGAAAAAAGGAAGTAAAGTTACTGTATCATATGATGTTACCGTTGAAGCCGGATCTCTCATCCTAGAATGGAAGGATATCAAAATGAATCATTATTTTCATAAGGAATTTTATGATAGCCAATCGGGAAGTTTTTCATTTGAAGCAGAACGACGTTATTATACATTGAAATTTACGGGGAAGAATACAAAAGGCGGATGTATCGTTGAGTTGAAAGAATCCGCTTCATGAGACAATTTTTAAGTAAGTCTGATGCTTTTGGATCTAGCAGGACATAATCACCGAAACCATCCTACATAATCTTACCATCACCCACCCGTAACACCTGCTTCATTTCTATCTTTTATAATGTCTTGAATAATCTCAATATGAAAGGCAGCCCAAGCATTCTCACGAAAGTGTAAAATCACAGTTATTACTAAAAATAGTAAATAAATTAAGCTGAAAAATAACCAAAGCATACTACCATCTTGAAAAAGAAAATTTTCTAAATGTGTGGAGAATAAAAAGAGTAGCCATGGTATGGCGGTTACAAAGATAGGAATCATTCCAGAGCCATTCTTTTCTTTGATCATGCGATAGTGTATCAACTTTAATACGTCCGTCTCTATGGATTGATAAAACGTACGGATTTCTTCAATTTCTTTTAAATATTTTGTCTCTCGAATTTGATGAGGTGTTTTTCTTAAATGAAGGTAAATTTTATGTGCATCCCCACGTAAATTAAACATATCACGACATCCTTTTCAATTTTAGCAAGTTTTTTTGTACTTCCCGAGACCATTTTCATTTGATTTTATATTTTTAGCTTTTGTGTAGTTATATGTTTTTATTCTAATGAGATTACTTTAAGATTAAGGTTAGGTTTGAATATTTTTTTACCTTATACAAAAACTATAAAAACAAACATAATCAGCAAATACATACATAATTCTTCACTACTTCACAGGATGTCCAAGTTCATTTATAATGTTTAGTAGGAGGTGAAAAAATGGAACAAGAAACTATGTTAAAGGAAATTCTACACGCATTAAAAATTCATTCCGAAGAAATTGAGAAGAAATTTGATGTATTGAATTCTAAGATGAACAATTTTGAATCTAGAATGGATAACTTTGAATCTAGAATGGATAACTTCGAATCCAGGATAGATAATTTGGAATCTACGATGAATAACCGCTTTGACCGGCTGGAAAAAAAGGTCGATGGAATTCGAGTAGAATTGACAGAAACACAAGAAACCACGGATTATTTGTTGAGTAAAAATGCTCAACATGAGAGAAAACTTCGCGAACTTTCCAAGCAATCATGATAACCACCTCATGTTGTATTACCTCATTCAATAGATCTTCACATAAGGTTTCTCTATGGTAATATGCTGATAATGTTAGTTAAAGGTTTAAAATCATCCCATTCTACTAATGGAAAAATCTAATGAATCCCCCTTATCTATAATGTTTAACAGGAGGTATAAAAATGGAACAAGAAACCGTACTAAAGGAAATTCTACATGCATTAAAAGTTCATTCCAAACAAATTGAGAAAAGATTTGATGAAATGAATTCTAAAATAGAGAACTCTATATTTGACCTGGAATCCAAAATGAATAACCGCTTTGATCGGCTTGAAAAAAAGGTCGATGGAATTCGAGTAGAATTGACAGAAACACAAGAAACCACGGATTATTTGTTGAGTAAAAATGCCCAACACGAGAGAAAACTTCGCGAACTTTCCAGACAACGATGATAACCCCTCATGTTGTACTACCTCATTCAACAGATCCTCGCTGAAAATGCAAGACAAGCATTTAAAAGCATTTCCCAAATTAACGGGAAATGCTTTAGATTTATCATTCAGTGATATTCAACATTAGACAATCGCTACTTTCTTTTGTATCAACTAAATAAAAGGTTGATTATGGGACTTCTATTTTTTCCATTTTTAATTACCAGCTACCTCCGTTGTCTCAAGAACATAATTTGCTGCAGATTGTCCTGATAATCTACCAAATACCGCACCTGACATTAATCCGGATCCACCTGGATAATTATGGTAGAATATGCCACCAATCATTTCTCCTGCCGCAAGCAGCCCGCGGATTGGAGAATCATTTTTGTCTAGAACTCTTCCTTTTTCATCCACACGAATACGAACATTCGCTATACACTTCACAGCAACCACCAAGGACGAAATAATTATCAGATTTCAAAGGAATTGCTCAATAAATTAATTTCCGATATTTTCATATAAACAATCAGAACCTTTGACAATAGATTCCTTTCATAATAGAGTTATATGCAATATGCTTATCATCGTTTAAGATGTTATGTAGTTAAAATAAAGAAGACTTCCATCAGTGTGGGTATCCTTCATCCCCACTAATGGTTAGTCGCACTTATCGGACCTTTACGGGCAGTTGATCTCCCACCTACCTTCTTTGTTTGAGATGGGAGTTTTACTGCCCATTTGGGTGGGATAAATAGATTACGAGACATCATGTTAAGGGAGTATTGGTATGTGTGAGAATTTCAGTTTTATTTGAAGATAATCATCTATTACTTGTGGAGAAGCCAATAAACATACCTGTTCAGGGAGATCGTACAGGGGATATTGACTTTCTTTCTATGTTAAAGCAGGATTTAAAAATTCGATATCAAAAACCGGGAAACGTCTATCTTGGTCTTGTTCATCGTTTGGATCGTCCTGTTGGTGGTGTGATGGTTTTTGCGAAAACATCAAAAGCTGCTTCACGTATGTCGGATTTAATCCGGAGGCAAGCAATGGAAAGAACGTATTTGGCTGTTGTACGGGGCGTGCCACAAAAAGATCAGGCATTACTGGAACACCACCTCGTGAAGAACAACCGCGAAAACAAAGTGTATACGGTAGCAGCCAATCATAAAAACGCAAAGAAGGCGCTTCTCGACTATAAAACGATTGCCAAAACAAAAAAATTAAGTCTTCTATCCGTTCAACTTCACACTGGTCGACCACATCAAATACGTGTCCAGCTTTCCGCAAATGGAACGCCAATATACGGAGATCAAAAATATGGACAAAACGTAAATCGACCTGGACAACAAATTGCACTTTGGGCACACTCATTACGGTTCGAACATCCAGTAAAGAAAGAAATGGTAGAAGTCCTTTCCCCTCCACCAACAGAAAAATATCCATGGGAGATTTGGAAGAATGTGTATAATAAAATAGAAGCATAAAGTTGCGAAAGGATATCAAGGGTACTGACTTTAGTTAAGGGCCATCGTAGACTAAAGGATGAAAAAGCATTTAAACAATCTATTCTTAATACAAAATCGCTTCCGCCTACATGCTAATAATGTCAATGTAATCATTATAAAAGCACTCAAAAAGATTGGTTTTACAATCTTTTTGAGTGCTTTTGATTATTTTTGTATACCTCTAGACTTACAGGCTTAATTATTGTTTATTTCCCAGTTTCCGCAAATCGTATCATTCGTTCACCTATCTCATCACGAACGCGCCGAAATACTGCCCATATTTCTTCTTCCGTACCTTCTGCTTTGGCAGGGTCATCAAAACCCCAATGTTCCCTTTTCACATGCGGAGGAGTCATCGGACAGCGGTCTTTTGCATCTCCACACAATGTAACTGCTAGCGTTGCATGATTTAAAAACTCCGTATCAATCATTTCTGAATGTTGGTTAGAAATATCAATGCCAACCTCATTCATTGCCTTTACCGCTTTGGGATTAAGTCCATGTGCTTCAATACCCGCACTTCTAACTTCCCATTCATCACCAAGATATTTTTTTGCCCACCCTTCTGCCATTTGGCTTCTGCATGAATTTCCTGTACATAAAAAGTAAATTGACCTTTTAAACATATCGGTTCTCCTTTTCATTATGACGTAGTATCATCTCTGTTAAGAAATTAGTAACGTTAAATATAGGCCGATTAGTGTAATAAATAGTATTGGGATTGTCAAAATGATTCCTGTTTTAAAATAAGTTCCCCATGAAATTTTAACCCCTTTTTGGGATAATACATGAAGCCAAACTAATGTAGCTAATGAACCTATTGGTGTAATTTTGGGACCTAAATCCGATCCAACCACGTTCGCATAAACCAAGGCATCTCTTAATACACCAGAAGTATTGGTTTCCGCTATGGCTAAAGCATCAATCATAACAGTTGGCATATTATTCATGATGGATGATAGGAAAGCAGCGATAAATCCCATAACAACCGTTGCTACAAATAAACCTTGATCCGCTACGGTTTGAATGATACTTGCTAAAGCAGATGTAAGCCCGGCATTTCCTAATCCATAGACGACCACATACATTCCAATGGAAAAGAATACGATATCCCATGGTGCTCCTTTTATCACTGCTTTCGTATTTACAGCTTTACTATTTCTTGCCATAAGGATAAAGAATATAGCAATAACCCCAGCAACAATAGAAACAGGAAGCGTAATAAATTCACTTATAAAATAACCGACAAGTAGTAATCCTAGAACATACCATGATATCTGAAACATTTTATCATCTTTAATGGCAGTTTTCGGTTCACTTATTTTAGAAACATCATACGATTTTGGGATACTTTTTCTAAAATAAATGAACAATACGGTAATCGTTGCTACAAGTGAAAATAGGTTAGGAATAATCATTCTCGATGCATATTCTACAAAACCTATTCCAAAGAAATCTGCCGATACGATATTCACTAGATTACTAACGATGAACGGCAATGAAGTCGTATCCGCGATAAATCCACTGGCCATAATAAATGGAAAGATCATCTTTTCTTTAAAGTTTAAGTTTCTTACCATGGCGAGTACAATTGGTGTAAGAATTAATGCTGCACCATCATTTGCGAAAAAGGCTGCTACAATTGCACCTAAGATACTGATATAAACAAACATCTTTGTCCCATTTCCCTTAGCAATTCGCGCCATATGTAATGCTGCCCACTCAAATAATCCAATCTCATCTAGTATTAAAGAAATAAGAATAATAGCAACAAATGCTAAAGTGGCATTCCAAACGATTCCCGTTACTTCGATTACATCACCAAATCCTACTACTCCTACCAGTAAAGCAATCACAGCACCACCCATTGCCGACCAGCCGATATTTAAACCTTTTGGCTGCCATATTACTAGGACTATGGTTGCAACAAAGATTAATATTGCGAGTAAAAGCGTTACTGACAAAATAATACCTCCAATTCTAACAACAAGAAATGCGTGTTCCTTTTTCTTCCAGCTCTTTTAATTTATATTCTTGACTAGGAATTTGATCAAGAATTGGCTTAATAAATGGATAATACTTATTGCATTTATCTACCGAATAAAAGATCCATTGTCCTCTTCTATCTTCCTTAACCAATCCTAAGTCTTTCAATTTACGTAAATGTTGGCTAATGGAGGGTTGACTAGTTTGAAAGATCTCCACCAATTCACATACACAACAAGCTTCATCATCTATTAATTTCATCATGGTTAATCTTGTTTTATCACCAAGTAATTTCAGAATTATTGTGGCTTTCTCGATCTCCATACTTGTTTGTGGCATATTCAGTTCCCCTTCTAAGTTTATTACTTAATAAGTATATAACTATATACTTATATAAACAATAAGAAAACGTAAAATTCCCCTAAAAATCACCATCACCTGTGTTTTGCAGTTAAAATGAATAAAAAACAGCCTTGAACCCTCATAATTTCTGGTTCTATGGCTGTTATCTTTTTGTCAGAAAGTTGTAGTGTAAATCAACCTTTTTCACCTAACTTCGCTAATCCTATTCATAACGCAATGCTTCAACCGGCTGTAACTTCGAAGCTTTAATAGATGGTAGAATTCCAAAAATAATACCAATGAACATGGAGAAAATAAAGGAACCAATAATTGCTGGTACCGAAACAAAGTATGGCATATTCGCAAATACCGATATGGCTTTAGCAATTCCTAATCCAGAAAGAATACCAATGATACCACCAATACTTGTTAAAACAACGGATTCCGTTAGAAATTGAGCTAAAATAACATACCGTTTTGCGCCCAATGCCTTCTTGATCCCGATTTCCCTTGTTCGTTCTGTAACGGAAACAAGCATGATATTCATGACACCAATTCCACCTACCAGTAATGAGATACTTGCTATCCCACCAAGGATAAAGGCAAAAGCTTGATCATATTGTGATATTTCCTCCATCATTCTTTCAAAGTCAGCAACTTGATAAATCGCCGTTTCATATGGAGGTAAATCCATATTTAAGCGATCGGCTGCCATTGTTCCGACTTCTTGAATCGTTTCTGAAGAACTTGCCTGTACGGCAACCTGCATCGGCGCATCAAACCCATTTAACAATGGCCAGATTGTAGTTGGCAAATAAATGGTTGACTCGGGATAGTACCAATCGCTATCCTCTATTGCATCGGAAAATATTCCCACTACTTTAAATGGTATGCCACCAATGTCGATGGTTTGATGAAGAGCATCACCTTCAGGGAATAATTCACTCATTGCCACTTCATTGATTAGAGCAACTTGATTGTATGAAGCAAAATCTGATTCAGTAAATTCCCTTCCCTCAACCATGGTAGTTGGGAAAAGATCAAAATACCTTTCATCAATACCTAATAGTCTTGGGTGGGTAACATTTATTAAATGATAAGCCTCCTGCCATCCCTCATAATAGATAGACATGCCGTTAACGTTCGGATATGTAAGAATTTCTTCAATTGCTTCTTGCTTAATAGGAGGGGCACTCCGATTAGACATTTCTCCCCCCCACATACCTTCTTCACCATACATATCTTCTTCTTCAAAGACAACATTTATTGTATTATTTCCCATTCCAATTAGGTTACTTTTTAAGTCCTCACTTCTTCCTTGAATAATAGCAAAAATCGCTATAACTGCAGCAATTCCTATAATAACACCAAGCATGGTTAAAGACGAACGGAGTTTATGACCCCATATCGATTGAAAGGAGATACGAATGTTTTCAAGCATGAACGTCTTCGCTCCTCTCTTTAAATAACTCACCATCGCGAATATAAATAATTCGATCCGCCTTTTTAGCCACTTCCTCATCATGTGTGATCATAATGATGGTTACCCCTTCCCCATTTAATTTTTTAAAAAGGGAAAGTATTTGCTCTCCGGTTTTTGTATCGAGCGCTCCTGTTGGTTCGTCGGCTAATATAAATTTGGGTTTATTCACAATCGCCCGTGCAATGGCAACACGCTGTCTCTGTCCACCTGATAATTGCGGAGGTCTGAATGAGGCTCTATCTTCCAATCCTACCTTTTTTAGAGCATCCATTGCTCTTTCTTTTCGCTCCTTTTTCTTCAACCCACTATAAATTAATGGTAGTTCCACATTTTGCAAAGCAGTTAAGCGTGGCAATAAATGGAATGATTGAAAAACAAAACCGATAAATTGATTACGAATTTCTGCTAACTTATTTGCATGTCCAGTTAACATATTCATCGATTCTAACTCATAATCTCCTGAACTTGGAAGGTCAAGACAACCTAAAATATTCATTAACGTTGATTTCCCTGAACCAGATGGTCCCATTATTGCAAGGAACTCTCCTTCCTCAACGTCTAAACTAATTCGCTTTAGAATCGGAATCTCTTCCTTACCCAAATTGTAAGATTTACTCAAATTCTTCAAACGTATCATTGTCAATGATCTCAACCTTCTTTCCTTCTTTTACGGAAGGATCCGGATATACAATATAATCTTCTAGTGTTAATCCTGATGGAACTTCAACAAAAAAACCATCATCCATTACATTCATTTCTACAACTTGCTTATACGTTTCGTTCGTCTCCGTATCGACAGCCCATACATACGGTTCTTCTTCGTCCTGCACAATATAATCAATCGGAATAACAATGGTATCACCTGCTGATTCACCTTCAGCTCCTACCGGTTCTAGATTAACGTGAAAACCAATTTCAAGACCTTCATGTTCTTCTAATAATACAGTAAATGGATATTTAGAGGTTTGGGGATTACCTTCCTCATAATATTCGTCCACATTTTCTTCGTCATTACCTACAGGAAGCTTCCCTATCTCTACAATTCTACCAATCCATTCACCATCAGTTCCATTTTTCGTTGTAATACGAACTTCATCGTCAACAGCAATTGTGTCGAGTAATAGTTCATTTACTTCACTTTTTATTAAGTAAGCTCCCGTCTTAACTATCGTGATTAGCGGACCAGGGCTTCCACCTTCTTGTCCATACGGAGCCCCTTCTATTAAATCCTGATTAATGGATTGGACAACCCCTGAACCTTTACTAACAACAATTGGGGAATCTACTTTCTTCTTCAATGCATCAAGCTCGTTTTGGATTTGCTCTGCTTGTAGGTTATTCACTCTTAAATCAAAATTTACTTGCTCTAGTTCGGATTCCAATGACGCTTTATCGTCTACCCCTTCTTCCCCAATTTCTTCCGAGGTTTTCACATTACTAGAAGCTCCTTTGATACTCTTTTCCAACTGTTCTTTTTGTTTTTTCAAGTGGTTAATTTCCACATATGCCATTTCTAACTCTACTTGTTTTTGATCCTTTTCCACCGTTAAATCATCTGTCAATTCATATTCAAATAGTTTAGTGCCCTCTTTTACTTCTTCTCCCTCTGAAACAAAAATTTCCTTAACCGTACCTTTCTCCGGATCAGGGAATACCTTTTCCATCTTTTCTGCCTCTACCTTACCGGAAAAAGCAGTATATAAAGACATATCTTCGTTCATTTCCATTAGAAGTTCTACTTTTTCCCCATACGGCTCGAACTCCTCATTACCAAAAGCAGCAATTGCTGAACGCTGTAACAAGAATAAACCAGTTCCCCCTGAAAGCAGAAGTATTACAACACCAATACTCACCCAAATCCAAATTTTTTTCTTCGACATATCTTTCTCCCTAACTTGTAATATTTTTGTAAAAAAATCGTAATACTGATAACAATATTATAGTATCTAACCAAAGTTTGGCAATATATTTTTGGAACTTTACTAAAGTTTTTACAAAAATCTACATGGTATTCTAAGGCAGCGCGAAGCCACGGTGCCTCATATCTCCTAAAATAATTTTTAGAAGTAAGAACAAAGGCGCAAGCGCCCGTATAACGACGTCCGGAGGTGAAGGAAGTCTAGCTACGGCTTTAGCGCTGAAACCGGACGTGGCCTATTCTGAATAAGTATCCACATGCAGCAAATTTTATAATTTCCTAACAACAAAAAAACACTTAGTAAACATAGATAAATTCAATGTTTACTAAGTGCCTATATATACTCTTCCCAGCTGCCCCATAGCCCCTTCACAACATCAAGTACCTTAAGAACGATTTTTCGTTAAGGAAAAACGTTTTTTCTCGGTTGTGTCTATTTGTGTAATCTTTCCATCATGGACTGTAATGACTACTGATCCATATTCTAATTCTTTTAATGCAGTTAAAATATGATTGAGTTGTACATCATCAATCTTATCCAAACTAGTTTTCCCCCTTTTTCAAGAAATGTCATGAGAAATAAAAAAGACTTCCATTAGTGCGGTTTTCCTTCATCCTCCACTGATAGTTAGTTGCACTTATCGGACCTTTACGTGCATGATCTCCCAACTACCTTCTTTGTTCCCTGGAAGTTTAAGGTGGGTGTCTTGCTGCTCGTTTAGGTGGATAAATGGCATACTCTTTAAACTTCTGTTTTCTTCTATTACATGATTTCCTAAATGAAGAGCTTAAACATTGAATGCCTTTGGTAGCCCAATCAGCATTAAAAAACCCAATTCTGAAGAAGAAAAGGGGTGAAACAACAAGGTTCACTTTGCTCTTCTTATCTATCAAGTTAAATACTTGCTGGAATTGGCACAGTACTATTGTAAGTCTGTTGCCGAGGCTTCGTTGGGCCAGTCCCTCCACCTCTCTATATAAGTTACTAATCCTAGTGGTTTAATTGTATTTATTAGTTTACCTAGTATTTTTTGAAATGTCAATCACCTTTTTAAACTATTTTTTTATTTTATGGCTTCAGGTTAATTGGAGCCTGCAACAAATATAAGAAAAGACGGTTTCTACAGAATACACTCTATAGAAACCGTCTTTGTTAATGGGAATGGGATCCTGTTCATCCCAATTTATCCTTCAATTTTTATAATGTTTTCTTCTTCTCGTTCAACATTTCCTTGTTTCTCGATAATAACCTTTTCACCGTCTTTAAGGTTTGTGAATACAATTGGTGTAATCGTTGATTTCGCATGATCACCAATATATTGTAGATCCGCTTTTAATAGAGGTTGTCCAGTTTTTACCACATCTCCCTCTTTTATTAACATTTCAAAGCCTTCCCCATGAAGATTCACGGTATCAAGCCCGACATGAATGAGAATTTCTCTTCCACCCTCGGATTTAATCCCAAGTGCATGTTTGGTAGGGAATGCATTAAGAATGGTTCCATTAACAGGTGATACAATCAATCCTTCCTCTGGCTTAATTGCAAATCCATCACCCATCATTTTTCCGGCAAATACTTGGTCTGGAACCTCTGTGATCGGAACAATCTCCCCTTTAATTGGAGAAATAAAGGCTTCATCCACTATTTCATTTTGTAAGGCTTCCGGATTAACTTCCTCGATTTGTTGTGTTATTTCTGACTCTTGATTTACCTCTTTTGCTGGACGAGGTTTTTTCCCAGACATAATATCTTGCATTTGTCCTTTAATAATCTCAGAACGCGGACCAAAGATAGCCTGAATATTATTACCAACTTCAAGGACACCAGCAGCGCCTAAATCTTTTAATCCATCCTTATCAACCGATTGAATATCATGGACAGAAACACGGAGTCTTGTAATACATGCATCCAAGTGCGCAATATTTTCTTGTCCACCCATCGCCTCTAAAACATCAAAAGCTAAGTCTCCAGCATTACCTTTTGATTCTGCTTTTTCATCTTCAACTGCTTCACGACCAGGAGTCATTAGATTAAATTTCTTAATAAAGAATCTAAACAAGATGTAATAAATGACCGCGAATCCGATACCTACTAAAATGGCAAGCCACCAAGGCTCTTTTCCTGGTAAAATTCCGAATAAAGCAAAGTCGATAAATCCACCAGAGAAGGTGTATCCAATGTTTACGCTTAAGAACGTCATAATCATAAATGATAGTCCATCTAAGAAAGCATGGAGTAGGAATAATAATGGTGATACAAACATAAACGAAAACTCAAGTGGTTCCGTAATACCAGTTAGGAATGATGTTAGTGCTCCTGATGCAAGTAATCCTGCAACTAACTTTTTCCGCTCAGGTCTTGCCGTATGGTACATCGCAAGTGCGGCAGCAGGAAGACCAAACATCATAATGGGATATTCCCCAGCCATGAAATTACCCGCTGTGATGTCAACGTTATCACGTAATTGCGCGAAAAATATCGTCATATCTCCACGAACTGTATCACCTGCAGCAGTTACATACGAACCAAATTCATACCAAAATGGCGCGTGGAAAATATGGTGTAAACCAAATGGAATTAGTAGTCGTTTAATAAAACCAAATAAAAATACACCTAAATAGGTTCCTTCTTCGATTAACCAATAGGACGCGCTATTCATTGCATTTTGCACAGGTGGCCATACGAATAATAGAATTAAACCAGCAATAAATGAAAAGACAGCCGTTGCAATGGGTACAAATCGCTTTCCGGCAAAGAATCCTAAGAAAGATGGCATCTCAATATTATGGTATCGATTATAAGAAAATGCTGCGATTAAACCAACGATAATACCGCCAAATACACCCGTTTGCAATGTCGGGATTCCTAATACACTTGCAAAGCTGGGATCGGCATCAATCATCTCTGGTGTCACACCAAGCCAGGATCCCATCACCTGGTTTAGTACTAAGTAACCAACCAAAGCAGCAAGAGCAGCAGCCCCATCACTAGCAAGGCCGATCGCTACTCCGACAGCAAAAATTAAAGCTAAGTTACTAAAAATAATATTACCTGCATCTTCCATCACAGTTGCAACAAGTTGAATCCAATCTGCATGTAAGAATGGCAAGTATTCAAGCATGGTTTCCTGTTGCGCCGCATTACCAAAACCAAGTAATAGTCCCGCAGCTGGAAGTAAAGCAACTGGAAGCATTAGTGCTTTTCCAATCTTCTGTAAAACACCAAAAGCTTGTTTAAACATAAAACACCCTCCTCTTTTTGTTTGAACTTATTTCTCTACAGCAACCCAAACTATTTTGCAAATAAAAAAGGCATGAATAGAGTATGGGAAAATAAGCGATAGGGTTAGTTTTACCCAATCTCTCTTTCCTCATTAATCTCTACTCATGCCTGATCGAATCAGTTACACGTAATGAAATTATGAATTCTTTTTTACAAGTAAACGCTGCAGATGCATGGTTAAATAAACCGCTTCCGCATCATAAACAGGTTTTTTTAAGGTTTGCTGTATGATTTTAATAAGCTTCCATGCAAGATTATAGCACACTGGATATTCGCTTTTCAATAGGTTAGCTAATTTTGTTGGTTCTTCCATTTTTTCTCCTTTTAACACACGTTCAATCGTATAGCGAACATGTCTAATTAGACGGAAAAAATCAATACTTTCGCGGTCTATATTAATATCCAGTTGTTCCTCAATGGTTTCCACTATTTGCGAAATTAAATTAGAATACGTACTAAGCTCTGATAATGATTTATCGGTTATTGCACTATGGACATGTAAAGCAATAAATCCGATTTCTCCCTCAGGCAGATGAATGTCGAGTGTATGGTTCATATAATCGACCACCTCTGCAGCTATTTCATATTCAAAAGGATACAAGGCTTTCGTTTCTGCTAGAAATGGATTTTTTATTTCCATTCCTCGATGAAGACGGGTAAGCGCAAACAGAATATGATCGGTCAAAGCAACATGCACCTTTTCTTTTAGTAGTACGTTAGATTTACGTTTAATCATTTCTGTTGCAGTGATAATAGTCTCAAGAATGGATTCATCCATATTAGGAAGTAACTTTAAATAGTTCTCCTGCTCTACTTTATTTCGTAACACAAATAGTTTTTCTACCGTTTCTTCTTTTATGACATCCTCTTTCTTTTTATTAAATCCAATACCTTTTCCAATTAAAACGACTTCTTCTTTATTTTCATTTAAAGCAATAATGACATTATTATTCAAAGCCTTAGAAACTATGTATCTCAAAATTGTCTTCTCCCTTTATTAGCCAATGCTCTTGATGATAATTAAACTTACGTCAATATCACAACAACATTATACCATTGTGCATGTTAAGAACTAAAGTGAAAGCGCTCAACACTGTTTGCTGATTAATCACAAAATGATTTGCTTACATAAAGGAGACTTCCATCAGTGGGGGTCTTACTGCCTATTTAGGAGGGATAAAAAATAAATCAATACTTCGGTGTTACCCGAAGCATTGATTAGAAAGATGGTCCCTTAACTGATTGACATATAGAAAAGACATCATACATTTTATTAAATTTCAATCAAAATAGGAATAATCATTGGTTCTTTTTTCGTTTTCTCTTTTACATACTTCCAAACTAATTTCTTAATCTGTTTCTTTTTCGCATTCCATGAATATCGATTGGCCTCATGAAGCTCTTCAATAGTATCTCTAATAATCTGGTTGATTCCTTTTCTTATTTCTGAGAAATGATCATCTAGGAATCCTCGAGAAACTATTTCAGGTTCTGCAAGCATTTCCCCTTCTGCTTTACTCATCGGAAGAATGATCATGAGCATTCCATCTTCTGAAATTCGCTTACGATCCTGTAATACAAATTTCATCATTCCTTCATCTATCCCATCAACATATGTACTGCCCACTGGTATAGATCTTGAACTACGAGCAATGGAGTTTTCCATATCTACAACATCGCCATTTTTTAAAATAAATATATTTTCTGCATCAACACCAACAGATTCAGCGAGCATTTGATGATGGTGTAGCATACGATATTCCCCATGGATTGGAATAAAATACGTTGGTTTCATAAGTGTCAACATAAGCTTTAAGTCTTCTTGATAGCCATGTCCAGAAACATGCACTCCTGAACTACTTCCAGATCCATAAATGACATTAGCTCCTAGTTGATATAAGTTATCTACAATGCTGGTGACATTCTTTTCATTTCCGGGAATTGGGCCTGCGGCAAAGATGACGGTATCTTCCGCAAGAATTTCTACACCGCGAAAATTACCTGTTGAAAGGCGACTAAGTGCAGCCATTGGTTCTCCCTGACTACCTGTACAAAGAATCGTCACCATTTCCGGGGCGAATTCATTGATTTCATCCGCTTCAATTAACATACCTTTGGGAATATTTACATAACCTCTTTCCCTTGCAACCCTTACGACATTTACCATGGAACGACCAAGCAAGGCAATTTTTCGATTCGTTTTTTGCGAGGCATGGACAACCTGCTGAATACGACTGACATTGGAAGCAAAAGTAGAAACAATCACTTTTCTTTTAGCTTTCATAAACATACTTTCCAAATTTTCACCGACCATTTGCTCTGATGGAGTATATCCGCCGCGCTCCGCGTTCGTACTTTCGGATAGAAGTAGCAGAACTCCTTTGCTCCCAATCTCCGCCATTTTGTGAATCTCCGGACGTTCCCGATTAGCAGGGGTCAAATCAAACTTAAAGTCTCCCGTATGTACAATTCTACTTTCAGGCGTATCAAACACAATTCCTAAACAATCCGGGATACTGTGATTTACTTTAAAAAAGTTGATAGTCATCTCACCAATTTCGACCTTTGAATCTGAGTTAATTTCATAAAGTTTGCTTTCTCTTAAAATTCTATGTTCTTTTAATTTAAGTTCGATGATTCCAAGTGTGAATCTTGTGGCATAAACAGGTACATTCATTTTTTTCAAGAAGAAAGGGATGCCGCCAATATGATCTTCATGTCCATGTGTGACAATCAAAGCTCTTACCTTTTCTTGGTTCTCTATAAGATAAGACATATCAGGGATAATGAGATCAATTCCTAATAAACTTTCATCTGGGAATTTATTTCCGCAATCGATGACTACGATATCATTTCCATATTCAATAGCGTACATATTTTTCCCAATTTCATTTAAGCCGCCAAGGGCAAAGACTGATATGTTTTTTTCGTCTGTTCTCAATTGAATACCCTCCTGCTTTATATAATAATATAGTATACCCTGTTGATTTATTATTAAATCATCTTATTAAATGCAGTTGATAAATTTAAAGATTCTTTAACGATTAAAAAACAACCTGAAAACCTTTTCCTTATATTTTCACAAATCCCTATCAATCTAAATTCATTTCATGTTAAGTTATATTAGGAATAAAAAGATTTAAACCGTTGAGACCGCTAATTTTTCTAGATATCACAATAGATGTAGTTTCATTTCTAATGAATAATAAAAAGATAGATGGAGGTTTTTCTATTTGAAAGAAAATAACGGGACAAAGAAATATGAATATCTGGCGGATAATCCAGATGTTAAAGTGATGCCAATTATGCTTTCCTTAATTATTGGCGCTTTTTTTGCAATATTAAACGAAACGTTATTAAATATTGCACTTACAACCTTGATGGAGGAATTTCATATTTCCTTGCCTACTGTACAATGGATGGCAACAGGATTTATGCTAGTAATGGGCGTTGTTATCCCAGTATCTGCCTTATTACTACAATGGTTCACGACAAGACAATTATTTTTAGGAACGATGACTGTCTTTACGATTGGGACGACAATAAGCGCAATAGCACCTACTTTTCCGATTTTATTAGTTGGTCGGTTAATCCAGGCAGTTGGAACCGGATTACTAATGCCGATCATTTTCAATGTGTTTTTACTAATTTATCCACCACATAAACGTGGGAAAATTATGGGGTTAATAGGTCTGGTCATTATGTTTGCTCCTGCTATCGGTCCTACACTTTCAGGCATCATTGTTGAATATTTAGGATGGCGTTACTTATTTATTACAGTTATCCCATTCGCCCTATTCTCCATTGCCTTTGCATATAAATATTTAATCAATGTATCGGAGGTTACGAAACCAAAGATTGATATACTATCACTCGTATTCTCGACCATCGGGTTTGGATCAATCGTATACGGATTCAGTGCGGTTGGAGAAAGTGAAGCTGGTTTCCTTAGTCCAAATGTTTATATTGCAATCATTATTGGGTTTATTGGAATAGTTTTATTCTCATTTAGGCAGTTAAAATTGAAAGAGCCTGTCATGGATTTAAGAGTTTTTAAATATCCGATGTATACACACGCGGTTTTGATGTTTTTCATCATTATCATGGCGATGTTTGCTTCTGAGATCATTTTACCAATCTATATGCAGGGACCGTTAGCCTTAACTGCAGCAACAGCTGGTTTGGTTTTATTGCCTGGCAGTATTTTAAATGGACTCATGTCACCATTTATGGGGCACCTCTTCGATAAATTTGGACCTCGTGTTTTAATGATTCCTGCTACATTTGTTTTATGCGGGACGATGTTTATGATGAGCAGATTAACGATTCATACTTCATTGTGGGTAGTAATCGTTGGATATATCCTTATTATGTTATCTGTTTCGGCAATTATGATGCCCGCTGAGACGAATGGGTTAAATCAACTACCAAAACATTTGTATCCACATGGTACTGCTATCATGACTACATTACAGCCCGTTGCTGGCGCGATTGGGGTTTCTGTTTTTATCAGTATTATGAACGCAAGACAGCTTCATTATTTACAAACGGCGAGTAATCCACAAGACTCTGCCGTTATAAACCAAGCGATGGTAGTCGGTGTTGAACTTGTCTATTTAATTGCATTTGTTATGTCCATCTTGGCTATTATTCTAGCGTTTGTCGTTTACCGTGCCGAACCGAAAGAGATGGAAGAACTACAGCAAAATGAAGGATAGAGTTTTGGTAAAAAAAGCCCTATGTATTTGGGATTTCCAAATACATAGGGCTTTGCAATCTCTTTAATCAATACATTTACTGTGGAATTCTCACTTTAAAAGATTCAAACTCAACCGGCTGTATCATATCTCCTTTATATTCTAACTCTTTTTCGTTGCCATTTTCATCGACTTCTACTCCTCCCCCGCCTGACGGAATAACTACATAGGGAGTGATTGTCAATTCAGAAACATTAGAATCAATGGGATCAAAATGCTTATTACTCTTAAACACTATTTTATTCTTAACCAATTCACCTGACGCCCCACCAGAATGACCTGTAATTTCATTTCCATCCTGATCCACTACTTTAAATTCTATATTTCCCCCGCGGCTTAATTCAAAATCTGTTTCGTCTTCGGAACTTTCATAAGATAGACTTAATCCGGTTGGACTTATAGATAATTCCGATACTTTAAGATCTACCCCATCAACAGATTGTGAATGATTAACAGCTATTTTATTAATGTCGGTTATTTTTTGAACAGGAGTGGAAAAATACCACTTCTCTCCATTTTCTCCATGTAATATTAATCCAAGTTCGAAGTTTTCCGGCATTTCTTCAGTCACATTTATTTCTTGAATGGCAGTTCGAGTAGTTGGTGAAAGAATATTTTCGCCGTAACTACCAGTGGATCCACTAGGAAAATTACCGTCGATCGTAAAGTCCATCCCAGCTCCAAAATATAATTCATCAAGTTCTTTTTCAGATTCAATGTAAAGACCAACAGTAATATTATTCTGATCATATAGAATTTCATCAAGCGTAACGGCTATTCCATTTACTGTCTGTGTCTCCCCAATTTCATTCGTTAACCCTTTTTTTTGCGCTTGTTGTAAACCGATTAAATCGGATTTTGCGAAAATAGAACCGATAATCGGAATTTGCGACAAACTACTTGCTAAAGCAGGCGAAAAGTAAGAGGAGCCAACCAATATCGCAATGACAGCTGCCACACTACAGAAAGCATAAACTAGTTTTCTTTTTGCATTGTTCTTTTTAATATGAGGCGTAGTTATTTGTTCTTCTGCTCGAATAATTCCTGAACGAATCGCGGAACGTACCTGTTCTTTCGGAAAATCGTCGAACGGCTCATGTGACTTTTTCATTTAATGGATAACTCCTTTCTAACTCACTTTTTAATTTTTTCCTTGCTCTACGTAAGTACGTTTTTACTGTACTAACCGGCTTTTCCATCACTTCGGAAATATCCTTAATCGACAAATCATGATAGTAAAATAAAATGATAGACGTTTGATAGGATGATTTTAGCCTCGATAATGCCTCACTTAAATGAAAAGAATCTATTTCTTCCTCTTGCTTGCTATCTAATCTTTTCAATAATTCGCTTTCCTCATAAGGAATCATTTGGTCACGTTGTTTTAATAGCTTATAACATTCACGTATTAAAATTCTAAAAAGCCAAGTTGAAAAATACTCCGGATTTCGCAATTTCCTTATCGCAAGGAATGCGTTGTACGATGTTTCCTGAATAGCGTCCAAAGCATCTTCTTTATTACCAACGTAAGAAAGCGCCTTGTAATATAGCATTTTTTCTTCTTTAAAGAGCAATTCTTCAAAAGCTTCAACGTCGCCATTAATCGCCCTTTTCACAGTATGTAGATCGTGTTTCATATTGTCATCACCCCCTCCTCTCACTTATTAGAGTGATTTGGACATACAAAAAGTTTCAACTTTTCCTTTTTCCTAAATAAGTTTTAAATCTATTATTTATTCTTCGTGTCATGATAAGCTAATTATAGGGATTGTGAAGACGTTGCGGATAAATAGATTGCAAGCGGTCAGGAGCTAAGAATGTTAGCCGGCTGGAGTTGAAACCGGTAACGATTTTTAACAATCATAATAATAGACTACAATAATAGCTCAAATATAAAAATATCCCTCTAAGTAACTTTTTTGATACTTAAAGGGACGCGCTTTTTATTAACTAATTATGAATTAATTCCCATCCTCTTCTACTTTATGAAACAACGCCTCTGGAATCATTTCAAATCCTTCAATCATTGTATTTTCTTCTAGTTCAATCATAAGGTATAGCTTTCCGTTTAAGTGGACTTGGCGTACATGTCTTAATTCTTGTGGACTGATAGAAAGGTCCGCTACCTTTGTTTTTACTTTGATTGATTTTGAAGTATATTTCGGTACCACATTACTTGCTTTTAATTCGTAGCTATTATCATCAATCACCGTCTTAAATGCGGTTTCTACCTTTTCTGTATCAATATTTTCTATTCCACTACTTTTTAGTACTTTTTCAACATCTTTGTAATCTAATTTAGGTTCTTCTTCCTCTTCATTTTCTTCTATAACACGATTAATTTCGTCGTACATATTTGATAATGTGGTTGTATCGATTTGGGGACCAGCAACTTTTTTCACAATTTCTTCAAAAACTATTTTATCATCTTCTGCTGTCATCGTTTCTTCGGCATTTAATACCTCTTCTATGAAATGATAATTCAATTCATATGCTTTTCCAGCAGAATAAAGGACATGATTCACGTCCGCTGCATTATCTGTAAAGCATGGGAATAGAAATCCCGATACTGGTTGTTTCAGATTGATAATTGGATCCACGACAAAATTATATTTAAACTCCTTTTCAACGTAGTCGAAAAGTAATTCTTTTTTCGGATCCTGTGTTTTATTCATGCTGCATAAAATAAAGGGATGGGAATAAACCGTATCTCTTTCACTTTCTTCCGATTCTTCACTACGACGCTTCATCGGTTTCATATATTCCCCGCGAATGAAAGTAACAACAATATCCATTTCATATTGTTTATCTTTTAACATTTTTTCTACAAGTAGAAGCATTTGTGCAATCCAATCTTCCGTTTCACTACTTATTAAACCTTGGTGTAGAATCAATTGACTATTATCTTCAACATCACGTTGGAACTTTAACTCAAATAATTTTTCATCCAATTGGCCTGACAATATTTTTTTAAAGTTACCCATGAATAATTCTTTTTGTTCCTCTTCTAGCATTTCAAAAGGCATACTTTGATAATGATAGATTTCACTTGATTCCTTCATAATGTACACATTAAAGATCTCATGAATTTTTAATAGATCATTATTTAATTTAAATTGTTTACGAATATTCGCAATATCCTTCTTATTCATCTCGTTCCACTCCTTATTTGCCCGAATCAAAGCGACAGTTCGCAGTCCCACTTTGGTATGTAACGAAAAACACCCACAATGGTGCTATTGTAGATGTTCCCTTCTATTTACTATTAAATTGACTATTCTAGTATAACATCTACGTAGAATTTTTCATCATTAATTATATCGCTGAAAAAGTAAAACGCCTGCAACCGTCACCATTTTGACGTCTGCAAGCGTTTGGGATTATTTTACTACATTATATGCACCGATGAATGAGACATGCACCTTTTTCCATGATTTTTTGTTATGTTTTTGTACATTTATTAATCATATTACCACTTGGAATTTGCAGTCCTTCCAAAAAGTATATTTTTTCCTTTTAAACAAACTCTAATAAGAAAATAGGAGGTACAACATTGAAAGCTGTTACGTATCAAGGAAAGTATAAAGTAGAGGTTAAAAAAGTGGCTGATCCTATTATAAAGGATCCTCAAGATATTATTGTAAAAATTACTTCCACCGCTATTTGTGGTTCTGATTTACATCTATATCAAGGAAACTTTCCTCTTCCAATAGACTGTATGATTGGTCATGAACCAATGGGGATTGTAGAAGAAGTAGGTCCAGAAGTTACTAGAGTGAAGAAAGGTGACCGTGTCGTTATTCCCTTCACCGTAGCATGTGGTGAGTGTCCTTATTGTCATAACCATCTAGAAAGTCAATGCGATCACTCCAATCCGCACTATGATTCTGGCGGTTATTTTGGCTATTCAGAGAAATTCGGAAACTATCCTGGAGGACAAGCAGAATATCTTCGAGTTCCTTTCGCTAACTATACCCCGTTTGTCATTCCCGAGGATTGTGAATTAGAGGATGAATCCCTGCTATTTCTATCAGATGTATTGCCAACGGCTTACTGGAGTGTTGAACATGCAGGGGTAAAGAAAGGTGACACGGTTATTGTTTTAGGCTGTGGACCAATCGGATTAATGGCACAAAAATTCGCCTGGCAAAAAGGTGCCGAAAGAGTCATTGCCATCGATTATATCGACTACCGTATCAACCATGCGAAAAAGGTAAATAAAACGGAAGTATTTGATTTCACAAAAGATGAGGATATGGGTGAAACATTGAAAGAATTAACAAAAGGCGGAGCAGATGTTGTCATTGACTGTGTTGGAATGGATGGTAAAAAGTCACCATTAGAGTTTGTCGGTCAGAAATTGAAGCTTCAAGGCGGAACCATTGGCCCACTTCAAATTGCCACGAAAGCTGTTAAAAAAGCTGGCACGCTACAAATTACAGGAGTTTATGGTGGATTATATAATATGTTTCCACTCGGTCCATTTTTTACAAGAAATATCACCTTAAAAATGGGACAAGCCCCTGCACGTAGTTACATGCAAGAGCTTTATCACCAGATAGTCGCTGAAGAATTTGATCCGACAGATATTATTACGCATAAGCTTCCACTTGATCAAGCAGAAAAAGCGTACGATATCTTTAATAATAAAAAAGATCATTGTATTAAAGTCATACTTAAGCCATAACTTTTAACAATTTATTCATATGACCAAAATCTAATTCGGCAAATTTTTCCTGGACCTTTGTTTCATTCATATTCCAGATTGCTTCATCAAGTGAACATTGGATAGGGACATCGCATTTAATTCCGGCAAGTTCCCGTGATAAATGAAGCATTTCTAAGTCGTTGTTAATTTTTGTTTGAATTCCTTTAGACAATTGATCCATATTTGCTAATAATTGATCGATGGTTTCATATTCCTGGAGTAATTTTAGTGCAGTCTTTTCCCCAATACCTTTTACTCCAGGATAATTATCTGAAGTATCGCCCATTAAACCTTTCAAATCGATAATTTGTTTAGGATGAATCCCTTTTTTATCGTAGAAATTATCCATTGTAAATACTTCATAATTCCCTTGCCCTTTTCTCATAATAGCAACATGAATTCCGTCATCAACAAGCTGTAAAATATCTTGATCCCCTGTTAAGATGAGGACATCATTTTCTTCGTTTGCATAGCTACGTGCCAATGTTCCAATACAATCATCCGCTTCAAAACTTTCTAAACCGATATTTGGTATATCAAATGCTGCTACCACTTCTTTAACTAAATCAAATTGTGGAACTAATTCTACAGGCGGTTCATCACGATTTGCTTTATATCCAGCGTACATTTCCGTACGAAAGGTTTTACTTCCCATATCCCAACAACATACAACATGTGTTGGTTCAAATTTATCGACCGCATCAAGTAAATAGCGTAAAAACTGATAGATTCCATTAGTAGGAACACCTTTACTAGTTAACATAAAATTCCCTCTAAATGAAGTAGCGAAAAAGCCACGAAATAGTAAAGCCATTCCATCTACTAATAAAACCTGATTTTTTTTCAATTAGGACACTTCCTCTGTACCATGTTTACTTAATTCCGTTTCCATGATTTTTTGTTTTTCTTTAAGCTCAGAAATATTTACTTCTGTACTCATCATATCTTCATAGTTTTTCACCTGAAGATCATTTGTTGAAATTGCTTGTTGCTTCATTTTTTCAACTAGTTCTTCCCATTGTGGCATAAAACCAGCAAACATTACTTGTTTATTTTCTTCGATGTAATTTTTTGCTAATGGTGACAGTTGGTCGAAAATCGCTTCTTTCATCTGTTCTTTTTCATTTTTTTCAAAGAAAGCTTTCGTTCCCTTAAACGAAGAGATCGCCTTATTAAACAAGCCCAAATCGATATCGGTAAACGCTCCTTTATAATCGGGCGTTTTTAATTCGTCATCTTGCCAATTCGGTAATTCAAATAAATGATCCATATCGATACATTGTTTCTTAATCGACTGATAAAAATCATTACCCTGCTTAAGTATATAAGCTTCCATTCTCAATGAGACTGCTTGGAGCTCTTGGAATAATTCGAATCCAACATATTCTATTAAATTTTCAAGATTATTCCTTAACTGTCCGACTGCTTTTCGACCAGATTCGGTTACAGTAGTCGGGTTGAAATGTTCCTTAAACATATCATGGAAG
Source organism: Oceanobacillus caeni (assembly GCF_042678465.1). NCBI lineage: Bacteria > Bacillati > Bacillota > Bacilli > Caryophanales > Bacillaceae > Oceanobacillus > Oceanobacillus caeni. Next base: position 3,184 of record NZ_JBHTKV010000022.1, on the reverse strand, counting down.
CGGATCTGTAATCTTTCTAACACATAATAAAGTTGCTTATCCATTTTATCACGAATCTGATCACTTAGGGTAGTTGTTTCAATATTTACCAATCGTTCCTTCAGTATTTGTTTCTTCGAATGAAGTTCTTCTTTCCTTTTCCGTTTGGATTCTTCATCTAAATTCATCGAATCAATATAGTCAGCTAACTTATGATAGGTTCTTTGCATATCCCAAAGTGCTGAATCTACTGTCAGCGCCGTTAAGTCGTAGTGAATGAATCGATAAAAGGAGTCCTCAAAAGTAGCCATTTGTTCGTTTAGTTGATCGTTGTTTTGTTTTTCTTTCAGTGATTGTTTACTAGAAACAGGATACAATCTTGGTAGTCTTACTCCAAGTTCTAGTAGTTGCTGGCCCACATATTGAACAACTAAAGAAAGCTCCTTCTCGTCACGTGCCAAGTCAGCCGCATTAACAATAAAGAACATCTTGTCTAACTGAAATGCCTCTTTTACCCTACCTAACTGCATGAGAAAATCTCGATCCGCACGGGATAACGCATGATTATAGTAGGTTACATAAAGAATCGCATCAGCATGTTTAATATATTCAAAAGCAACATTCGTATGTCTTGCATTTACGGAATCTGCTCCGGGTGTATCAACAAGTGTGATTCCTTGCCTAGTTAAAGCACAATCATAATAGAGATTAATCGACTCGATATAACAAGCTTTTGTTTCATCGGTAACATAAGAACCGAATTCTTCTAATGTAATCGTTTGTCTTTTTCCAATATATTCTTTTATATATGGATAGCCATTCACCAAAGCTAAAAGATAAGATTGATACATTTTATTTAATTTAGGACTCTGATAAACCTTTTCGTCTTTAACCCATTGTATAAAAGACAGTAAATCAGTTTCTTTTGGACTAAATTTCTTCGTTATCTTTAATAAATCATTCATTAATGTGTCTTTATCTTTCAACCTGACAACAACTGTTCCATGTTGGTAATCATCAGTTACCGGACATATTCGATTGACTGCAGCTGTAGTTGGATTCGGTGAAACCGGTAGCGCATTTTCGCCAATCAGAGCATTAGCAAAGGACGATTTCCCTGCACTAAACGCTCCAAATAATGCAATCGTATACGAACGGTTAGATAATCGTCTTTTTTTCTCGTATAAATCCTCCTGCAAGGTATCAAATCCCGGAAGATTAGAAATCGTTTGAATCACGTTTTCAATACTAATTACAACTTCATCTGTAGCTAATTGTTTCTTATTACCTTTATCTCCCTTTGGTAATTCAGCTTTTTTGATTTTAGTTTTTTCAATAGATAGTGTTTTTGGAACTTCAACCTTCTTCATTTTTTCTGTCCGTTGATTCAATGCATCTTCTACATGACCCCAAGCTGATTGACTTGGTGCAGGATTTCCGAGTATTTCTTCCAATCTACGTAAATTTTCTTTTAATTTATTCTCTGTGTGATCTTTATGTTCTTTGTAATCTCGAATATATTCAAGCTTCGACAGTCGTTCTTTTAGTTTGCTTTCTTTTTCACTATTTCTCTTTTCTATAGATTGTTTTATTTCAGTTAATAACTGGCTTGCTTTTTTCCTATATTTTGTTTTTATGTCATTTGCAACTTCTTTTGTGTAATTAAGAACATAATCTCCATTCACTTTTGCACCCGTGTTTATTAACTGGATTAAATCTTTTTCTCCATAATCTAGTTTCAGTGATTGGATATGTTGTTTAATAGATTCCTCTGTAATTTCATATTCCTTGATAAGCCCAGCAAATTTTTCCCTTAGTTTCCACTGTATAGAAGCTTCTATATTTTCTTGTAAAGGATGTAAGAATTCTGCTAAACGCTTTTCTTTCTCAAACGAAGTCTTTTTCTTTGAACCAAATAAACCAATTTTAAAATTACTCTGCTGTGACTCTAGGAAGTCATGTGCTTTATCTCGTAATACTGCCGGCATGATATAAGCGTTATTTAATGTACTTTTTAATTCCTGATTATACTTACTCTCGAATTCTGGAACTTCATTTTGAAGATGATTCAACTTTAAATTTAGCTCATACATTTCCTCTAAACCATCGTTCAAATCAATTTCATTAACCTTTCCATCTAATTTGCTTTCATATGTATGGTTTAAATATTTTCGATGATTTTCAAGTACTTGATGTACAGAATGTTGAATCGTTCGCGTTTTTTGATTCATTATATTTGAAATAGTTTCCTGAACTTCTTTAAATTGATTATGTTTGACATCTTTATCTATTAAAGATGTGTAAAAGATGTTTTCAGGTAGCACATTCCATTGTTGGAAAGTTAGCTCAATACTTTGTTTAAATTGTTGAAAAGATAATTCAGTTTCATCATGTTTGTCAATTTGATTAATAATGACATAAAATGGAATTTGTTTTTTCTGGATTGATTGTAGAAATTGTAAATTCACTTCAGATTGAACATGGTTATAATCCATCACGTAAAACATAACGTCTACCAAATGTAAGGAAGACTCTGTCATAATTCTATCCGCATCATCAGCCGCATCAATTCCTGGTGTATCCATCACAGAGAAATGTTCTGGTAAAATGCGTTTTTTCGTGCTTATCTCTATTTTTTTAATCGTGTCTTTATCCTTCGAGTAATCCTTGATCATATCCATATCATAAGGTTCCTCGAATTCTAAAATATCGCCATTGTGTAAATGTACTCGTGCATACCCACCACCAGAGTTAATTTTGACTACGTTAGCACTTGTAGGTATTGGGCTTTTTGGTAAAATATCTTCCCCCATCAAAGCATTAATCATCGAGGACTTCCCAGCAGAAAAATGCCCCGCGAAACTGACAACTAGTTCGTTAGCTATTAGTTTCTTATATAAATCTAATACTTTTTCCGCGTTTGCAAAATCACCATTGTCATGAAACAATTGATACAATGCTGTAAGATGTTCCAACTTAATTTCTATCGATTTATCTCTCACTTTCAAACTATTCATGAATGCCTTCTCCCTTAATCTTAACTTACCAACTATTATACGGAAGATAATTGGTGAATACTAGTCAGAATTGTTATTCTAACTTAAAGTGAACCACCCCCACTTACCACTCTTACGGGTTGCTTGAAGTGGGGGCTTCTTGGGTAATCGCCACTTTTGGTAGCTGACGAATTTGACCAAGCTAACCC
>NZ_JBHTKV010000021.1:0-45732 GCF_042678465.1 Oceanobacillus caeni | reverse complement strand
CTATCTAATTCTATATATAAGATTATCAAATGAATAGGACACTTTCTAAAATTGTCTACTTTATAGATACAATATCATTCTGAAGTTGATACGGCGAAGGAAGGTGCACAAGCAAGTGGAACGCCTTTTATCAGCTTCTTCACGCCACCAGAAATTATAGAGATGGCTCGCAAGGCCGGTTTACAAGAAGTCCGATATGTATCTTCAACTGATCTTAATGAGCGCTACTTCACCAATCGCACCGATGGTCTTCATTTACCAAATGGAGAGGAATTTTTAGTGGCAACTACTTAACAATCCGGCGCAATAACAGAATAAACATTGCGTCCTTCCTGAGAAATCGAGCCATATAGTTTAATAAATGTTTTGGGGTGATGCAGTTGTTTGTAAAGGGACTAAATCATTTATTGTTTTCTGTTTCCGATTTAGAACAATCCATAAAATTTTACCAAGATGTCTTTGGTGCAAAATTGCTGGTTAAGGGGAGAAGTACTGCCTATTTTGATTTGAATGGAATGTGGTTGGCGCTTAATTTAGAGAAAGATATTCCCCGTAATGAAATAAACCAGTCATATACTCATGTTGCTTTTACGATAGAAGATACCGAGTTTTATAATTCATATGATAAATTGGAGAAATTAATACCAAAAACAACCATCGAAAATATAAACCGGTAAGCCGTTTGCACCTAACTATAATTAAAGCCGATGAACTTCATATTCTTTAGTTCAACGGCTTTCTTTATCCTTTTGAGAATTCCAGTGTTAGGTATGTAGGTTTTAGGTGGATTAATAATAGTTATTTATTTAAATGATGAAAAGATATTCCTATAAATAAAGATGCGAAATTTTACCCCTTTGGATTCTGCTTTGTCCATAGGGGGGGTTATGGTTACAATAAAAGTAAGTATTGTTCCATTAACGGGCCATATTCTTGAACGATTAAAGGAGGAAAAATAATGTCCAATGAAGTAGGATCAAGAAAAATAATTTTAGATTTAGCGGTTACTCTAGACGGATTTATTGAAGGAAAAAATGGTGAAGTTGATTGGTGTATAATGGATCCCGAAATGGGGTTTACTAATTTTCTAAATCAAATCGATACAATTTTGTACGGAAGAAAAAGTTACGATTTATGGGGGCAATATACTCCAACAACCGGGGCTCCTGATGACGAAAAGGAAATGTGGGAATTGGTTCACAGCAAGGCAAAATATGTGTTTTCCAGAACGCAAAAAGGGTCAGACAATAAAGCAATATTTGTAAATGAAAATATTCTCGAAGAAGTAAATAAATTAAAGAATAATCCCGGTAAAGATATATGGTTATACGGTGGTTCAAGCCTCATCACGACTTTTATCGATTTAGGGCTCGTTGATGAGTTCAGATTATCTGTTCACCCTGTGGTATTAGGAGAAGGAAGACCGCTATTTATTGATATAAAACAAAGATTGAATTTAAATTTGATGAATACAAGAATTTTTTCCTCCGGCGTTGTTCAACTAATTTATCATTTAAACAGAAATTAAATTTTACAATCCAAAGTTAAAATATAATTTGGGAATACTCGACTACAAATTACACTACTACGACAAAAAGGAGTATTACTTAATAAGCAATTGCGTCCATACCGCATAAACGGTCATTTTATGGAGTATCAGGAGGGGATTTAAATCGATAATAAAAAGCTGACACAATTTACATTAGTAGATGTGTCCGGATACAATAATGCAATTGTATCTATTCCAATGTTTATAAATCCGTTTTATGAGTACGATTCGGAAGACTAGTTAACATGTAAGTTTTTAATCAACAAACTGACCATATTATGGTATTAACTTTGTGTTAAAATATTGAAAAAGGCGATATAGTTGTCATATCATACAACTCGAAAACATTTACTGTCAGAAATGTCGAAAATGCCAGCTCCTAAACATAATAATACATAACCCCTCGAAATAAATAACGTATTTAGGGAGAAAACTCAATGGGAGCGTAAAGAATATTTTAATCAACAAACCTCTTTTAGTATTACGAGAGATATTGATATTAGTTTGTTTAGAGAGGATATCAAACGTCAGGGATATAATTTTTATCCAGCATTGATTTATATAATTACGCGATCGGTGTGAATGTACGTCATTGATAAAAAGAGGTGAACGGATTGGATTTGCATTATCAGGAATATGGTGATAAAGAAGCTTTACTTATTGTATTTTTACATGGTGGAGGAGTAAGTAGCTGGATATGGGATAAACAGGTTCAATACCTAACTAATTATCATTGCGTGACTGTTGATTTACCTGAACAGGGACAAAATGCGCAAAAGGGTGAGTTCTCAATTGAACACAGTGCATATAGGATCCTTGAATTGATTAATGAAATAGCAAACGGGAAAAGTGTTACGGTTATCGGTTTTTCTCTAGGGGCGCAAGTTCTTGTTCAAATGTTAAGTTATAGATCGGATTTAATTAATTATGCAATCATAAATAGTGCCCTAGTGAAGCCAAGTAGACTCGGGGAAAAAGTAATTAGCCCTTTAATTCGTTTAACATACCCATTGATTAAAAATAGGACCTTTTCAAAACTTCAAGCGAAAACACTCTTTATCGGTGAGGAATACTTTGAAAGATACTATAACGAAAGTTGCAAGATGGAACGAAATACCCTTGTTAGGATATTAAAAGAAAATATGTCATTTGAAATACCTGTTGGGTTTAGCGAAGCGAAGGTAAAAATACTAGTGACTGTGGGAGAAAAGGAAAAATCTATTATGAAAAAGTCAGCTTCTGAAATCGTTAATTGTAATAAAAATTGCACAGGTGTGATTATTTCCGGAATCGGTCATGGTCTGCCATTGTCAAAACCAGATATATTTAATCAAATTATTGAAAAATGGGTAAATGGTGGGAAAGTGCCGGAAGAATATAAGGCGATAAAATGAAAGTTGACTATACCGCAACCGGCGGGATTCTTAAATATCAAAAGTGGAAAATGATCAAACTTTTTTTAAAAAATTGAACAATATTTTACAAAGAAAGAATCCATTTTGATCCATCTTTTTTCCAAATGGATTCTTCCTGTTTTACGGTAATATAAGGGCTTGTGAGGTATTTTTGATTAAACTTTATTTCAAAGCAACTTTATCCCTTTTTAATGAGCCAGTCTATCAAGGTATGTAGGTTTAGTCCCTCATTTCACTAGTATTGTATCGAAGCGATCAATCTGTCAGCTATTTACGGTAATACTCCACCAGCTTAGGGTATTGCTTTAATTCCTTTTTTCCCTTTTCACTCAGTACATAAATTCCCCGTTTAACTCGAACAAACCAACCATAATAGTTTTTACTTAGTATCGATTGTGTTTTCTTGCCTGTTCCCATTTGCGATAACTGCTTAGGGGATAGTTCCCCGTATTCTTCCAGGTAACTAGCGATTTGGATGCAGTTTTCCCGGTAAGCAGTCATAATCTGTTTTCTGCTAGAACCACCAATATTATAATCCGCACTTCGACCATTTATTTCTTTTATGATTGCTTGTCTAAGGTATTTGGTTTTCCCCATGCTAATCGGACGGTGAAAAGGTGTTGGCTCTATGATGATTTCCACTCGTTTTTGCTTTTCCGTAAATGAAACGAGAATTAACCCTAACTCTAATCTTCGTATGAGGTGACACGTGTCTCGCCATTTTTTGGAACGAGGGTTGTGTTTTTTTGGTTTCGGTATAGCCACATATACATGCTCAGACACCCGTTGTCGTTTCGTTGCTTGAATAAGCAGGTCTACGCTTAAGTTTAGTTTTAATTCCACAAGGATGAGTAGGTCGTCTTTAATGACCGCCATATCACAATCTTTAACTTCCCCGTACACTTCGTATCCTTTTCGCTTAAAATACTTGTTAATTGGTTCATACAAATCCATCTCTTTCATTTTCACTTTTTCCAATGATAGCACCGTCCAGTTTTGAAATACTAGATTTAATTTTATCATATTTAACGATATTTTCCCTACAAGCTGTGGAGGCTGATTCTATTTTATGATCCGTTTAATCTGTCCAAACCAATCCAATATCTGATAAACTAATGTTAATGAATAATTTTAGGTGATAGGATGACAAATGTAGTAAGAATCTCAGTAAGAAATTTAGTAGAATACGTGTATCGAAGCGGGAGCATTGAGTCTGGATTCCGTACTGCAACAACGATGACAGAAGGAACAAGAATCCATCAATTCATCCAAAAAGGCTATCGTGCACAAGATGAGAAGGAAGTTTTTATAGAAACAGAAATTCCTGTTGAAGACTTCGTTGTTCGGGTGGATGGACGATGTGATGGATTGCTTAAAGATGGAGATTCTATAACAATTGATGAAATAAAGTCCACTGTGCATGCCTTGGATGAGATTCAGGAAAATACACATCCAGTGCATTGGGCCCAGGCTATTTTTTATGGGTATATTTATGCCGGAAACCATGATTTATCAAAGGTGACGATTCAGCTTACTTATGTACAAGCAAAATCGCTTGAACAAAAGCAATTTCGGCGTGTTATGACGTATCAAGAAATGGAATCCTTCGTTTATGAAGTTACCCGGAAATATGCGGATTTTTTAAAAGTGAAAATAAAACATAAAATAGCGAGAAATAAGTCAAGTAAAGCACTGGAATTCCCGTTTGAAACTTACCGGGAAGGTCAACGAAAGCTTGCTGGTGCAGTATATAAAACCATTGTAGATAAAAAAACGTTATTCGCGAGTGCTTCCACTGGGATTGGTAAAACAATTTCTACTATTTTTCCTGCTGTCAAAGCAATTGGAGAAGGAAAACTAGAGAAGATATTTTATTTAACTGCAAAAACGATCACAAGAACAGCCGCAGAAGAAGCATTTCGACTATTGATTGATCATGGTTTAGATATAAAGGTTCTGACCATTACCGCCAAAGATAAAATTTGTTTTCAGGAAGAAACCATTTGTACGAGTTTAGATTGCCCATTTGCAAATGGGTTTTATGACCGAATAAATGAAGCGGTTATTGATATTTTGGAAAATGAAAAGATGATGAATCGTGGCATCATTGAACTATACGCTAGAAAGCATCGGGTTTGTCCTTTTGAATTTTCGATTGAATTGGCTTATGCAGTTGATGCAGTCATTTGTGATTATAATTATATTTTTGACCCGAGGGTATCGTTGAAGCGATTAATGGAAGAACAGAAAAAGAAAACGGCCATACTAGTAGATGAGGCGCATAACCTAGTTGATCGTGCGAGGGAAATGTATTCTGCCGAAATTCATAAATCCAACTTTTTGCAGCTGAAACGAGAATTTAAAAAGACCTCCCTTGCTGCGACGGCTAAAGCTATCAATGACCACTTATTACAGGTGAAGAAGTCTGAGGAGTATTTACGGAAAGACTTAGATAAGGAGTTGGTAGAGTTACTAAAAACATTTATCATGGAGGCGGAAGTTGAGTTAATAAAGATGGATCATGAATTGTTGCTAGATACATACTTCGCCGCTCAAACCTTTGTGAAAATAGCGGAAGTTTACAATAACCAATTTGTTACTTATGTTGACGTTCAAAAGAGTGAAGTGAAACTGAAGTTATTTTGTCTAGATCCTTCAGAGCAAATTTTGAAAATGGGAAAAGGATTTAAAGCAAGGGTGTTCTTTTCCGCAACGTTATCACCTGCAGATTATTATAAAGATCTACTTGGTGGTCAATCTGATGATTATGTTATCTCCATTCCATCTCCTTTTGCGAGGGAAAACACAGAGGTTATCATTCAACCATTATCAACGAGATATCGGGATAGAGAAAAGACAATGGAACCGATGATACACTTTTTCAAAGAGTTGTTAGATAAGCAGGAAGGAAATTTCTTAATCTTCTTCCCGTCCTATCCATATATGAGAAATGCATATGAGCAATTTACCGATAACTATCCAGAGGTCTCTACGATTATTCAAGATGTGGGAATGTCGGAGGTAGAAAGGGAAGATTTTCTGGCAGAGTTTAATTCGGGGCGTGCGGAAAGGTTGATAGGCTTTGCTGTACTCGGTGGGATTTTTTCTGAGGGTGTGGACTTAAAAGATGACCGATTACAAGGTGTTATCGTAGTTGGGGTCGGAATGCCACAGATTGGTTTTGAAAGAAATATTATGAAGGACTATTTCCAATCCGTTGGAAAGAATGGCTTTGACTATGCTTATGTTTACCCTGGAATGAATAAAGTACTGCAAGCTGGCGGACGACTCATTCGTTCGGATTCCGATACTGGCGTGATCGCATTGGTTGATGACCGGTTTTTACAGAGGAAGTATCAGAAGTTGTTGCCTTATGAGTGGTTGCATTATAGGGTTGGGATGTGAAATTAAAAAATTAAACATCAAATCCCATTATTCTAGCAATATCTTTGAATTTCGTTTGAACTTCAGGAACTTCTCCATTAAATTCCATTACATATGGAAGTGTTGTTGCATTCGCTATTTCATGAGGTAATCCGCAATGTGCGCTTAGAGGGTGAGCAATTCCATGTATAGACTTATTACAATTAGAATATTTCAAAGCTGTTGCACGTTTAGAGCATATATAGCGAGCAGCAGAAGAATTACATACATCCCAATCATCAGTTAGTAAAATGATATTAATTGTTATAAATCCTAAGGACGTTCTATATAAAAAAAGATAATGAAGTTAGGTTATAATCAATTTTATCATTAAAAGGGTCAGTCCCTCACTGCGTTAAAGTACAAGCATGGCAGGGATCTGACCCTTTTTCTCAAGATCCCTGTATAAGAAAATAAAAGAACGTCTATAGATGGCTTATTAGGCAGCATATTTCCTTTATCTAAACATCTTAGCAAATTCGTATCATCTCATCTGTTAAGGAGTCTAGCAAAAAAGCCACGTCTCTTTATCAATTTCTCTTTTTCTTCGATCGTTTTCCGTAACTGTTTAAGTAAATCTCGATCTCTTTGCTCTACCGACTGTCGTTGATTGACGAATCCGCCCCGGTGTTGCTGTGTGAGGGTCTCGCTCTGGGTGACGATTCGTTCGAGGTTATCGTCAGTCTGTTTATGGTACTTGTCTAGTTTTGCGGCTTGTTCCTCGTATGTTTTTCCAGACTCTTGGATTTGTTCTCCTTGGTGGTCGATGGTTTGCCCTTGCGACTGTAATAACTCCCTTAATCGCTTATTCTCTGGGTTTGCGTCCCCGACCTGTTGTGTTAATCTATCGAGCCTTTCATTAACCTCATCGAGTGATTGTATTGCGAGATATACGATGTCTTTCCCTTCCTTACGCTTGCTGTTTCCTTTGGTGTTGTAAGCCCTTGCCACTCGTTCCCCGACCTTATCGATATCGATGGGGAATTCTTTGGTAAGTGACTCCAATATTTGCAACTTGTTGTAGCCTTCTTCTTTTAGGCCACGTATGTGCCGCAGAACCTCGACGGCTTCGGGGCGAAAGTATTCCTTTCGCCCTTGCTTAACGATAGGGATGAACATGCTAAACTCAATCGCCCAATTTGCTAGGGTCGATCGTCTAACATTGATAAGTCCGGCAATATCTTTCATCAGCAAATGTTGTGAGAAGTCTTTCTGTACCTCGTCATGTATTCTAAGCGTAGTCGTCATTTTCGTTTTACTCCCTTCTATATATAACCGCTAAATTGGCATGAATTCCTTCATGATCGTTTTATCCAATTAGAATTTGTTCGTCTGCGATAATTATAGTATGTATTCGGCATTTCGAAGGCATATTCCTGCTGATTTTCAATTTGTTTTTCGTTGTTAGCGTCCTTTACGCATTGGAATCCATAAATGAAAAAATATAATGGATGTTACAGTACATAATTTATACGTTAGCATATATTTATTTTTGAATTAGTAAATAGAAAAGTTGGGGACATATTACTCGTTTTTGTAGTAGTGCGACCTGTAAGTGCATTCCAGTATATAGCTAGCAAATACGTAGCACAGCTATTTATTTTAATAGTGGCTTTAGTGGCTGGTTATCTCTTCACTTGGTATTATACAACGATCCTATTTAATTATGTTCCATGGACCTTGATGCTTGCAAGCTTAGGAGTTTATAGTCTTTGGATTGTTCTACTTACTGCGGTTACTCTATTATTTGGAACGGTGTTACGGAATAGTGGCGGTATCGCTGGAATGAGTATTTTGTTTTTAGAGATGCTTAGTTTGTTAACTACCTTGTTTCCAAAATATATGGAGTGGAACCCGGGCAACTTGAGCACAGAGGCCTCGAAGTTTTTAATAGAAGGAGAATGGGGGAGTTCTACCGTACTGGTGTCTGTTAGTACGTTGACATTATCTATTCTATTTTTAGGATTAGCAGTTTATCTATTTAAAAAACTTGTTCGTTTCGGAAACTAAGATTATATGTTAATTCTAGATAACGCGTTAGCAATGCGGGAGTTAATACTCATATAGGGATAGCTCACTGACCCCAATTTCCCACAGTGAGCTAAAACTTTAACATACTGGGAGCAGGTACCAAATTTTGACTACATAAAGGAATGATATTGGAGAAATATAATTTAGACTTATATAATAGAGTGGATTGGTAAATTTATATATACAAAAAGGAGTTGATTGTTTTGGTACAATCTTTAACAGGGAAGGTAGCATTCATAACAGGTGCAGGAAGAGGGATTGGAAAAGCGACTGCGATCGCACTTGCGAATGAAGGGGTTAACCTTGGTTTACTTGGAACAACTGAATCAAATTTAAAGCAAGTAGCAAGTGTTGTGGATGAACTAGGAGTAAAAGTTGCTTATACAGCAGTGGATGTTTCAAACTTTGAGCAAGTTCAACAGGCTATTGAGAAGATAACAAATCAATTAGGCAAAGCCGATATTCTGATTAATAGTGCGGGAACGAGTAAGTTTGCATCCCTTTTAGACATGGATCCAGAAGAATGGAAAAGGATCATAGACGTGAATTTAATGGGTACCTATTATGTTACACGGTCCGTTCTTCCTCAATTCATTGAAAAAAATAGTGGAGACGTAATCAATATTTCCTCCACCAACGGCTTGAATGGGGCGGCAACATCAAGTGCGTATAGTGCTTCAAAATTCGGTGTCATTGGATTAACTGAGTCATTAGCACAAGAGGTTCGCAGAAATAATATCCGGGTAACGGCTTTAACTCCGAGTACAGTCGCAACGGACATGGCAATTGAATTAAAACTAATTCCTGAAAACGACGAAAAATATATGCAGCCAGAAGATATTGCTGAACTGATCGTTTCCCAATTGAAATTAAACCAACGAGTCTACATAAAATCAGCTAGCATATTGGCTACAAATCCATTTTAATCATAATTAATTCAAATGCCTGCCCCGTCGGATAAAAGTATTACACGCCCGAGGGGGAAAGCGCAAAAGTTGATTATAGACTTTAAGCTACAGATTTCAGGATCAGTCCCCCCATTCACTACATTTTACCAAAGTGAGGGACTGCCCCTTTTCATTTGTCCAAACCAATCCAATATCTGATAAACTAATGTTAATGAATAATTTTAGGTGATAGGATGATAAATGTAGTAAGAATCTCAAAGGTTCTGACCATTACCGCCAAAGATAAAATTTGTTTTCAGGAAAAAACCATTTGTACGAGTATAGATTGTCCATTTGTAAATGGGTTTTATGACCGGTTTTTGCAGAGGAAGTATCAAGAGTTGTTGCCTTATGAGTGGTTGCAATATAGGAGTGGCGTGTGAAGGTTAGGTATGGATCATTTGTTAATTAACAACTATTATTATTTGCATAAAAAAATCGGAGGGGAGAAGGCTTATCTAGTCCATGGATCTTCACTTGATACGATAAAATAGATTCGTGTTTTATTAGAACATGGATATTAACATGAACAGGTAATGGACCTATTAGGTTAAATGGAAGTATAAAACGTTAAGGGTAAATGAAGAAGAGACGAATGAATTTTCCTCCATTACATCGATGAGATTTATCTGAGGAATTTCTAAGATACAGACTTTTTCGAGTTTGAAAAGAAAATCACCCCCTTTTATTTATTTTTTAGTGGAAGACCAAAAAACAAATATCTTAACAATATAAAAAGAGAGGGAATCTAATAATGTTTCAAAAATGAATGAGATATAGAGGTCTATTACAACAGATTAAGTACGAAGTTTAAAATGGCCATTAAGAATGTTCCAAAAGTACATAAGAGGGCTAATAAGGCGATTACATCACTTAATTTCACAATGATACCTCCCCTCTATTAAATTGTAATGCTGAAACTTCAGTTGATGGAACCTTCTGAATTTTGTAATTATTATATACCTGTCCTAAAATTTTATCATAGTTAATTATCTTTTTCAATACAATAAGCCTTTTTTATTATAGATTTTGGAACCGCTTTAATAAAGGGGAGGGTACAAGATGTTTTTTATGAAAAACTTTTAAAGCTACTACCTAACATGTGACAGTTATTTAAAGGAAGAACATTTATGTTACTATCATATTTATATCTATTATACTATATTGAATTTTAAGTATATTAAGAATATAGTTAAATTGTCTTATAGTTTTAATAGATTGTCCTTGATATAATGGGATTAGAAGGTAAAGTCTAATTACCTTCCATTATTTAGTAGTTGTTGACTCTCTTGGAATAAGTATTTTATTCATTAAAGGAGGAGAACAATTTGACAAGACGAAAAAGAGTTTGGTATGAAGCTGCGGGTAGAAGTTTAGACTTAGGATTGGTTGAGCAGTTAAGAATTAATCGAAGAGTTGATCCGAATGAGACAGATAACGAAATCCCTGTCATTGTTTATTTGAAAAATAGTTGTGAAAAAGGATTAAAAGACGACCTCTATAATACTTGCAACGTAGATTCCCACAATAAACTTGAACGAGAACTCCCCATTATTCATGGTATAAAAGGAAAATTAACCCCTGGAATGATAAAACAAATTAAAGATCATGATGCCGTAGATCGTATTTTCTATGACCGAGAAGTAACTGCTTTTTTAGATATTGCAAGCAAACAAATTGGAGCCGTAAATGTTCAAAATCAACTTCATTTCACTGGAAAAGGAGTAACGATTGCAATAATTGATACAGGAATTTATCCGCATGAAGACTTTACCAACCCATCTAACAGAATTATTGCCTTTAAGGATTTTATAAATGGAAATGAAGAACCTTATGATGATAATGGACATGGAACTCATTGTGCTGGTGATGCAGCTGGTAATGGGTTCTTATCTAATGGGAAATATATCAGCCCAGCACCAGAGGCCTCTATTATTGGGGTTAAGGTATTAGATAAAAATGGTAGTGGTAGATTATCTTCTATTATCGAGGGCATTGAGTGGTGTATCAATCATAGAGATGAACACCAAATTCATATTATTTCCCTATCATTAGGGGCACCAGCATATGATTCTTTTAGAAATGATCCACTTTCATTGGCTGCCCAAGAAGCATGGAAAGAAGGGATCGTGGTTTGTGCTGCAGCTGGAAATAGTGGCCCTTATCCATACACCATTAGTACTCCAGCTATCAATCCATTTATCATTACAGTTGGATCTACGGATGACCAAAATACCCTAGAGCGTGCGGATGATGTGATAGCAGATTACTCAAGCAGGGGACCGTCCATAGATTATTTTGTAAAACCAGATATTTATGCACCAGGTACGAATATCATTGCACCTCTAGCTCCGAATTCTGTAACAGAGTCACAATTACCAGAAATGATAATAGATGAGAATTATATACAATTATCTGGTACATCCATGGCAACGCCAATTTGTGCAGGCGTCATTGCTCTCATGTTAGAAGCAAATCCAAATCTTAGTCCAAATGATGTGAAAGCTATATTAAAGGAAACTTCACAGCCTACTCTTAATGACACTTGGGGGAATATCCATGCAGAACTAGCTGTTGAAAGGGCAAAAGCTTACCAAGTAAGAGTCCCTCTTGAAGCTATTCAAGGAGAGTAAATCAATATTGGTATCATGATTTTAGAAATGGATAATAGATAACGTAGTTTTACTAGGACAAGTTCAACAACCCCCAACTATAAAAGTTGGGGGATTTTACAGTGTATATTTTTATAACAGATTCGGTCTTAGAAACATTATACCTAGATGAAGGGGACTTTAAAGGTGTTTAAATAACTATAAAAATCATGGTGAACAAAATAGCATGCCTTGAAAGAAAATTCTTCCAAACATGCTACGATCCATATATTTTATTTGTCCGTTTTTCATTATAAGGCTCTTGGATTGGAAACAGTGTGATAAACTATGTGTTCAGTGTTCCGCGACCCTGATTACCTTGGCTTCTTTTATATAGATTTGAACCAGATTCATAGTATTCCCGCCATTTTTTATTTTCCTCCTCTAGTTTTTTGTTTTCATTCAACAAATTTTCCAATTCCCCCAAAAGGGAAAGATTCATCTCAGAAGCTCTTTTATTTGCATCTTTCATTTTTTGCCGATCTTGTTCATTCATTGTATTCCTCCTCAAGATACGTTATTTAATCATCATTGAGTTGATATATCTGTCGTTTATGGCTGTCTAAATCACAGTTGATAACTCCCACTCTATAACCGTATCATAAGATTACATTTTTTTAGCAGTTGTCATTAATTTGTAAACGAAGCGTATCCTCCTTATCATCTCAAAGTCTATTTCGTTCACTAAATGAAATCTAGTAATCAAAATGCTTATGTAAGAGTATAAAATAGTCCAACCGTTGCTAGGAATAACCGCGTCGTTCCAGGCATCTAGCGATTTTGTGGAATTCTTATAAAGTTTCATTTTATTTAATAATTTGTTATTCCTTCTTAAACTCTATGTTATCGAATTGAGATTTTCATATGTTAATTTACAGATAGTCAAAAATATGGCGAATAAATCTTTCGCCTTTAACTAGTAAAAAAAGGAGGAATAATGATGGCACAGTCCAATCAAACAGTAGGGAAATATGTACTTTCTATAGCATTTGTAAGTTCTTTGGTTTTTACTCCAGTTCTTAGCGGAAAGGTGTTTGCCAATGCTGGAGCAGGCGCTTCGGAGGGAGATATTACTATTAGCGAGAGCAACCTTTCTAATATACAGGAGCAAGAGGTAGCATCATCAAGTGAGGGGACATTAATTCAGCACGGTGATGTAGGTGCAGTAGTAGAGGATATACAGAAAGAACTTCAAGAACAAGGTTACTATACATATACGATTGACGGTATTTTTGGTTCTATAACGGGACAAGCAGTAAGAGATTATCAAGCAGATCATCATTTACAAGTGGATGGTATAGTAGGTCCAAATACTTTAGAAACGATGGCGTTACCAGAAATGGAATCTTCCGAAGATAACTTAACGATAACGGAAATTGACTCTTCTGAAAATAATTTAACGGTTACGGAGTCTAGCTCTGGGGATGTTTCTAATATAAAATCTGATATTGTTGCTGTAGCGAAAAGTGTTATAGGTACGCCTTATGTATGGGGAGGAACAACTACGGAAGGAATGGATAGTAGTGGTTTTATTAATTATGTGTTTAATCAAGTAGGCATTGATGATATTTCACGCACTCATCGTGAAATGTGGGAGAACGATGGTAACTATGTAGATCATCCTAGTATCGGGGATGTTGTATTTTTTGAAGGTACTTATGATACAGAAGGAGCGTCTCATAGCGGAGTCTACATTGGTAATAATCAAATGATTCACGCTGGAGATGACGGTGTAAGTGTAGCAGATATCAGCATCGATTATTGGCAAAATCATTATCTTGGTGCCAAATCTTTTACTGAATAATAGATTTTAACGTTAAAATACAAGTACAAAAATGGTACTTGTATTTTTTCAGTATAAATATCAAAATGGACTGAATGGAACATTACAAAAATATTTCTAATGATGTTATAAACTTTTCTAGCAACACAACATTTTGGCTAAAAAGATTCTTCCTTACGTCTAAGAAAAATCCTTTTTAAGTTAGAACACACCCTTGGTATAACAATAGTCGTTCATAGATATGGATCCATTGATCTATTAAAAATTTAGGGAATAAAAGAATCTAAAGATAATGGTCTTTTTGTATGATAAAACGTCTCAATTCTGTTACAAATCTTAAGAAAACCCACATAAGGTTTCATTTTCGTAAGATTTACTATATAATTCGTACCAGATGTTTTTTTAAAATAATTATGCTTCTAGCTTAAGGAAGGAGATCGATGATGAAAAAAATAATGTTAACATTACTAACTGGTCTAATGGCTGTTGCTTTAGTAGCATGCGGAGGCAACGAAGAAGGCAAAGAGGATAAGAATGATAATAAAGCCAAAACAGAGGAACAGCAGAAGGAACAGGAAAAGCAAATGGAAGAGATGCAAAAGAAATTAGATGCACAGCATGTAGATGAAAAGAAAACTGTTGCCATCGTGAATGATAATGAAATTCTAGGAAGTGACTATAATAGCACCTTAGCCTCTATACAACAACAAATGTTGCAAATGGGACAAGATCCGACTTCTAAAGAAGCATTAGAGCAAGTAAAAGACCAAACAATTGATAGCTTAGTCGGACAAACTCTTCTTCTACAAGATGCAGATAAAAAAGGCTATAAAGCTTCAGAAGCAGATATTAAAAAACAGCTGGACGAAATGAAAAAACAGTTTGAAACAGAAAAAGAATTCAAGGACGTTCTTAAAGAGTCCGGCATGGATATGAAAACATTTGAAACTCAAATAGCTGACAATATAAAACTTGAACAGTACGTCGAGAAAGAAGTACCGACTAGCCAAATAACCGATAAGGAAATTGAAAAAACGTACAAACAATTATCGGAACAAGGAAAGAGCACTGGACAAGAAGTTCCAAAGCTTGAAGAAGTAAAACCGCAAATCGAACAATCTCTCAAGCAGCAAAAGCAACAGGAAAAAATCGCTCAGCAAGTTGATGAGTTAAAGAAAAATGCGAACATTGATATTAAGATTTAAGGTGTTACACATCAAAGGAACAGCCACTTGTGCTGTTCCTTTTTGATCATTTATTATCCTAATAAAGCTGCGCCCTCTAATATGGTACGGTGAACCATTTCATACCTAACTTCAAACTTTAAAATGATAGAAGTAATAACCCTAGTAATTAATATAGAGTTATTACTTCTATTGATTTTTCAAGATGTTATAATAGAAATGTGAATTTTTCAAAGGTAGAGAGAAACATTTCAAATAGGGATATAAATCCAGCTTCTATAATACTTAAAAAAGTTAAAATGGACCTACTTCTTGCAACTAAGCAGGTGAAAAGAGACATAAAATTATGCAAACAAGCTTTCTATCAGAAAAAATAAGATGGAATTTTATACATCTATTGTTATTATAAAAAGCATAGGAGAGAGAATATGGCACTAATTAATACAGAGAATCTAAAAAGAAAAGAAAAAAACAGAAACAATGTGCATACGGAAGTAGATGCAACTTATACTAGTTTTATAGATGAAAATGGTAATAAGTATTTTCAAATCGACACGTATAGTTCTTCTGATGGCAAAACACAAGGGAAGATTAGTCAATCTATCCAATTAGATAGAAATTCGGCAATTGAGTTAATGAAGTTACTTAAGAAGGAATTGGATATATGGAAGATCAGCAAAACAGATTGATTAAATTGTGACCAAAACAAATAGCACAAGTAAAACCGAAACACGGCAACATAATTTAAACAAACATTCCCCTTATCCATTGGTAAGGGGTTTTTTCTTGTAACAGGGTATGCATAATATATTAGAGAAGAGGATAAGTGTTCGAATTTTTAGTCAAATATAAGTTTCTATTAAATACGGCCTAAGCGATTCCGAATAATAAAGCTCACCATCCTTCGTAACGACAATACCTGCTACATCTTGTATTTGATTTAACGTATGAATGATTTGGCTAGGGGACTGCCTAAATAAGCGACTCGTCCATATTTCTCCATCGACTGATTTATTGGATACAATAGTTAAACCAGCAATTTTCGTTTGAATCGGATATCCAGTAGTAGAGTCCAAAATATGATGGTATGTTTTGTTATTCATTGTAAATGTTCTTTCGTAAACGCCAGATGTAACAACAGATTGATTGAAAGCTTTTAAAACGGCGATATAATTTCCGCGCGGTAGGAAGGGGTGTTGAATTCCAATTCGCCAGTAACCATCCTTCTGATTAGGAGAAATTCCATATGTCATGACATTTCCACCTAAATTAATTAAAGCGGATGTAGCATTCATCGCTTCCAAATCTTGAATAATGAGATCCGCGATAAATCCTTTTGCTAAGGCACCTAAGTCGATAAACATTCCGGTGTGTTTTAAAAAAACGGTTAGATTTTCATCATCCAGAATAATGTCCTTTGCATTTGTTTTGCTAAGTAAAGATTGAATATCTTGATGTGATGGAACCTTTGCATCTTCAAATCCAATACGCCAAGCTTGAACAAGGGGACCGATGGCAATATTTAATGAACTATCTTCAGCCGTGCTATGTTTTTTACCTATTTTAATTAATTCGTATAAACCTGGATTTATTTTCACAGGTTGAATTCCTGCATTTTGGTTAACTTCCACTAGTTCTGAAGTAGGGTCATTCGCGCTAAAACGTTTCTCATACTCTTTCAATCGTAGAATAATTTTATCCAAAACGAATTCTGCATATTCATGTTGAATAGCTAAATGGATAACGGTTCCCATCATTTGTATGTCACGACTTTGCATTGCCATACTATCACCCTTTCCAGTTAGAAAAACAGCTCTAGCTATAAGATATTTGAACTAGACTCGAAAAAAGAGTCCATTTTGACCCCTTTCTATTAGTCTTTAACCGTTGCACTAGATATGTAGGATGAAGGCCATTCCTTATACCAAACGTACTGTAGAAATCTTATAGTTTCCTCGATTTTTAAAAAGACAACTGGAAGGGATGATTTTAAATAAAGTCTGATAATTTATAATGTAGTCTGATACAATTAAACAAGAATGATTATTGAATAAGGAGGTATATAGTAATGACAAAACAAATGAAGCGTTTCGAAAACAAAGTGGCACTTGTGACAGGCGGGCGTTCAGGGATTGGCAGTGCCATTGCTCGGCGGTTGCACGACGAAGGAGCTACCGTGATCACAGCACAGCGTGGCAAGGACGAGGAATTTGACTGGATTGCGGCAGATTTCTCCAATCCGCATACACCGGAGCGGATTGTTGAAGAGGTCATTGCTCGCACAGGGCGGCTTGACGTGTTGATCAACAACGCGGGCATGATGCAGGAAGCTGCGATTGAAGATATGAGCCTTGAGGATTGGCAACGCAACCTTAGTGTGAACCTGACGACTCCCTTTCTGCTAATCCGTGCGGCGCTGCCTTACCTGCGAAAGACGCGGGGTAACATTGTCAATACTGGTTCTGTTGAGGGGCTTGGGGCTAATCCTAGGCACGCAGCATACTGTGCCACCAAGGCTGGGCTTCATGGGCTTACCCGTTCAGTGGCGGTGGATCACGGTCATGAGGGCATCCGCTGCAATGCGGTAGCACCCGGTTGGATTGACACCGAGTTAAACCTCGATTTCATCGAAAACACACCTGACTCAGAGGAGTTCCGTCGCAATATCGGGCGTATCCATCCTGTGGGCCGCACGGGTTCCCCTGAGGAAGTGGCAGCGCTCGTGGCTTTTCTTGCAGCAGATGAAGCTGGATTTATCACAGGGCAGGTTTATACAGTTGATGGTGGAAGGATGAGCAAGTTAAGTCTTCCTTGAATAAAGGTTTCGTACTGCTTGCCAAGCTGTTCAATCTGGAAAAGGGGGATAACATTCTCGTATTTTACCGATAGACAAGCGTGACAAAGTAAGATACTAAATAGTAAGATAAAATAAGCTACATAGATGACAATTATTTTCGAGGAGGAATAAAATTGAAACATTTTGCCATGTTTTTACCAATGAAGGATGAGGAAAAAAGTAACTTATATAGGGAAGATCATTTAGCGTACTTAGATAAGAAGAGGGAAGAAGGTAGAATATTTGCTAATGGCCGTTTTACAGATGGCTGGGGAGGACTAATAATCTATTTAGCAGATTCTAAAACTGAGGTAGAAGAAATTGCTAAAAATGATCCGTACATTATGACAGGTGCAAGAGATTACGAGATTCATGAATGGGATGTCGTTACTGAAGCTACTTTTCCTTACAAAAATAAATAAACTTTTGCGTCGTATTAAATAACGATTTCCCGAGAAAATCCGTATCACTTTTATCGTGATACGGATTTTCTCGGATTTGTTCATTTTAATGAATATGGATCGGACAAAGGATTCTAAAAGAAAAAGTTAGTTTACCTTTGACTATCGACCTACACTAACCTTCAAACTTTCAAAAACATTAACCGCCGCTTGTGCTACTTGAATATCATGTTCTACACTACTTCCACTAACACCTACAGCCCCGACAACTTTTTCATCCTGAGTAAGTGGGATTCCGCCGCCAAATAGTACAATTCTTCCATTATTTGTTGTATTTAGTCCATAAAGTTCTGCATTCGGAACAGTCGCTTCAGCTAAGTTAGCTGTTGGCATTTTCAGTGCAACAGAGGTCCAAGCTTTATTTTGGGCGATTTCAACACTTGCAAGCCAAGCATCATCCATGCGATGGACAGCAATTAAATTTCCACCTTCATCCAAAACAGAAATGACCATTTGTATGCCGAGTCTTTTTGCTTCCTGCTCCGCACCTTCAATTAGCTTTTTTGCTACTTCTAAATTTAATTTACCCATGATTAAATTCCTCCCATCTAAAGTCAGTATAATTAACGGATTCCTGATCCTAAATTATCGGATTATTATATATGAATAACGGATTCTCGTATACGAGTCTCGAATGATTACATACGATTAACGAACTACTGTTTTACAAGATAACGATTTTTAAACTTCTTGATTGAATGCGATACAATTCTTTTATTTAATCAGGTTATGTGGATCAATAACGAATTTTCTTGATACGCCACCATCGAATTGTTTATAGCCATTCGGGGCGTCGTCTATGGAGATAACCGTTGCGTTAACAGCTTTCGCAATTTGTGCTCTACCACTTAAAATGGCTTTCATTAGATCGTGATTATATTTCATTACCGGTGTTTGCCCGGTTACAAATGTATGTGCTTTTGCAAATCCTAGACCGAAGCGGATTTTAAGTGTGCCTTCTTTTGCATCTGCGTCCACTGCACCTGGATCTCCTGTTACGTATAAACCTGGAATTCCTAATCGTCCACCAGCTCTCGTTATGTCCATAATGGAATTTAATACTGTAGCAGGAGCCTCTCCAGCATTTCTGCCATGTCCACTTGCTTCAAACCCAACAGCATCTATTGCACAATCTACCTCTGGGGTACCTAATATTTGTTCAATTTGTTCTCCCAGATTATCATGTTCACGTAAATTCACTGTTTCGCAGCCAAAACTTCTTGCTTGAGCGAGGCGTTCCTCATTTAAATCACCAACAATAACAGCCGATGCTCCTAATAGTTGTGCGGAATGTGCAGCAGCTAAACCGACTGGACCGGCTCCAGCAACATATACCGTTGACCCAGTCTTCACTCCCGCACTGACTGCACCATGGTATCCAGTGGGAAAGATATCCGAAAGCATGGTTAAATCAAGGATTTTTCCAATGCTTGATCTTTGTCAGGGAATTTTAATAATTGGAAGTCTGCGTATGGTACCATGACATATTCAGACTGTCCGCCGACCCAACCACCCATATCTACATATCCATATGCTGAACCAGGGCGATCGGGATTAACGTTTGTACAAATATGTGTATCTTGTTTCCTACAATTGACACAACGACCACATGCGATGTTGAAGGGAACGGATACGATATCTCCTTTTTCAATAAATTCAACATCTCTACCAACTTCAACGACCTGTCCTGTAATTTCGTGACCCAACACTAATCCACTTGGCGCTGTGGTACGTCCTCTAACCATGTGTTGATCACTGCCACATATGTTCGTTGAAATCACCTTTAATATGACACCATGATGACACTTTCTTCCGACATTAAGTGGATTGACTCCTGGACCATCTCGAAGTACTAAATCCGGATAACCAATATCCCTTACCTCAACTTCACCTGGTTTAACATACACAACTGCTTTGTTACTCACTAAAAAACCCCCTTAAATAAACTGTTATTAAAAACGTTTAAGTTCAATTTTTGTTTAAACCTATCTGTTCCATGAAATGTTATAAATAATAACAGTTTTTAAGATATTTTGTTCCCACCATCAATATATATATCTAGTAGCTAAATTTAATAACCACTTTATGAAACTATCTTTACTTGATTAGGAGAATACTTCTTGAAAAAAAGAATAAAGAAGGAATTCTTCTTGACATTTGTATAGACTTTAACAGAAAAGAATGTTGATTTAGTAAATGCTATTTTATTAAATATGGAGGGATTGACGTGGGGGAAACAAAACACACTGGTCCAGTTAAACTACCAAGGAAACCTGATCCATCACTTTGGGTTAGTAAAGTTCCATTCGGTCTTGGGAAGGTGAAGCCACATCATATTCGGGATACCATGAAAGTAGTTTGGGAAAATAAAGATAATCTAAGGTTTGCAACGAGAATCCTTACACAAGGAGTTTGTGATGGATGTGCCCTTGGAGTATCAGGACTCAAGGATCAAACGTTAACAGGACCACACTTATGTACCACCCGCTTAAATGTCCTACGATTAAATACAATGCCTGCAATGGAGGAAAAATACGTACATGCGGATGTTGCTGATTTACGCAAAATGAGTAGTACGGAATTACGTCAATTGGGGAGAATTCCGTATCCACTTATTCGCAAACCAGGGGAAAAGAAATTTAGTCGAATCAGCTGGGATGATGCGTTGGATAAAATTTCGGATAAAATGAAAATGCTAGATCCGAAGAAATTCGCTTTTTATACAACGTCAAGAGGAATTACGAATGAAGTATATTATACACTAGGGAAGGTTTCCAGATTTCTTGGTACGAACAATGTGGATAACGCATCACGTATTTGTCATTCCCCATCGAAAACAGCATTATCTCGTTCGATTGGTGTTGGTGCATCCACTTGTAGTTATAAAGATTGGATTGGTACAGATGTCCTCGTCTTTTGGGGTTCTGTTGCTGCAAATAATCAACCAGTCTCAACGAAATATATGTATGCGGCAAAGCGTAAAGGTACGAAAATTATTATCATCAATCCATATCATGAGCCTGCCATGGACAATTACTGGGTTCCATCGATTGCGGAATCTGCTTTATTTGGAACGAAAATAGCGGATGATGTTTATCAAGTAAATATTGGTGGAGATATTGCTTTCATGCATGGAATCATGAAGCATTGGTTTACGATGGAGGAAAGTGTTCATGGCTCTGCAATCGATCATGAATTTGTCTCCAAGCATGTGAATGGACTGGAGAGTTTGAAAGAAAAAGTAATGGCTTATGAATGGGATCAGCTAGAAAAATCATCCGGATTAACGAAAGAACGAATGATGGAATTAGCTGAACTTCTAGCTAAATCAAAATCCGCGGTATTTGTTTGGTCGATGGGATTAACACAACATCGATTTGGTACGGATAATATATCACAAGTAGCCAATCTCGCCTTGTTAAGAGGTTTCTTAGGAAGAGAGCATTGTGGTTTAATGCCAATCCGTGGACACTCTGGCGTTCAAGGTTCAGGGGAAATGGGGGCAGATCCATTTGTCCTCCCTGGTGGTGGCATAGATGATGCAAATCGAAGCCGTGTAGAGACGATTTGGGGGTTTGAAATTCCAAAATGGCAAGGCGATATTGTTGGTGTTTCTTTAGAGAATGCCCTTCTTCCAGACGATCATGAACGAAAACTTGAGCTCTACTATTTATCTGGTGGTAATTTGCTGGAAACCATGCCCAATCCTGATTTTGTGAAGCAATGTTTAGAAAATATAGATATTCGTGTTCATCAGGATATTATTTTTAATACGTCGACACTTGTAGATGCAAAGGAAGCAGTTATTGTATTGCCGGCAATGACGCGATATGAGCAACCGGGCGGAGGTACATCTACTTCTACAGAAAGGATGGTATATTTTTCTCCGGAAATAAAGGGACCACGTATGGAAGAAGCAAGAGCAGAGTGGGAGATTTACGTTGACCTTGCCAAAAGGGTAAAACCAGATAAAAAACATTTGATTGACTTTAAGGACCCATTTGAGATTCGAGAGGAAATAGCAAAGGCAGCACCAAATTATGATGGAATTCAGCATATGCAAAGCAGAGGAGATGTCTTTCAATGGGGTGGTTTATGGTTATGTGAAGGTGAAATATGTCCAACACCAGATAAAAAGGGAAATCTCATTACCGTTGAGATACCTGAACTTCGTAAGCCAGAAGGACACTTTTATGTGACATCAAGACGTGGAAAACAATTTAATTCTATGATTTATCATGAAACGGACCCATTTAACGATGCAGACCGCTATGATCTCCTTCTAAATGAAAAAGATGCAGCAGCATTAGGTATAAAAGAAGGCGATCCTGTTGTCGCTTTTAATCAATATGGTACATTTCATGGCCGTGCAAAATTTGTAGAAATTAAAACAGGAAATGTTGAAGTACACTGGCCAGAAGGAAATGCACTGATACCTAAAGGTGTCTACGAAAAATATGCAGGGATACCGGAATACAATACGGCTGTTATCTTGGAGAAGGCGGAAACATATTTTGCACATAAAGATACGAAATATGCAGAAAAGAGAGTAGAGGAGCTTGAGATGGATTAGGTTAGGTGAAATAAAATGAATAATAAGAAGGAGAATGGGTGGGAGGTCATACGATTTAATGGAGATTCAAAGTCCACCCAGCAAGAAGAGGTTGCAATCGAAAAGCCTTTTACCATTATGCTCAATGGGGAGGAGTTTGCGACTATTGTATGTACGCCAACGGATCTACAGGATCTCATCGTTGGATTTCTTGCGGCAGAAGGGGTTATCCGTTTCTATGATGAAATAAAATCAATCTCCATTGATGAGAAACTTGGATTTTCCTACATTCAATTAATAAAGAATTTAGACGGTTTACAATTGGATCACTCCAAACGGTTCATCGGTTCTTGTTGTGGAAAAAGTCGACAATTTTATTTTAAAAACGATATTAGGACAGCAAAGACCATTATGAGTCAACTAATAATCTCAGTGAGACATTGTTTCCAATTAATGAATGCACTTCAAACAAAATCCAAACAATTTATTAAAACGGGCGGAGTGCACAATGCTGCACTAGCAACACAGGATGAAATTATTACCATCCGTTCTGATATTGGTAGACATAATGCGTTAGATAAGCTATATGGGCATGTTATCCAAAATAAAATTAGGCTTGGTGATAAATTAGTTGTTTTTAGTGGTAGAATTTCTTCAGAAGTATTACTGAAGGTTTCTAAAATGGGAGTGGGAATCCTTATTTCTAAATCAGCACCGACTGATCTCGCATTACAACTAGCAGATGATTTAGGTATTACAACCATTGGTTTTGCACGTGGAAATCGATTAAACATTTATACGCACCCTCATCGAATTATGGAAGCAAAAAATACGTGAAGAAGCCTAATTGGTGCTTTTCCAAAAGACGGAGAAGCGCCCTTTTTGTGAATTTATTAACGGGCAGTTTAACGAAAAAAGTAACCAAGCAACAATAATTTAATACTTACCATTCCAATAAGGAAAAAACGAGTGCTCCTTGCATTTAAAGGTAAATTATTTAACAAGATGTAGAATAAAATGGGGAAATCCTCCTTAATGAAGGATTTCCCTATCATTTTTAATCGATGATTGGTGAAGTCAAAATAATCATTGCGAATGATAATAAAATTAAATAAATTAAAGAATAACGTAAATTCATCTGTGCCCATTTCTTCACATCTTTAGCTCGTGGTCCTTTCAACGCAAGAATAATCCAACCAATGGTTAAGAAAACAGCAAAGACAAGGAAAAACCAGCCTAAAGAAGTAGTTAAAAAGAATGGGAATGGTAACAATGCAATAACATAAATTATAATTTGTCGAATGGTGACATCAACACCGTAAACAACTGGTAGCATAGGTACACCGGCACGTGTATAATCTTCCAACCTTTTTATAGAGATTGCGAATGTATGTGGAACTTGCCAAATGAAAAGAATACAGAAAAAAACGATTGGAACGATGTGACTTGCTGGCGCTATTGCTGCCCAACCAATTAAAGGTGTAAATGCTCCGGAAACACTACCTACTATTGTATTCAAAGTAAATTTTCGTTTTGTCCAAAATGTATAAAGAACAACATAGACAAACCAGCCTAAAAATGAATAAATAGCTGCTTCAAGTGTTGTAAATAGCATGAAAACTAGTCCAATGATCGATGTGATGATTCCCGACCATAAAACTGCTTTTAAAGAAAAATTCCCATTAACTGTCGGTCTATTTTGTGTACGAACCATTTTTCTATCCAAATCGACTTCATACCAATTGTTGAGAATTAACGCTCCAGAAATGACAAGTGTACTGCCAAACATGGTTAATAGAAAAAGGCCCCAATGATCAATAAATTGTTCCCCATTAAAATAAAGTGCTAACCAATAGGCTGTAAATACAGGCAGTACATTGGCTACTAACACTTTACCTTTTAATAAATATTTGATATCAATTAATAAGCTAAGGAATTTAGAAGAGCTCCCCGCTGTTGTCTCCGATAGTAATTGTCCGTTTTTCATAAATATCCCCTATTTTTATCGTGTTTAAAGTGAATGAAATAATACAAATACTGTTTAATTATACCATGAAAGATTTATCCTATTGTGACCAAAATTTGAAATAATCGTTTCAAAAAGTTAATGGAACTTTTTAAAAACGAGGGGGAATTAAAATAAAATTATTTTTCGCCACATTACTTATATTGTTCGGTGCATTTTTGATCGGGCTAAGGACAGTACCGTTAATGTAAACGATGAGTACAGTAGGATATAATAGTACAAGTATGAAATAGTATGAAAGAGAGTTGATTTTGATATGGATACTCAAGTAACTACGAAATTTAAAATATATAAGTCAGCAAATGAGGTGTTTGAGGCTTAAAAAAAGATGACCCTGAAATAGTGAATAAAATGTTAGGACAAAAAGAAGGTTGGGTATATGTGTTATCTTGTTTAAAGGGCTATTTAGAAAATGGAGTTAATAATTTGAGAGCATCACTAATTCATTAGTAAACCAACTAAAAAATAGTCATTTAGTTTTTTTAGAAACAAATATGTTAGTATAAAGTTATCA
The DNA here is from genome assembly GCF_042678465.1 of Oceanobacillus caeni. Classification (NCBI taxonomy): domain Bacteria; kingdom Bacillati; phylum Bacillota; class Bacilli; order Caryophanales; family Bacillaceae; genus Oceanobacillus; species Oceanobacillus caeni. Next base: position 20,360 of record NZ_JBHTKV010000021.1, on the reverse strand, counting down.
GGAAATTAAGCTAATTAGCAGAATGTATTCGTTGCCTAGTTTTTTACATTTTGCGGAAGATTACAAGAACTAAGTAGATTAGGTATATTAAACGTCAATACATAAATATAATAAAATAAAGAATAGGAAAAGGGGGATTGAAAATGGATGTAAGAGAACCAATTGGCAAATTACAAGTTCCCGAAAAAGTAACTTTCGAAAATATTCAAGAATGGTTAAAGCAAATCGAAACATACACGATTCGATTAAGAGAAACAGTCGACTCATTAAGTGATGAGGAATTAAGCAAAACTTATCGTGATGGTAGCTGGACAGTTCGTCAATTAGTTCATCATATTGCTGATTCTCAGTTGAACATGTATCAACGTTTGAAACTGGCTTTAACGGAAGAGAGTCCAACAGTACCAGCTTTTGATGAAGAAAAGTGGGCTATTCAACCGGACACAAAACTTCCCGTAGAATGTTCTATAAAAATGTTGGAAGGCATAAATGAGCGCATCGTATCTTTAGGTCACCATTTAACCGAAGAGCAATTAAATCGAACTTTTGTTCATCAGGAAAATGGTCCAATAACGGTTGCAGCAAAAGTTGCAAAATTAGCATGGCATGAAGAACATCACTTAGCCCATATAAAAATCGCATTATCAAAATAACATACTATTCATGGAATTGGTTTATCAAATCTCGATAAGCCAATTTTTTGAAATCAAGAAAGAAAATTGATAGTTTCTATGAAATAATAAAAACTGGAAATTAAACTGCACTACAATGATGTTATCGTATATGTTTCGGCAATCCATCTCTGAAACACAATAATATAAAATATAAATTACGCTTTATATGTAAAGAAAAGTTGTTTTAATAATTTTCTTATCCGGCTCCAGTGCCCAGCGACTTCCGAGACACAAAACGGGCGCCTAAGCCTTTGTTCTTATTGGAGTGATTTTTATGTGTGAATTGAATAGCTTATTTCGTAAAAGAATCGGTATTTCCCAAAACAAGAATATTACTTTTGAAAAGTTGGATTATATTCTTGAACAAACGGCAATAAATATCCCTTTTGAGAATTTATGTATTATGGAGAATAAAATAAGTGATATCAATAAAGAAAACTTAATTAATAAAATACTAGTCAATAAAGAGGGAGGTCTTTGTTATGAATTAAATTCGATTTTCTACTTTTTCTTAATCGAAAATGGATTTGACGCATCCCTAGTACGTGGAGTGATTTACGATAATATCAATGAAACGTATTCAACCATTGGAAGGACTCATGTTGCAATTCTTGTAACCCACAAGAACCAAACATACTTAATAGATACTGGATTTGGAGGAAATTTACCATTAAAACCCGTTCCTATCACTGGGGAACCTGTCACATCCAATAATGGAGAATTTCGAGTGAATAAAGGGGATAGTGAGTTTGGGAATTATGCACTTGAAATGAAATTAAAACATAAGGACACGAATTGGAAAATTGGATATGCTTTCGATTCTAAGAAGCTTATCAACGATGTATCAGAATTTAATGAAATTCAAACAATCATCGCCAAGCACCAAGAATCTCCATTTAACAAAAAGCCTTTAATCACTCGACTGACTTCTACGGGGAATTTAACTTTAACCGATACTTCCTTCACACAATGGATAGATGGAATAGATACAAAAGAGGAAATCGATCATGCTAAGTTTAAAGAACTATTGAAAAAGCATTTCGGGATATAATTTAAGTAATAAAAGGCTACCTCACCAATGGATGATTAATAGTAGCCTAATGGAGGAGTGGATCTATTTCGTTTAATCTATTGTATTTTCAGACGTTTGAGCTTTATGTCCTTTTATAATACGGTAGAATCCGATTACTAACAATGGTAGTCCAAATACAACTAACATGGCATATCCTAGGATTGTATAACCAGTTCCAACAAGGTCATTGATTCCGACACTGGACAGCATGGCGGAAAGGACAAGGATAATAATTGCAATGATACCGTTCATTCGCCTAGTCATTGGCTGCTTTCCAACTTCTTTAAGATTAGAGTTGATCCGGTTGATAAAGGCGTGAATCAGCCCTGTTGCGGTTTCAATCAAGGTCCAGCCAACGACAACACCAAATATGATGGCAATCCATACGCCATATCCATTAAGCATATGCAGCCATGGGACCTCCGCATTAAATACTTGTTCATTCGGATAATAGCCCATCAGAGCAACGTAAGTCAAAAACCACGGAACGGTCATCATTGTCCCAGCAATGATGGCACTAATTAACGTATCTTTCATTGTTTTTTGCCTACGGAGTGTAAATAATGCTGCTGGATAAACAGCAAGGTTGTAACCAACATAGATAATACCTGCCCAAAATACAGATCCCATTGAAAAGTTAGTAACAAAGCTTGTATCACCTGATGCAAAGACTTCTTTGATTTCCCCCGATGTCGATGAAATGACAAGGATGGCAAAAAGAATGTAAGCACTAAATAATGCAATAGTACCAATCGTTTTAAAGCGTTCAATTATATTTGCACCGTAGAAGTTTAAAAGTCCAGCGATAATGGCAATAATCGCGACTCCTATCCAATAATTTAGTCCAAGAGTGCTGTGAAGGATAGATCCGGTTGCAGCGATAACGATAGAAATCATTAAAACAGCCAGTAACAAATAAATAATATCAAATAAAAACCAAAAAGGACCTAAAAGCCGTTTTACCATACTTCGATAGTCATACGCTCGAAATCTACGTGCGATTTCAAACATTAAAAATGCCATTAACGCAAATCCGATTATAATAATTACTCCCGCAATCCAGCCATACGCACCAAATCTAGCCCCATATTGAACCACCTCTCGTCCAGTTGCATATCCACCTCCTATTAACGTGGACTGTAGGACGATTCCGGGCACCATGTATCTGCCAAATGCCCCTTCAAAAAAGCCTCTATTTTCTTTACTTGCCACTATACTCGCCCCAATCATTCTGTTTTTAGAAAATTATTAATATTTATGTAGGAAAGGGGACGGTTATGACTTGTATATTTTTTGATGTTATAAACTTTCTCGAAAATAGAAGTAGCCTTGATGCATATTATCATCAAGGCTACTCCGATTTTTGAATGGCTTATTTGCTTTTTATAAGGATTAAAAAGGGTGTTTGGAATCCATTAACATCCACACCATTTTACTCATGTTTGAAAATGCTCATGATTGCTTGAGAAATTTCAATTCCCTGAAACGTGAAAAGTGTTAAAGCTGTTACAGAGAATAACCCCATCATAATAAATCTCATCCACATTATTTTATCCTCCTTTGAATTAGAAATATAAAGGTTTCTTATTCAAAGGAATGATCACATAGTTTAATTGATAAAATATGGGTGTAAATAATATTTTTCTCCTTATAGGGATAATTAAAAAGTTCAGGGACTGATTAAGAACCATGTGTATTAAAGTAATAGATATTAGAGTAATGAAGTGTACAATTTTATCTGTACCACCATTATCAATGGATAAATGTTCAACTGAAATGCTGTTTTCCATAATACTGTTTTGATCTGTATTAGCATGATTGTGATCATGTATCAAAAATAACTGAGAAAAGGGGAGAAAAAGTAAAAGAATCATTACAGCTATATGCTTACCCATCATCTTCACCACCTCTAAAGGGTCACTACTATATGCAAAAATAAAAAATCTTAGCATCATATATAATTATTATTTTATACAGCTAAGTACTTGTATTATTCATATTCAATTTAATTTTATTATTTATTATGCTATTTTATCATATTTATGATTTTTATGGTAACGTAGCTATCATAAGTAAATATATATTGGCCATAAAGAACTCTTCAAAGATATAAGACCACTGAAAAAACCCCTAAAAAATAGCCTTAGAAAAAGAAATAAAAACCACTTATTCATTCTATTTTAGGTTCTTTGTCGTATAAGTGACCGTTTGCTACGTTTGAACCGAATTTCGGGCACTCATTGAGATAGTAATTGTTTTTCGAATGCTGAGAAAAAAACAGATTCTCCCCATAAAAAAAGCATACCAATCTCCTTGAATTTGGTATGCTATCTGACCTAATAAAAGCAACGCGCTAAAACTCCTATGCTTCCTCATCATCTTCCAAAGATATAAACGGATTTTTTAATCTGTCTACCTTTAGGGGAGCATATCTAGCTCATTTATTATTTGTAAAAATACTACTTAAACTTCACCTGAATTTATCCCACCGTAATACGTCTTGCTCTCACCACATACACTTGATTTAGAACAAGAGCTCCAATTAACTGGATAACTGTTTTTGCAATAACCTGCCCTAAAATCGCTGCTGGCACAGCTTCCCATGGGATAAATCCTGCACCGATTGGACTTAATCCAACGATAACGAAAACAACGGAATCTAGTAATCCACCAACAATTCCGCTATAAAATACACGCCATGCGATTGGTAGTTTTAATCTAGTATAAATCTCTGTATCTGCTGTTTCAGAAATAATAAAGGAAAGTGCGGAGGCTGCGACAATCATTAGGGTATCGCCAAGTAAAGAGGACACCGCACCGGATAAGATTAATGCTGTCAAGATAAATAAATAGGTCTTTTTTCTTCCGTACTTGTTTTGCACCAAGTCACGAAATATAAAGGTCGCACCTATTAAAAATGTTCCCATTGGAATGATGAAAATACCAATCTCGAGGGGCATGATTGCCGCGGTTATCACGTTTGCCGTGACAATGGAAATTAAATATAAAAAAACGCGCAACATATTATTTCTCTCCCTTGGCCAGTAAGTATTGCTCTAAACCATGATTACGGAGCTTACACGCTGGACACTCGCCACAACCATCAGCCTTTATTCCGTTATAACATGTTAAGGTTTTTTTCCGGATGAAATCCATTACACCTAACTCATCAGAAAGCCTCCAAACATCCCTTTTATCCAACCACATTAGGGGAGTATGGATAACAAAACCCTCATCCATTGCTAGATTCAATGTCACATTTAATGATTTGATAAAACTATCTCGGCAATCTGGATAGCCACTAAAATCTGTTTCACTAACTCCTGTCACAAGATGCCTTGCACCAACTTGCTTTGCTAACACACCAGCGAAGGATAGAAAAAGTAAATTTCTCCCTGGTACAAAAGTGTTTGGAAGCCTAGTTCCATCACCATCAGCTATCTCCATATCGTCCCGTGTTAAAGCATTGGGTGCTAATTGATGTAGAAGCGACATATCTAAAATATGGTGTTTGACACCGAGATCTTCTGCAATTTCTTTGGCGCATTCGATTTCTAATTGATGTCGTTGGCCATAATCAAAGGTAACTGTTTCGACCTCTTTAAATTGTTCTTTTGCCCAGAATAAACAGGTCGTACTGTCCTGCCCTCCGCTAAAAACAACAATGGCTTTATTCTTTTCCATGTAAAAACTCCTTTTCAAAAAGAAAAAACAACACTAAGATGGGTTGTTTTCTTAGTTTTTTATAGAGGGTAGCTAGAACCTCTACCTATTTAACGATTATCTATATTTTCCGGATTAAGATCATGATTCATCAAGCGATGCATAGCCATTTCCTCATACTTTGTCCCTGGTTTTCCATAATTACACCAAGGGTCAATAGAAATACCGCCACGAGGAGTGAATTTACCCCAAACCTCAATATAACGTGGATCAAGTAATTCAATTAGATCATTCATAATGATATTCACACAATCCTCATGAAAATCTCCATGATTTCTGAAACTAAATAAATATAATTTCAATGATTTACTTTCTACAATCTTTTGATCAGGTATGTACGAAATATACATCGTCGCAAAATCAGGTTGCCCTGTAATCGGACATAAACTAGTAAACTCTGGACAATTGAATTTTACAAAATAATCCCGATTAGAATGGATGTTATTTACGGATTCTAATACTTCAGGTGTATAGTCCGTTGCGTAATTCGTTTCCTTATTACCAAGTAGAGTTAAATCCTTCAAACCTTGTTTCTCGCTTCTTCCAGACATAAAAAAACCTCCCTGTAATGTTTCCGAACACTACGGAGAGGTCATAGCAAACTATGATTCTAACAAAAAAGCCACATCCAATTATGGACATGGCGAATTGTCATTGTATCCATAGTTTTTTATAGAGGGTTTCAGCTATGAACCTCTTCCGATCAGTTGTTCAATTCTTACTTATCATAACCTTAGAAGGGAGATTATGTCAATATGGTTTATTTGTTCGGTTGCTTTTTCGGTCATGATGAAACCAAGGGGAGCTCACTTTAAATTCGCATCAGGGGTTATTGAATTAGTCGAAAAAACATTATAATATGAATAATATCAATTTATATAAATATTATTATAAATTAAATAAATTGAAAAATGGTGTAAAACTTACAAGGTGAGAGGGGCAGCAAAATGGAAACCGTACTAAATGCTTTAAAAAGAAAACTATCTGACGAGCAAATTACGACGAATCAAACGGTAAGAGAATTACATAGCAGGGATGAAACATATCATCAAACAAGTCTTCCAGATGTGGTGGTATATCCAAAATCGACAAAGGATGTAAGCCATATTATGGAGGTTGCACAAGAGTTTAAGATTCCAATAACACCATTTGGAGTTGGGACCAGTTTAGAAGGACATGTTATTCCATATCAACATGGCATCTCCATTGATTTTTCTTTGATGAATAAAATTATTGAAATAAAGGAAAGTGACTTACTTGTCACGGTTCAGCCTGGTGTGACTAGAGAACAATTGAATAAAGAACTCAAAAAGTATGGGTTATTCTTCTCGGTCGATCCAGGTGCAAATGCAACTATCGGAGGAATGGCGGCTACGAATGCTAGTGGAACTACGACAGTAAAGTATGGGGTGATGCGCGATCAGGTGCGTGATATCGAAGTGGTTCTTGCCGATGGAAGTGTGATACATACAGGGAGTTTAGCAGCTAAATCTGCATCGGGTTATCATTTAAATGGATTATTTGTTGGTTCAGAGGGAACGCTTGGCTGTTTCACGGAGATAACATTACAAGTATATGGCATTCCAGAACATATGGTTGCTGCTCGTGCAACATTCCCAAGTTTCACTCATGCAATTGATGCTGTTACTTCGATTATCCATGCAGGGGTACCGATTGCACGAGTGGAATTTGTGGATGAGGCTTCAATGATTCAAATTAATAAATTTAGTGAAACAGATTATCCAGTAGAACCAACCCTTTTCTTGGAATTCCATGGTAATGAAGCCGGTTTACAAGCGGATGTTGATTTCACTAAGGAAATCATGAAGGATAATAAGTGTCAGGAATTTATTTTTGAAACCGATACTGCAGCACGTAATCATTTATGGCATGCCCGCCATAATCTAGCCTATGCCTATGTCCATGATTATGTTGGCAAGAAGATGATGCTTACGGATGTTGCCGTTCCCATATCCGAGTTAGCAAATGCGGTAACTTTTGCCAGGAAGGAGTTAGATAAATTAGGAATTCCGGGTGGACTCGTAGGTCACGTCGGGGATGGCAACTTTCATTCATTGATTATGATTGATATGGCAAATACGGAAGAAGTACAAAAAGCGAAAGAATTTAATGAAAAGATTGTGCTTTATGCACTACAGCGTGGTGGAACATGTACTGGAGAGCATGGTGTAGGCGTTGGAAAAAAACAATACCAGCAGCTGGAGCATGGAACAGCACTCGGAGTAATGAAACAAATTAAAAAGGTACTAGATCCAAATAACATTTTAAATCCTAATAAAATTATAGATATAGAATAGGGGGCAACAAGATAAATTGAGTTTGTCTAATAGGATACTTACTATACGGTAGCTGAAGTTTCATTCATAATAAAAAATCACTTGTTACAAATACACATACATTTTAGTCCACATCTATTATAGGTGTGGACTATTTTATCCCACCTAAACGGCAGTAAGACTCCCACTCCAAACTTTTGAGGAAACAAAAAAGGTAGGCGGGAGATCAACTGCCTGCTATCAAAAGTTGCTTGGTTCCCTGCAATAAAAAATGGCATTAGGTGAAACGGTTATGTTAAATTAAACTTAACTTATTTAATGGAACTAGGAGAAATTCAAACATGGAAAAAATCATGATTGTTGAAGATGATTTAAAAATTGCAGAATACCTTTGCAAGCACATAGAAAAGTACGGATATGAAGTGATCATCGCTAAAGATTTTGAAAATATAATGGCTACTTTCCGTGATGCTCAGCCTAATCTTCTTTTACTAGATATTAATTTACCTAGTTTTGACGGATATTATTGGTGCAGGCAAATTCGTAAAGAGTCTATTTGCCCCGTAATTTTCATTTCCGCACGTACAGGGGAGATGGACCAAGTAATGGCAATAGAAAATGGTGGGGACGATTTTATTACGAAGCCTTTTCATCCTGATATTGTCATGGCAAAAATACGAAGTCAAATGCGACGTGCATATGGAGAATATGCGGCAAACTATAAAGAGAGAGTACTTATTCAAGGAGACTTAACCTTATATCCTGAACGACTTAAACTACAATTTAAAAATGAAGTCACAACATTAACAAAGAACGAAACCGATATTATTGAAAGTCTGTTGGAACGATATCCCCGAGTTGCTGGTCGTCAAGATTTATTGGCGAAACTTTGGGATGATCAAACATATGTCGATGAAAATACGCTGAATGTTAATATTGCCCGAGTTCGGAAAAAGTTTCAAGAATTAGGAATGAACGATGCTGTAGAAACCGTTAGAGGAGCAGGATACCGTCTACGTATTACATGGGAAGAGGAGAAGGCATGAGATTATTTCTTCGTGAGCATTTTTTACTCATTGTGATACTGGTTATCCAAGTTTTCATAATACCTATACTATTTTGGTTAGATGGTTACAGAGGGCTAAGTGTAAGTATTTATGCTGTTTTTTTATCCTTAGTATTCTTAACAGCAGTTTTTATCTATCGATACATTAGTAGAAAAAAATTCTATCAAAGGTTACAGAATTCAATAGATTCACTGGATGAATCTCTCGAGACCACCGAACAAGCCCCAATATCAGAAGCGCTTGATCAGTTACTTCGCGCTCAGTATCGTTTATATCAAGAAGCACTTCAAAAAGCAGAAGACAGACAGGATGAGCATTTGTTATTTATGGATCGTTGGGTACATCAAATGAAGACACCCCTTTCTGTGATTGAACTAACCGCACAAACACTAGATGAGCCAGAATCGTCTAGCATTCGGGAGGAAACGGAGCGAATGCGAAATGGATTGAATACTGTGCTTTATATGGCAAGACTTCGTACGATTGCGGAAGACTTTCATATTAAGCCAGTCCTCCTATCCAAATTAATACATGAAGTGAATCAAGAAAACAAACGCTTTTACATTCGTAATGAAGTGTACCCACAATTGAAGGAAGATAAGCTTGGAATAACAGTGGCAACTGATGAGAAGTGGCTTTTCTTTCTATTGACGCAACTAGTACATAATGCTGTTAAATATTCTACTGGAAAAACAAATCGAATCGTCCTATCTCTTTATGAACGTTCGGGGGAAGCAGTACTGGAAGTAAAAGATTTTGGCATAGGTATCCCGGTTGTGGATCAGAAGCGTGTGTTCCATAAATTTTATACTGGGGAAAATGGTAGAAAAAATCGGGAATCAACAGGGATGGGGCTTTATTTGGTAAAGGAAGTTGCAAGGAGGTTAGAGCACGCTATTGAATTGGAATCCAAAGTTGGTGAAGGAACGACTGTTCGGATTGTTTTTTCGAATACACAAAACCTTACATAGATGTAAGATTCATGAAAGCATAATCGATAGTTTATCGTGAACCTTCTAGGCTATACTTCATATAGAAGCTTTCAGAAGAGGAGAATGATTATGCTTGAACTAACAAATGTAAGTAAGGTTTATGAAGGCAAGGTAGCTTATCGTGCCCTTACAGATATCAATTTAGAAATTGAAAAAGGTGAATTTGTCGCCATTATGGGTCCGTCCGGTAGTGGGAAAACGACATTACTAAATATTATTTCCACAAACGATGCACCATCAACGGGGGAAGTTAAAATCGAAGGAACTAATCCACATAAGCTAAAGAAAAATGATTTAGCCAAATTCCGTAGAAATGAACTAGGATTTGTCTTTCAGGATTTTAATTTACTCCATACATTGACTGTCGAAGAAAATATTGTTTTACCCCTTACATTAGAGGGAACCCGTGTGAAGGAAATGAAGGAAAAAGCACATAAAATTGCTGAATACCTTGGGATTGCATCCATTATGAACAAACGCACATACGAAATATCCGGAGGTCAAGCACAACGGGTAGCAGTTGCGAGGGCGATGATTCATGAACCTAGGTTACTGTTAGCCGATGAGCCAACCGGTAACTTAGATTCGAAAGCGTCGAAGGATGTCATGAAGATGCTTGTATCCATCAATAAAAAGGAAAAAACGAGCTTATTAATGGTAACACATGACCCACAAGCGGCAAGTTATTCCGACCGCGTTATTTTTATTCGTGATGGTAAGCTCCATTCCGAAATTCATCAAGGAGAGAGTAGACAGGCATTCTTCCAAAAGATAATCGACATGCTCTCGTTGATGGGAGGCGATGGCAATGACTTTTCGTCAGTTCGCGTTTAATAACGTACTACGAAACAAACGATTGTACATTGCTTACTTTCTTAGTAGCATGTTTACGGTGATGGTATTTTTCACATTTGCCATTTTTGCATTCCACCCGGCGTTTTCAAGTGGTTCCATCAATCACAATGCTTTATTCGGTATGGCTGTTGCTGGTGGAATTATCTATGTATTTTCCTTCTTTTTTGTTTTATATTCGATGAGTTCTTTCTTGCAATCAAGAAAGAAAGAATTTGGCTTATTAATGATGCTTGGGGCTTCTGATAAGCAAATTCGTCTCATGGTATTTCTAGAAAATATCTTAATTGGATTAATGGCCACTATCGGCGGAATCCTGATGGGCTTAGTATTTGCAAAAGCTGTTTTATTAATTGCCGAAAATGTATTAATCATTAGTGAGTCACTAAATTTTTATTTTCCTACACTTGCCATGGTTGTGACGTTTATTAGCTTTATTTTTCTATTTTTTTGTATATCCCTTTTTGTTTCGTTTATACTTCGTACGAACAAACTTATCGATTTAATTAAAGGGGATAAACAGCCTAAAAAAGAACCGAAAGCTTCTGTTATCCTATCCATTATAGCAGCATTACTACTTATTGTTGGTTATGGCACAGCTCTGACTGTTAAGGGTGTTTCGGTAGTTTTTGCAATGGTTCCGGTTATTATCGTTGTTACACTTGGCACATACTTGTTATTTACACAATTGAGTGTGTATATGATACGTCGATTGAAACACAATAAATCTTTCTTTTGGCGGAAAACAAATATGCTACTGTTCTCAGATTTATCTTTTCGAATGAAGGATAACGCAAGAACGTTTTTTATGGTAGCCATTATATCAACAGTTGCTTTTAGTGCAATTGGCTCATTATATGGGTTTCAGTCCTACCTTACCAAAGGAATAAAAGACGTTAATCCGTATAACATTACCTATTCGCCATGGGCGGATGATAGTAAAGAAGTTATCGAGAAAGATATTAGTACCGTCAATACGATCCTAAAGGAAGAAAATATTGTTGCGAAGATGGAAAAAGTAGAGTTGAACTATTTTAAGACTCCAGCACGAGATGATGGTGTATTGATTGCGAAAGCTTCTGATTATAACCGTTTTGCGGCATTAATAGGGGATAAGCCGCTTGATCCAAACGAAAAGGAAGCAATTGTGGTGGAACAGAGTGGTGCACTACTTACTCAAGGTCCTAAAGCAAGTGAAGCGTTGAAGGAGTCTAAGGTTGAATTAAATAATGGAAAAGAAATACAACCGAGCACCGTCGTAAAATCTGAAGTATTGTCAGAATTAAATGGGTATTATGTTGTAAATGACAAAGTCTATGATCAACTTGGCACACCGGTAAATAGTAATCTAAGTATTGTATGGAAAACGAAGGATATGACTACAGATCAAGTAGTTGAAATGGGAAGAAGATTTGATGAACAACTGTCTCATAAAGCATTTTCCACTGATTACACGATTTATGAAATTAATAAAGCGTATGGACCGATATTATTCATTGGTTTGTTTATTGGTATTGTGTTCTTCGTCTCTGCAGGAAGCTTTCTTTATTTCCGATTATTTACAGATATAGATGAAGAAAAGCGGAAGTTCCGTTCTATTGCAAAAATTGGATTGACACAGTCAGAGTTGAAAAAAGTAGTGAATAAACAGATTGCCCTGTTATTTTTCTCGCCAATTGTTGTTGCATTAGTTCACGGTGCCGTTGCACTTACGGCTTTATCTCATTTATTTGACTACAATTTAACGATAGAAGCATCTATCGTATTAGGAAGTTTTGCTTTTATTCAAATTCTTTATTTCTTAATTGTACGATTCTTCTATGTAAAACAAGTGAATAAGGCGATCTTCTAAGTAAAGTGAAAGCAAGAAAATTAAAAAGCACCTACAAACGTTGATATAACAATGCTTGTAGGTGCTTTAATTTAATTTTCGTCTCCATTTTCAATTTGAATAACAATTTTTCCTTTAGCATGGTGAGTTTCACTTAGTGCATGTGCTTCAGTTAACCCTTTTTCAGAAAAAGGAAACTTGTGTCCTATGATCACTTTAACTTTTCCTTGCTTTAAGAGTTCAGCAATCTCTGCTAATTGTTTTCCATTAGGATTGAGCCAAACTAGACCAGATTTAATGTTTTTCTGATTTGCCTTTTCCTTATTAGGTTCAGAAACAATGGATGCTAACTTTCCGCCGTTTTTTAGGACGGTAAAACTTTTCACTTGATTCTCTCCGCCAAGGGAATCTAGAACAAAATCAAAGTCCCTTAAGACCGTTTCAAAATCTTCTTTTTTGTAATCAATTACTTCATCGGCACCAAGGGATTTTAAAAATTCAACATTATATGTACCTGCTGTTGTCACAACATAGGCACCAACATTTTTGGCAAATTGAATAGCAAATGAACCTACACCGCCCGCACCAGCATGAATAAGCACTTTATCTCCACTTTTTACTTGACCAAAGTCGAATAAACATTGCCATGCAGTTAATCCTGCAAGTGGTACGCAGGCTGCTTCTTCAAAACTTACATTATCGGGAATCCTAGCAAGCAGATGTGAATCGACAACGGTGTATTCAGCATAGGTTCCTCTATTTGTTGTTTCAGGTCGAGCAAATACTCTATCACCTATTTTGAATTCCGTAATATTTTTCCCTACTTCATCTACCACTCCTGCGGCATCCCAACCTAAGATAATGGGAAAGTCAAAAGGAAGACTAGATTTTAAATACCCTTCTCGAAGTTTCCAGTCGATTGGATTAATCGATGTAGCATGTAATTTAACAACAACCTGATTATCTCCAGGTTGTGGCTTTTCTATTTCTCTTTCCTTTAATTGTTCTTTCCCACCATACTGGTCAATAACAATTGCTTTCACGTTTATCACCCTTTATTTCACTGAACATACTTCTACTCAGTTTTAATTTCTAATAGAAAGTTATTATTTCCTATATACTATTATAGTATGCTAATTGCTTAATTGCTTTTATTTTGCACTAAGTGTTTCCACTATGAAAAAGGTCAGTTTCCCACGGTGTTAAAGTGTTAGTGTAGCGGAGGATTGACTAAGACTTTTTCTCTCTTGATCAACATATGGATTCGTAGCATTTATAGAGGGGCACCATCATTTGTTGTAAAATAGACTTATGATAAGCCATCTAAATCCTGTCATGGTTAGTGTGGTGGCTATGTATTAATATTTTGGGAGGTATTTATTTTGGAATTAAGGCAATTAGTTTATTTCATAGAGGTGGCCAAACATAAGAATATAACGAAAGCTTCGGAGGAAATGCATATTTCTCAGCCAGCTTTAAGCAAGTCTATCATTGCTTTAGAAGATGAGCTAGGTACACCGTTAATTATCCGTACGAATAAAGCCATTGAATTAACGGATGCTGGTGAAGTTTTATTAAAATATGCTGTGAAAATGACAAGTGTATTGGACGAAATGTACCAGTCGATAAGTGATTTGACAAATCTTTCTATAGGACAGATTAACATTGGACTTCCCCCTTTTATCGGAAGTTTATTTTTTCCAAAGGTGCTGGCCAAATTTCACCATACTTATCCTAATATCAAATTAGATATTACCGAATATGGCGGTGCTAGAGTAGTTAAAAGTGTTGAAGAAGGGGAAATAGAGCTTGGAGTAGCGGTACAGCCCTTAGATGAACAAGCGTTCAATGTTTACCCAATAGTGAAAGAGGAAATGAAGCTAGTCGTCCATAAGGATCATCCGCTTGCATTAAAAGAAGAAGTACATATAAGAGATTTAAGAAATGAAGAATTTATTTTTTATCATGAGGAATTTGCCTTAAACGAAATTATTCGCAACCACTTTTTAATAATGGCAGGTTATGAACCTAAAATTCTCTTTAAGAGTACGCAGTGGGATTTAATGTCTGAGATGGTTGAGGCGAATCTAGGGGTGACTATTTTGCCACAGTCGATCTGTAACCGCCTATATGCCAAGGATATTGAAATCATTAGTCTTAGACCAACTATCATGTGGAGATTGGCTGTTATTACGAAGAAAGGTCGCTATATTTCCAATGCTGGAAGAACGTTTATTGATTTTATTTTGAAGGAACCATTATAACTAAAAGTTATGAAAGGTATTCTGGATATGTATTTCACAAATGGTACATATCGGAGTAATATGATTCTTAGTTAATGTGAATTTATAAAGAAAGGCTGTCATTCATGTTGAAAATAGGAGTCATTATTTTACAAGTGTGTTTTTTACATGTTTTTCTTTTTTTAGGAATGGCACTGAAACATATTCTTCCTCTGCCAATCCCTGCTTCTATGTTCGGATTGTTCTTATTGTTTCTAGCTCTCTACTGTAAGGTGATTAAACTAGAGTGGGTGGAACAAGGTGCCAAGTGGCTAATGGCGGAGTTGTTACTATTCTTTATCCCTTCTGCAGTAGGAATTGTCAATTATGAACAAATTATAAGTATACAAGGTTTAGAAATTGTCGTCTTAATTGCCATTAGTACAATGATTGTTATGGGGATGACTGCCATAACAGCAGAAAGAATTTTAGCAAGGAAACGAAGTGAACGGCATTGATGATGATTGTATTTACTATTTTAACGTATTTTCTTTATTTATTTTCTAAAAAGGTTTATGGCAAAATACCATTTCCTATTTTTCAGCCATTATTACTAGCTCCAATATTATTAATCATGTTGATTACCATCATGCATGTATCTGCTAATCAGTATTTAGAGGATGCGAAATGGTTATCGCATATGCTTGGTCCGGCTACCATTGCTTTTGCTGTGCCTATATATAAACATTTCTCGACTATAAAAAAATATATGGTTACCATCCTAATTAGCATTACGACTGGAACGCTTGTAGCAATTTTTTCAACTTATTTATTATCAAAATTAATTCATTTGAATTCTGATTTTCTTATTTCGATTCTTCCAAGATCAATTACCACTCCTATAGCTATAGAAGTATCAAAGGAAATTGGTGGCTTACCGACGTTAACGACGGTTTTTGTTATTATAACGGGTGTTATGGGTGGAGTTGTAGGTCCAGCTGTTCTTAAATGGCTTTCCATCAAAACACCGATTGCGAAGGGGTTAGCATTAGGAATGGGAGCACATGGTGTCGGTACCAATAAAGCAATGGAATACGGGAAACAGGAAGAGGTATTTTCTTCCATTGCAATGATTTTTGCAGCGTTTATTACCCTAGGCTGGGGGACATTGTTCATTCTCTTTATCTAGGAAGTAAGATATTTATAACTTTAAAATAACTACTAACATCGATTGTAAACAAGATAGTCAACTATCTATATTTGGGATCAATTTCCTACCATACTAAAATCTTAGCATGGCGGGAGCTGATCCTTTTTTATAACTATCATCGTAATAACGTTTGCTCAACCTCATCTAGACCATCGCGATATCTCTTCACTAATTTATATAGTAGCAAGAAAAGAAGAAGAAGAAGAGAAGTAAGTTTTCAATTAATAATTAATCAGTCTTCTTAATCCTATTTTTGCAAAAATGGGTAGTTCAATTATGATATGTTATAATACTGTTGAGATAAAGTGATGATTAAAAGAACAAATAACCTTTTGAAATAACAATTAAAATCAATCGCGGGGGTGTTACCATGTCGGACTCCATAGAACAAATCAATGTACCTGAACGATTCTTAACGGAATTAACAAATTACTGTTCCAACAATAACAAAATTGAAAAAGTCCTTTTGTTTGGCTCAAGGGCCCGTGGAGATTTCCAATTTAATTCAGACATCGATTTAGCCCTTTATACTACTGATATCACACACAGTGATCAAAACATGATAGAGTATATGATTCAAGAAATACCTACTCCTTTAAAAATAGATATTGTATTTATGGATCGATTATTAAAAGAAGAATTGATTAAGAATATAAAACGAGATGGGGTGATTTTATATGAGCAAGGAAAGGCTGTACGAAAAGCTTAAGGATTTTGAAAAGGCAAGTTCTCGACTAAACGAGGCGGTGAATTTGGATGCTGAAAATGATATTATTGTAGATGGCGTTATTCAACGTTTTGAATTCACCTTTGAATTAAGCTGGAAATTAATGAAGATATTCCTTGAATATACTGGAATAAGCGATATAAGAAGCCCAAGGGGAGCAATTCGTGAAGCTTTCTCCTATGGATTAATAAAGGATGGGGAAAGTTGGATTGATATGTTGATAGATCGAAATAAAACCTCACATATTCACGACGAAGAAGAAGCAAGATTAATATATGAAAAAATTACAAAAACGTATAATAAATTGCTGTTAGACTTTTCTAGATTAATGGATGAAAAAATAAAAGAAATATAATCATAGCGGGATAGCGAGGAATAGCTCTCCCGTTTTTTGTTTTCGAAAAAGGAAGGAAATGAAGTAATTTTAAATAATCTTAAGGAATTCTATGTATAAGAGCGCATTCCCTATACAGTATAAACTGTATACTTAATTTAAACGGAATTAAGTAATTATACGGTTTGGTTTGTCTTTGTTAAAGGTTTATTATAATTACGTAGCAAAAAGGTTTGCTAATCAATATAAGTTAAGAAAAAACAAAAGGGAGAGAAAAAATGAATAAAATAAAAGGAAAAATGATATTTTTAGTTTTCGGATTATTAACACTACTAATAGTTGCAGGTTGCGGTTCAGAAAATGAAACAAGTAGTGATGATGGATCAGATACTAGCAAGAATGAATCAAATGCAACGGAAGATATGAATTATAGTGAAGCAGTTGATTACACCATCACAGGTATTGAACCAGGTGCTGGAATTAGTGTATCAACGGAAAAGGCGTTAGAAGAATATGATTCATTAAAAGGCTGGAATGTGATGTTTTCATCGACAGCGGGATTAATTTCAGAACTGGACACAGCAATAGAAAATGAAGAACCAATTATCATTACCGGGTGGAATCCGCATTGGATGTTTGCGAAATATCCAGATTTGAAATATTTAGAAGATCCTAAAGGTGTATATGGTGAAACAGAAAAGATTAAGACGCTTGCAAGAAAGGGTCTTAAAGATGATATGCCGAATGCCTACAAACTACTGGATCAATTTCATTGGGAAGTAGAAGATATGGAAAGCATTATGAATGAAGCACAAGAAAGCGGAGAAGAAATAGAAACGATTGCCGAAAAATGGGTGAAAGAAAACCAAGACAAAGTGGATAAGTGGAAAGAAGGTGTAAAAGAAGTAGACGGTAAATCAATCGAATTGATATCAACACCGTGGGATTCCGAACGCGCATCATCCGGAGTGGTAAAAGCTGTATTGGAGCAACTTGGCTATGATGTAACCGTAACACCAGTTGATGTTGCTATCATGTTCGAATCGATTGCCAATGGAGATGGTGATGCAACACTTGCAGCCTGGTTACCATTAACACATAATGATTTTTACGAAAAATATAAGGATGAAATCGATGACTTAGGTGAAAATTTAAACGGTGCAAAGATTGGGCTTGTTGTTCCAGCCTATATGGATATTAATTCCATTGAAGACCTTCAGCCAAATGAATAATATACGATTATACCAATCCAAGATGCGGTTTTTAAGCATTAGGAGTAAGTGATAGGGTAGAATTAATCGAAAAGGAAAACAAAACACATAAGGATTTAAAAAAGAGCAAAGCAATAAAATAATAAGGACTGAATGGTGCTGTAACACCATCCAGTCTAAATAGTGCAAAAGCCCTTCAAGGGGGCGACTCACGATAATTAGAGAAATAACTACTAACAGGCTCATTGGGTGGTTATTTTTTTGAGTAAATGACAGCAGAATAGCCACCATGACATTCTGTAGATTATTCGAGAGTTAATACATTTTAACCACAAAAATGAAGAAAATAAAAAAGGCTACAGGCGATTCACCTATAGCACGTTAATATATCATTCCATATAAACTTTCAGAGGAAATTTATATTTTATTTACACTTTCTGAGTTAACCCTACTAAACGCTGTGCGCAAGCTTTTACTTCTTCCATACCTGTAGTAATGATTTCTTGCGCTTTATCCGGCATCGCATTATGGCCTTCAATAATTACTTCATCGATGATATCCATACCAAAAATACCGCTGAATACATTACGCATATAGTTAACAGACATGTCCATTGTAGCAGTTTCTGGTGTTGAATAAACACCTCCACGGGCGTTTAGGAAGATTGCCTTTTTATCTGTCATAAGTTGAATCATATTACCTTCCGCATCATATTTAAATGCAAATCCTGAAGAATAAACATAATCTATGAAAGTGTGTAACTTAGCAGGGATTGTTAAATTCCATAACGGGAATGCAAATACTACAACGTCTGCAGCGGATAGAACATCCATTGCTTTTTGTTTAGCCGCCAAAAGACGTGATTCATAATCTGTTAATTCCTTATTGTTTTGTACTTTACCGAAAGCATCGAATAATTCTTGGCCGAAATAAGGCATATCTTCTTCAAAAACATCGTAAATGGTTACGTTTACGTCTTTACCTTCCAATTCAGCTAAGAAAGTTTCGTACATTTTACTAGAAATTCCCTGTGAAGCTGGGCGATTATTTGCTTTTATAACTAATACGTTCATTAAGAGCCTCTCCTTTGTTAAAAAATATAATTATACGACAGTGTATCTAATAGTTATTTATCCGTCGTTATATGAACTAAAGGGTTATAATAACAAAGAAAAGTTATTAGTACAACTGATTTACTCAATAAGTTTTTAATATTTTGTAATATTTATCCCACCTAATCGAGAAGTAATACTCTTATCTCAAGCTTCTGGGGAAAACAAAGAAGATAGGTGGGCGTTTTTCAACTAGTTTAAATTTGTTTCAATCCAAAAATTATATATACTTAAATCATTACAATTAATAAAAGTAAGGGAGAAACTTATATGACAAAGGAAAATAAAAAAGAGTTGTCACTAGAACAACGTGAAGAATTACTCCAAGTGTTGAAAGCTCGTTTTGAGAAAAATATGAACCGCCATGAAGGCCTTGAATGGTCTGATATCCAAGCAAAGCTAGATGCAAATACGGAGAAACTGTGGTCACTCCATGAAATGGAAAGGACTGGCGGTGAACTGGACGTTGTTGGTTACGATGAAGCAAGAGGCGAATACATTTTTTATGATTGTTCAAAAGAAAGTCCTAAAGGTCGTAGAAGTGTTTGTTATGACCGGGAAGCGCTGGAATCAAGGAAAAAACATAAACCGGAAAACAACGCTATGGATATGGCAACTGCTATGGGCATTGAACTTCTAACGGAAGAACAATATCGAGCGTTGCAACGGCTTGATAATTTCGATATGAAAACATCGAGTTGGATACAAACACCGTCCGATATCAGAGAACGAGGTGGTGCTCTTTTTTGTGATTATCGCTATGGCCATGTCTTCGTGTATCATAACGGTGCGGAATCTTACTATGGTGCTAGAGGGTTCCGTGGATCTTTAAGGGTCTAAATTTTGAATCCATTTTTCCGCTATCAGGCACTTAATAAATGAAATCCAATAGTGATGTAATAAATCGACTAATTTATATACAAAATAGGCCAGAGTTTGAATCTGGCCTATTTGCTTTATTATGACTTTAGTCCGTTGAGTACGCGGCAGCGTGCGAAACAGAAAACCACCTGCTATGCGGGTGGGTAACAAGTGG
>NZ_JBHTKV010000020.1:0-48049 GCF_042678465.1 Oceanobacillus caeni | reverse complement strand
TACATTTATGATAGAGCGCCTTTTCTTTTTTTTCTAGAATTTTGTTTCAAATCCCCGAGAACTATTTTACACATAGAAGTGGTAGGACTAGTTCTTTTAACTCAAGGTCTTCCAAGTAACGTTTGTCCCCTGGAACGAAATGAATTGGTGCATCAATATGCGTTCCGTATTGTCCAGGAAAAATAAACCGTTGTGCAAAAAATCCGTCATTATGTGTAAAGAGTGTTTTAATTTCCGCGTCATCAAATGCAGCAAAGTGCGGTGAATCAGGGCCAAAAGTATGTGTCAAATCTACCCATTGTTTGCCTTTAAGTAATTCAATGGCATTTAAAAGTTCATTCTCTGTTTTTGTTAAAGACATTAAACCACCTCGATTGATTAAATAATTTTAAGAAACAAAAAACCCTCTTCTTAAAGATAAGAAGAGAGTTTACTACAAATAAACGAAGTCACTCTTCTTATCTCTAAGCTTATTGCTTCTGGAATTGGCACAGTACTTTTACAAGTCCGCTGCCGAGGCTTCCAAGGGCCAGTCCCTCCACCTCTCTGGATAAGAAATATTAAGAATATTAAATTGATTGAATCAACTATATACGATTTGAAAATGGATGTCAAGGATTTTCTTTCTGGATCCATTTACAATGAATGTTAGTTATGATAACATATCCAATATCCCAATCATCCTACAAATTTGGAGTGTAAAAAATGCTAAAAAAGACAAATCGAGTATCCTTAGTGGATCAGGTGGTTTCCCAAATAGAGCATCTGATTGAAAGCGGAAAGTGGCCCATAGGTGAAAAGTTACCACCGGAGATGGAACTTATGGAGGAATTTGGTGTTAGTCGTAATACATTAAGAGAGGCCATTCATGCTTTAGTACATGCGGGCTTATTGGAAACAAAACAAGGAAGCGGGACTGTTGTTCGTTCGTCAAGCGCTTTGGAAGCAGCCTTCAATCGCCATATCGGAAAGTCCAATTTAATTGAGACACTTGAAGTGCGACTAGCTCTAGAGAGAGAGGCAGCTGAGATGGCCGCCAAACATCGAACAGATGAAGCAGTGGCAGAAATTGAGGCATGTATGGCACATTGTCAGGCGGCAGCCAAAAAAAACGACATAGAAGAATTCGTTAAAGCGGATATTACATTTCATAAAGCTATTGTAAAAGCAAGCAATAATCAATTATTACAGGATTTATATGAGTATATGACAGACCCTTTACATTCGTCTATTCGTGACATCATGATCATGGACATACCATTCGATTATGACAAAGAAATTCACCATGAACTAGTCCGAGCGATTCGAGAACAGGATGTCGCAGGGGCTAGAAAATATGTGAATGAATATATTCATGCGTTTAAACAACGATTGTAGGGTTTTTATTTTTGAAAGTTAAGGAGGTAAGGCTTTGAGTAAAAACATATCAACATCCTTAGAAAATACACAAAAACGAAACAAAACTTGGCTATTATTCATCGGTATTATATTAATTGGTGCAAATTTACGGGCGCCATTAACATCTGTGGGATCATTAATCTCCTATATTCGCGATGATTTAGGCATCAGTAATGGGGTAGCCGGAATGATTACAACCTTACCCTTACTGGCATTTGCTCTTCTTTCCCCATTTGCTCCGAAAATAGCAAATCGGATTGGGATGGAATGGACTATTTTTATTTCTTTAATTCTTTTACTCTTTGGGATAATCGTACGGTCTTTATTTGGCCCTGTCTCCCTATTCGCCGGAACGATGATTATTGGAATAGCTATCGCTTTTGGCAACGTGTTATTACCTGGATTTATTAAAATGAATTTTCCTTTAAAAATTGGGATAATGACAGGGGTATACGCCGTTTTCATGAACCTATTTGGTGCTTTGGCTTCTGGTTTAAGCGTCCCTATTTCATCGATTGGAAAGTTCGGATGGAAAGGGTCGCTCATCTTTTGGGGAATCTTTTCCTTCATTGCACTGTTGGTGTGGATTCCACAACTAGGTAAACAAAAAGAGCGTGAATCACTACAAACAGCTGAAAGTCCAACGAAAAAAGGGAACTCCATCTGGAAATCGCCTTTGGCATGGAGTATTACACTGTTTATGGGATTGCAATCATTGATTTTCTATACACTGATTACTTGGTTACCTCAAATATTACAAGCTAATGGGTATAGCTCTAGTGCTGCTGGTTGGATGTTATTTTTGATGCAGTTTGCTATTATTCCGATAACCTTTATCATCCCTGTTATTGCAGAAAAAATGACTAATCAAAAGGCAATATCGGTCATCACAGCTATTTTATTTGCCGCTGGAATCACTGGGTTACTACTGGCAAATAGTAATTTTCTCCTAGTAATTTCAGTTATTCTAATCGGTATTGCTGGCGGAAGTGCCTTTAGCTTGTCCATGATGTTTTTCAGTCTACGAACGAGTGATGGAAAACAAGCAGCCGAAATGTCCGGCATGGCACAATCGTTCGGTTACCTTTTAGCAGCAATCGGACCTACATTATTCGGTATGCTTCACGATATTACGAGCGGCTGGCAAGTTCCACTACTCATGCTTATTGTTGCTTCGATTATTATTTTAATTACTGGAATTCAATCTGGGGAAAATAAAGTAATTGCGGATACACAATCATCGAATACTAAGTCGGTGCATGTAGGATAAAGACAGCCAGAGGGACAGTCCATGTCCCTCTGGCTATTTAGCTTTTTCAACTTACACGAGTATTCTGTCCCAGCGGTTCATGTAATCTAATTACAAAGTGTATGATTTCATGAAAGAAGTTGGGTTAGTTATTGTTTTAAATCATTTTAACATTTCAATTTAATTTAGTTAGAGTTAAAGATAAGGGTTAGATTAATTTCTAATCCTTTTTATTTTGAAATCACATAGCCATAAGGAACTGTTCCTTCCAGGCTCTTGTAATTTGTCAAAAATTGCATTAATATTACTATTGAACTAGTACAAAATATCTAAATTATACATACATTGGAGTGAAAGTGATGGGGTGGAAGAAAGTCATTTTTTCTATTATTCTTCTTTTAACAGTTCTGATATCAGGTTGTAGTTCGGCTGAAGATGTATCGACAACAAGAGTAGAAAACCAAAATGACAAGCTTGTGATAGGGGTTGCACATGCCAATTATGAGGACACGTTCTTAAATTTATTGTTAGATGGGGTAAAAGAATTTGTAGACGAACATTCCAATGAAATGAAAGCGGAATACATAGATGCCGGGAATGATTCCAATAAGCAAATTGAACAGGCAGAACAATTTATTGAGCAAGGAGTAGATGCGATTATGCTTATCCCTGTAGATGTCATTGCAGCTGAATTAATTTTAGAAAAAGCGGAAAGAGCAGAAATTCCAATTGTATTAATGAATCGTTCTAGTTTGGAAACGGAAAGTGTATTCGTTGGTTCGGATGATGTATCTTTCGGCGTTATGCAGATGGAAAGAATCGCACAAATGTTAAAAGGAAAAGGGAACATTGCCATTATGAATGGTCCAATGGGGCAGGAATCCCAAGTAAACCGGACTAAGGGAAATAAACAGGTCATCGAAGAACATAAAGGGATGAAGGTTGTATTAGAAGGTACGGCAAACTGGAACCGAGATGAAGCGAAAAGTCTTATGAATACATGGATTGAATCCGGTATCAAAATAGATGCCATCGTTGCTAACAACGATGAAATGGCGATTGGAGCTATAGAAGCTGCTGAGGAAGCTGGGGTTCGTGACGAAATCATTTTTGCTGGTATTGATGGAACACCAGATAGCCTTCAGTATATCGAGTCAAAGAGATTAGCAGTATCTGTTTTGCAAGATGCAAAAGAGCAGGGACAAACGGGGATGAATGCAGCTTTACGTATGGCTAAAGGGGAAACATTAGTGAAAGAACCGATTTACATTCCGGCAGAACTAATTGTGAAAGATAATGTAGACAAGTATAAATAAAGGCTGAGAGGGGGTAGGCAGATGGGAAAAAATAAACAAGAAAAGAGTAGGTTCTTTTCGATCAATAAAAAAATAGTCTTGAGTTTTTTAGTAATAGGTATCGTATTCTTTAGTGCTTCAGCTATTTACTTTATCCAATTGAAGACGGTAGAAAAATCTAATTCAGAAATCATGAATCGGCATGTGGCTATTTTAGAACACATTGATGAAATCCAAATCCAAGCGAAAAGTCAAATTGACCATTTACGTGCGTTCTTTTTATCTGGGAATACCGATTTAGTGGCTGAAATGGAAGAAGCCAATCAGAATGTACAGGAGATGATTAATACTTCAAGGGAACTTGTGAATACTCAAGATGAGAAGGATAGTTTACGCAAAATTGAAATCATGAATAAGTTGTTTTTAGATGCTGCGACTGTAGCAATTCCGTATCAAGATAGTAATTCTCCAGTAAAATTAATTTCCTCATTAGCGGACATTCCGAGTATAATGGCTACTAAAATGGTAGATGAGTCGAAAATATTAGCCGAATCTACTAATAAAGAAATTGAAGTAGCCATTCATGATAATAAGGAAAAGGTTCAGCAAACTTTTATTCTATTAATCATTTCGGCCGTTGTTTCATTGGGGTTGTTAGTAGTGATAGGGATGGCGGTATCAAGATTGATTGTGAAGCCAATTGTGCAAGTCTCGAATATGGCTCGTGAAATTGCAAATGGAAATATTAGGGGTGAAAAAATAGAAATAAAAAATAATGATGAAATTGGTGATCTTTCAAGTTCCTTTAATTTGATGAGGGATAATTTACATCAAGTTTTATATAAAGTAGAACAAAATGCAGAGCAGCTTGCGGCAACGAGCGAAGAGCTAACGGCAAGTACAGAGCAAACAAGTCAAGCATCGGAGCAAATCAGTGACGCTATTCAAGAAATTGCCGTTGGAGCGGAGAATCAAGCAGACAGTACCCAAAATGCTACAACGGTGGTGAAAGAGATGTCTGCCAGTATGGACCAAGCTTCATCATCAATGGGCATGGTGGCGAGACTTACTTCTAAGACAAGTGAAAAGGCTGCGGATGGGCAGCAGGTGGTTAACTATACGACCCGTCAGATGGAACAAATCCAGCAGAAGGTCTCACAAACCTATGAAATTGTTCAAGTATTAAGTGAAAAATCCAATGAAGTCGGAGAAATAACGACAATTATTGCTAAAATTTCGGAACAAACGAATTTATTAGCCCTAAATGCTGCGATTGAATCGGCTCGAGCTGGGGAACATGGAAAAGGATTTGCAGTTGTAGCGGAAGAAGTACGAAAACTAGCTAATCAATCTGGCGAAGCAACAGCCCATATACGTGAAATTATTGAGGAAATTCAAAATGAAACTAGGAAAGTAGTAGACTCGATGCAGGAAGGAAAAGAGTCTACAGATCAAGGAATTAAACTGGTAAATCAAACAGGTGATACCTTTAAGGAGATTACGAGTATGGTAGAGGATGTGGCGGAACAATCTGTCCATGT
Organism: Oceanobacillus caeni; assembly: GCF_042678465.1. NCBI lineage: Bacteria > Bacillati > Bacillota > Bacilli > Caryophanales > Bacillaceae > Oceanobacillus > Oceanobacillus caeni. Next base: position 42,566 of record NZ_JBHTKV010000020.1, on the reverse strand, counting down.
ATCTAACATTATTGAGAAGGTCAATAATGGCTCACAGTCTATGGTGGAATTAGTAGAGACGATTTCAACGGTTTCCGATCAAGCCTCCGCAAATAGCCAAAATGTTGCAGCTGCCTCTGAAGAGCAAACAGCTTCCATGGAGGAAATCTCCGCATCCTCCCAAATGCTGAGAGAAATGGCAACTGATTTGCAAGATCTTGTGCAGACGTTTCGGTTTTGAGTTGGGGGGGCAGGTCCAATGTCCTTGCAAAATTATTAAAATACGGTATGCAATTATTAGACTAAGTGTAATCTGCACTTAGTCTATTTTGAATGGTTCATTCTGAAGCTCTTCTAAAGTAACTCGGGAAATTAGTCTTTGTATATTTGAGTTACCCTACATCCCTGCTTGATGTAACATGCTAGTTTTTTGAGAAACGGCTGCATATATCAGTGCTTACACCTCGGATATCAGCAATCGTATACTGAATATCAGTATTCACGCGCAGGATATCAGCAATCGTGTACTGAATATCAGCAACCACACACAAAATATCGGCATTCGCACCCAGAATATCAGTAATCATGGCTTGGAAATAAGCATTCGCGTAGCAATCGTAGGAAGATGAAGAGTCGTTTTACCAATTTAATATTTTGAAAATAGTTCCTTTAATCATATAATCTTCATTTCTATAAGCCATTGTTACGTCATATTTAAATTCACCAGAATAAGGGTTTGTAGGACATAAGAAACTCCCCTTAAGGTAGAACAGATTTTTTATTTTTTAATCTGTCTACCTTAAGGGGAGCATATCAACATGCACTTAGATCATTCATAGATAGAGGAAATGGGACCCATCTCCCCCTTCGCCCTACAATAGTTTGATACATCTCTTTATTATTTAATCGTATTTCCACCATCAATAACGATGTTTTCACCTGTAATTAAGTTAGTTGCATCACATGCTAGGAATAGTGCAATTGCGGCAACTTCTTCTGGGTAACCAAAACGACCAAGAGGAATTTCCTTTTTCGCCTTTTCCCCTTTTTCTCCAGCCCATGCTTTTTTACCTAATTCTGTTAGTATAACAGTTGGTGAAATTGCATTTACGTTAATGTTGAATGGTGCCCATTCTAATGCAAGAACTTTTGTCATTCCTACCACACCAGCTTTGCTTGCACCGTAAGCAACGTGATTATCTAAAGCGATGATTGCTGCTTGAGAAGCTAGATTAATAATTTTTCCACCATGACCTTGTTCAATCATAACATTGGCAACTTTTTGTGACATTTTGAATGTACCAGTTAAGTTAATATCGAGTGTTTTTTGCCAGTAGTTATCTGAAATGTTTTCTGCATCATCTAGTAAAGCAATTCCTGCACAGTTTACTAGAATATCAATTTTACCAAAATGATCCTTTACTGCTTGAACTGCCTGAGTCATACTTTCATCATTAGTTACATCGCAATGTACGCCTATTGCATTTTCAGCACTCATATTTTTAGCGACATCATTAACATCCTCTTTAAGGTCTAAAATGGCAACTTTCGCACCTTTTTCAAGGTATAACTCAGCAACTGCGTTTCCAATACCGCTTGCTCCCCCGGTTACAATCGCAACTTTATCAGTAATGTTAAAGTTTTTGTCAAAGCCTTTGAATTCCATGTTACATCCTTCTTTCGCTTATTTTTTCTGTCTGCGCTTTCATATTAGTTATTAAAAAGGAATAGTAGATTGCTTTTAAGCTACCATCTCCTTTCATGTTAATCAGCAATAATTATTTCAACATTTTTTACTAAAAGTTGACTTCGAATATCATCATGAATGGGTTCATCTGTAATTAATTTATCAACTTGCTCTACTTTAGCAAAAACAGCACTTGAAGATTTTCCGATTTTTGAAGAATCTATTAATGCTACTACTTTCGAAGCCCTTTTTACAATTTCTCGTTTTAACTGTACTTCGTATAAATTGAAATCCTCTAAGCCATTTTCTACTGTAAATCCATTAGCGGATGTAAACATGATATCGATATTTACAGAATCTAAAATATCAAGTCCTAGTGTACCTTCAATAGAAGTTGATTTATTGGTAACAACCCCTCCGACAAGAATGACTGTTATATCAGGATTTTCTTTTAATTCTAAAGCTGTTTGCAATCCAGTCGTCACAATTGTTAAGCGGATTGGAGTATCTTTAATTAATTGTGCAAGCTCTAAAGCGGTAGAACTAGCATCCAGAAGAATACATTGTTTTTCTTCTATAAGTTGAAATGCCTTTGCAGCAATTTTCGCCTTTTCCACTTTATTTTTTTTCTGACGGACGTTAAAGCTAGTTTCGTTATCCTTCTCATCGTTAAGGACAGCTCCGCCGTGTGTTCTTGTTAATAAGCCATCCAATTCCATCTTATTTAAATCGGCACGTAACGTAGCTTCGGAAACCCCCATTTCCGAAGACAGTTCTTTTACTGTTATTCTTTTTCGTTCTTGTAAGAGATCAATAATTCTATCTCTTCTCTCTGCTGCAAACATTTTCATGAAACGTCACCCTTACTTTTTTACTACTTTTATATTATTGCATTTATTACAGATTATCAATCCATATAAATATATTTTTTCTTATTTTATCATTTTGCTAAAATAATTGCGAAAAAAACCAAATATTTAATTGATATTGAAAGTAATAAAAAAAAATATTGACGAAACAAAAATAAATGATAGAATAAAAGTATCGATTGGAAACGATTGCAGACTTCCATCAATTCCAAGCGTTTAAAATTTTTTATAACTTCATTACTTAACTATAAAAGGAGAATCGTTATGTTAGAAACAGTAGAAAAGAAACAAAACTTAGAGATTCCAAAAAAAATGAAGGCTGTTGTTGCGTACAGTCCTGGAGATTATAGATATGAAGAAGTAGAAACACCTAAATTAGAGAATGATCAAGAAATTATTATTGAAGTGGAAGCTTGTGGTATTTGTGCTGGGGACATTAAAGCATATGATGGAGCGCCAAGTTTCTGGGGGGATGAAACACAACCTGCTTATATTAAAGCTCCTATGATCCCTGGTCATGAGTTCATTGGACGCATTGTTCAAAAAGGTGACGCTGTTACAGATTTCGAAGTTGGTGATCGAGTTATTTCAGAACAAATTGTTCCTTGTGAAGAGTGCCGTTTCTGTAAGCGTGGTCAATACTGGATGTGTGAAAAACATGATCTATATGGTTTCCAAAACAATGTAAACGGTGGCATGGCTCAATACATGAAGTTTACGAAAGAAGGTATTAACTATAAAGTACCTGAAGATCTGCCGATTGAAAAAGCTATTCTAATTGAACCATATGCATGTAGTTTACACGCTGTACAAAGAGCGAACATCCAATTAGGTGATTTTGTTGTATTATCAGGTGCCGGAACGCTAGGTCTAGGTATGATTGGTGCTATTAAGAAATCTGGTGCTGGCAAACTAGTAGTACTAGATATGAAAGAAGACCGTCTAGAATTAGCTAAAAAATTCGGTGCTGACATTGTAATGAATCCAGCTAAAGTAGACGCAGTAAAAGAAATTAAAGAGATGACTGAAGGCTATGGTTGTGATATTTACATTGAAGCTTCTGGACATCCTTCATCAGTTGAACAAGGTTTACATGCAATTAGAAAACTAGGAACTTTCGTTGAGTTTAGTGTATTCGGCGAACCTGTAACTGTAGACTGGAGTATTATTAGTGACCGTAAAGAATTAGATTTATTAGGTTCTCACCTAGGGCCGTACTGCTACCCACTAGTAATTGAAGGTATTTCTAATGGAGATTTCCCTACTGAAGGTGTAGTAACACATCAATTACCGTTAGAAGAATTTGAAAAAGGCTTTGATTTAATGAAAAAAGGGGACAAATCATTAAAGGTTATTTTAAAACCATAAATTACTAGGAAACATTACTAGAAAGGTGGGAGAAAGATGTCAAATTTATCAGGCAATGAATCATTCTTAGATAGAATAGGTATTCCATCACATCTAGCTTGGGGATTCTTTGGGGTTATGATTTTTATGATGGGGGATGGACTAGAATTAGCCTGGCTCAGTCCATATCTTGTGGAACAAGGGCTAACAGTGCAACAAGCTGCTGTTTTAACTACATCTTATGGTGTAACAATAGCTATCGCTGCTTGGTTGTCTGGGGTATTAGTTGAAGCAATCGGACCAAGAAAGACAATGTTAATTGGAACAACGTTTTATGTAATCGGACATGCATTATTTGTTGGAGTTGCATTACCTCATTTACATTATGGCTTAATGATTCCAACTTATGCTTTAAGGGGATTTGGGTATCCGTTATTTGCATACGCATTCTTAGTATGGATTACTTACCGTACACCGCAGCATCAGTTGGGTAAAGCTGTTGGTTGGTTTTGGTTTGTGTTTACTGGCGGACTAAGTGTATTAGGAGCATTTTACTCTAGTTGGTCCATTAGCTTGATTGGACATATTCCAACATTATGGAGTGCCATTGTTTGGGTATTAGTAGGAACTTTCTTTGCTGTTTTTGTTAATCGGGACAAATTTGAACTAGAAGAAAAAGCGGACAAAACAAATAAATTTAAAGAATTAATCAACGGTATTTTAATTGTTAAAAAGGAACCTAAAGTTGGCATTGCTGGTATTGTACGTATTATTAACCAGTCTTCCCAATATGCCTTCCCATTATTCTTACCTATATATCTAGCAGATAAAGGGATTAGCACAACAGTTTGGTTGAATATATGGGGGATTATTTTCATCTCCAATATCGCTTTCAACTTAATATTCGGTTATGTTGGAGATAAATTTGGATGGAAGAATACCGTTACCTGGTTCGGAGCTGTTGGATGTGGAGTCTTTACTTTAATGTTATTCTACACACCACAATTCTTTGAAGGGAATGTCTTTTTAGTAGGATTCATAGGAATGCTATGGGGAGCTTGTATCGCAGGATTCGTTCCTTTATCAGCATTAACTCCTTCACTAGTTGGAGATGGGGACAAAGGTGCAGCTATGGCTATTCTTAACCTTGGAGCTGGATTATGTGTATTCGTTGGACCTGCATTAGTTGCTTTATTCTACGATTTAGTTGATGCGGAAGGTACTATTTGGATCTTAGCTGGTCTATACTTTATCGCAGCTATTTTGACAAGGTTCTTAAAACTACCTCATGAAGAAAATGCAAAGGCGAAAAACAGTGCAGCTTAATAAGTGTTTAAGCATGAAGTGAGGTATATTACCCCGCTTCATGTTTAATAAGCCATCCCGTGTGTTATAGCATTATAGGGAATATAACATGTTATAATCGAAATGTTTAGTTAGTTAAGTGAACAAATTAAAGGAACGAGGAGAATTTTATCCATGAAGAAACTAATTAACGATCCTAGATATGTCGTAGAAGAAATGGTAGAAGGGTATGTAAAAGCACATCCTAATCATATAAAACAACTTCCAGAAAATGATAGAGCACTAGTAACAGCAAGAGAAACTCGTGAAGGAAAAGTGGGCGTTCTTATCGGTGGTGGTTCAGGTCACGAGCCAGGATTTATGGGTTATGTTGGCGATGGAATGGCTGACGGTGTAGCAGTAGGTAACATCTTTGCTTCTCCATCTCCAGATCCAATTCTGGAAGTAACGAAAGCTATCGATAAAGGTGCGGGAGTTGTTTATTTATATGGTAACTATGCTGGAGACGTAATGAACTTTGGTATGGCTGCAGAGATGGCTGACCTAGAAGAAGATATTCAGGTTGGTACAGCATTGGCGTCAGATGACGTAGCATCTGCACCAAAAGAAGAAAAAGAAAAACGTCGCGGTATCGCCGGAGAATTCTTTATCTATAAAGCGGCGGGGGCAGCAGCAGACTTTGGTTACAACCTAGATGACGTTGTAAGAGTAGCAAAAAAGGCAAATGAAAATACACGTTCTATGGGTGTTGGTTTATCTCCATGTTCATTACCGCAAACAGGTGAGCCAAGCTTTGAAATCGGTGATGATGAAATGGAAATTGGATTAGGTCACCATGGTGAGCCCGGAATTGAAAAAGGTCCTATAGAATCAGCTGATAAAGTAGCAGATCGTCTTGTGCATGATATTTTAGCTGATATTGAAATTAACTCAGGAGATAAAGTAGCGGTTCTAGTGAATGGCCTTGGATCTACACCAAGAATGGAACTATATATTGTATATAGAAGAGTAGAACAAATTTTACGTGAAAAAGGTATCGAAATCTACCGTTCATACGTTGGTGATTATATTACTTCTCTTGAAATGGGAGGATGTTCCGTTACATTAATGAAATTAGACGAAGAGTTAGAAAGAGCAATCGACCACCCAGTAGATTGCCCAATGTTCGTTCAAAAGTAAGAATACAATAGGGGGAAACAACGATGAATTTAACAGCTAAACAATTAAAAGATTATTTTAAAGAAATTGTAGAAATGATTGAAAAGGAAAAAGACTATCTTTGTGAACTTGACCGTAAACTAGGTGATGGAGATCATGGTGTTACGATGTCTATCGGTTGGCAGGCAGTAAATGAAAAATTAAACAATGAACTTGCAGAAGAACAAGATTGTGCAAAAATCAGCTTAACAGTAGGTAAAACATTCCTTAGCGCTGTTGGCTCATCTGTAGGTCCACTTTATGCTACAGGATTTATGAGAGGTGCTAAAGCTGTTAAAGGTAAAACAGAAATGAACGATAATGATTTAGCTGAATACTGGATTGCCTTTGCAAAAGGAATTAAAGAGCGTGGACAAGCTGAAGTTGGCGATAAAACAATGATTGATACACTTGAACCGTTTTTTATTAGTCTGGAAAAACAATTTGCTGAATCCAATGAATTCCTTCCAGCTTTCACTACTGCAGTAGAAGAAGCGAAAAAAGGTATGGAATCAACGAAAGATATTGTATCCAAAAAAGGCCGTTCAAGCCGTTTAGGGGAACGTTCTATAGGTGCCCAGGATCCTGGTGCAACTTCTGCATATTTAATCTTATCAACGTTCTTAAACTTTGTTAAAGGTCAAGTAGAGGTTCGTTAGTAGAAAAGAAATGGTAACAAATGAAAGTAAATAGAATCAGAGTTATGTTTCTGATTCTATTTTTTTGACTTTTACAGAATCGACAATAAACAAAAGTAATAAATCGATGTAAAATGAAAATAAACGAAAATATAGCATTGACATATAATAAATAGTGAAATAAAATGAAACTATACAAAAATATTAGGGGGATTTAAAAGTGAAACTCGCAATCGGTAGTGACCACAACGCATTTGATTTAAAAGAAACAATAAAGGAATTTTTATCTGATACAGAACATGAAGTAGTTGATTATGGATGCCATTCCAAAGATGCTGTAGATTATCCAGACGTAGCTTTTGAAATTGCTCAAGCTATTAGTGAGGGTAAAGCGGAACGAGGAATTATTTTCTGTGGGACTGGGATTGGTGTATGTATCGCAGCAAATAAATACCCTGGAATCCGTGCAGCTTTAGCACATGATGTATACTCTGCGGAAAGAGCGCAATTAAGTAATAATGCACAAATTATCACAATGGGATCTCAAATTATTGGACCTGAAGCTGCGAAAAAAGTGGTAGAAGCATATTTAAACGTAGAGTGGGCAGAAGGATCTAAACGTAAAGTGGATAAAATTATTGAAAAAGAAGAACAATTTGTAAGCCAAAATTATAAAGAAGCAGTAGCAGGAAGTAATTGTAGCGTTAACTAAACGTGTTAACGAAGGGGAGAGGGAGCATGCAATCCTTATTATTAGACTTTCTAAAGGTAACCGAATCAGCAGCAGTTGCAGCACTTCCATGGGTTGGTAGTGGTGATAAGATTGCAGCTGATGGAGCTGCTACAAATGCAATGCGAGAGAATTTAAATAAAATGAAGATGCATAGTACGATTGTTATTGGTGAAGGTGAAATTGATGAAGCACCAATGCTTTATATCGGAGAGAAGCTTGGTAAGGGTGGAAGTCATGAGGTAGATATTGCGGTAGATCCAATTGAAGGAACAACGCCTACAGTAAATGGACAAGGAAATGCAATTACCGTCATTGCTGCTGCACCAAAGGGAACTTTACTACATGCACCGGATATGTATATGAAAAAGATCGCTGTAGGTCCAAGGGCGAAAGGGAAAATTGATTTAGATGCACCAATTGAAGACAATATGAAAGCAGTAGCAAAAGCAAATGGCAAAGAAATTACGGAATTAAATGTGTTTATACAGGATCGACCTAGACATAAAGAATATATTGATAGAATTCGAGAAACTGGTGCAAAGGTTCGATTATTTAATGATGGTGATGTCATTTATGCAACAGCAACTTGTATTGAACGTTCAGGTGTTGACATTTTTCTAGGCATTGGCGGTGCACCAGAAGGCGTATTAGGGGCAGCTGCTATTCGTTCTCTTGGCGGGGAAATGCAAGCAAAACTCTTACCAAGAAACAATGATGAAATAAGAAGATGTAAAGCGATGGGGATTACTAATTTAGAAGGCGTTTTAACCATTGATGACTTAGTAAGTTCGGATGATTGTATGTTTGTTGCAACAGGAATTACCGATAACTTAATTATTGATGGAATTGAAACAGAATATAGTAACTTTATTACCCATTCTATTCTTGTTAATGGTAGGGAAAAACAAGTCCGATATGTTAAGAGTACCTATCCAATCAAACAGCCTTTCTAGTAAACTACGATTTTGAAATCGAAATCATCACAGCTGGTATTCGTACTATTAGCCATTTAGAAAAGGCGGCAATAGCAGGTGCTAAGAAGGTTCCTAAAAAACTGAAACACTATCATAAGGAAGGATGATAACGGTGACAACGACAGTTAATCAAGCTGTAGAACAACTATCAATTAATACGATTCGCACCCTTTCTATTGATGCAATTGAAAAAGCGAATTCAGGACATCCCGGATTACCAATGGGTGCGGCTCCAATGGCTTATACATTATGGACAGATTTTATGAGCCATAATCCAAAAAACTCGAAATGGTTTAATCGTGATCGTTTTGTATTATCCGCAGGTCATGGTTCCATGCTTTTATATAGTTTATTGCATTTATCTGGGTATGATGTTTCCATGGATGATTTAAAAAACTTCCGTCAATGGGGATCTAGAACTCCTGGACATCCAGAAGTGCATCATACAGACGGTGTGGAAACAACAACCGGCCCATTAGGTCAGGGGATTTCTACCGCTATTGGTATGGCAATGGCAGAAGCACATCTATCAGCTAAATATAATAAAGAAGGTTTTTCAGTTGTTGATCATTATACCTATGCCCTTGTAGGTGATGGGGATTTAATGGAAGGAATTTCTCATGAAACCGCATCCTTAGCAGGTCATTTAGGATTAGGAAAACTAATTACGCTATATGACTCTAATGATATTTCTTTAGACGGAGATTTAAATAAATCTTTCTCTGAAAATGTGGAAGAGCGTTTTAAAGCTTATGGCTGGCAAGTTATTCGTGTAGAAGACGGTAACGATGTCAATAAATTAAAAGCTGCTATTAAGGAAGCGAAACAAAACACAGCTCAACCAACATTAATTGAAGTAAAGACGGTCATTGGATATGGGTCACCAAATAAATCAGGATCTTCAGATGCCCACGGTGCACCACTTGGTGAAGAAGAAGTTAAATTAACCAAAGAAAATTACCATTGGTCACATGAACCATTCTTCGTTCCAGAGGAAGTATATGCTGATTTTCAAGAAAAAGTCGTAGAAAAAGGTATCAAGGCGGAGGAAAAATGGAACAAGCTCCTTTCTGATTATAAAGAAGCATATCCAGAACTCGGTCTAGAATTAGAAACAGCAATCAATGGTGAATTACCGGAGAATTGGGAAAAGGATTTGCCCATCTATGAATCTGATAAGGACACCTTAGCAACTCGCGCTTCATCAGGAGAAGTACTAAATGCGATTGCAAAAGCAGTTCCAAACCTTTTCGGAGGAAGTGCTGATTTAGCAGGATCTAATAAAACAACGATTAAAGATGGCGGAGATTTTTCACGAGAAAATTATGCCGGAAGAAACATTTGGTTTGGTGTGAGAGAATTTGCAATGGCTGCAGCATTAAACGGAATGGCTTTACATGGCGGGTTAAAAGTGTTCGGTGGTACATTCTTTGTATTTAGCGATTATTTACGCCCAGCGGTTCGGTTATCTGCCATCATGAAAGCACCTGTAACCTACGTTTGGACACATGATTCAATCGCAGTTGGGGAAGACGGTCCAACACATGAGCCTGTTGAACATTTAGCATCCTATCGTTCCATGCCGGGAGTTTCACTCATCCGCCCAGCCGATGGAAATGAAACACAGGCTGCATGGCGACTAGCTGTAGAGTCAACGGATAAACCAACCGCATTGGTATTAACTCGTCAAAACCTCCCAACGTTAAAAGGTACAGCTGAACGCGCTTATGAAGGTGTGAAAAAAGGTGCCTACATCATAAGTGATTCAGAAAAAGAAACTCCTGATGCATTAATTCTTGCAACAGGATCAGAAGTTCAACTAGCTATCAAAGCTCAAAATGAGTTGAAATCTCAAAATATCGATGTACGTGTGGTTAGCATGCCTTCTTGGGATCGCTTTGAAGAACAAGATCAAGCATATAAAGATTCAGTCATTTCCCCTCAAGTGAAGAAACGTTTAGTAGTTGAAATGGCATCTCCATTTGGTTGGGAACGCTATACTGGGGATGAAGGAAAAGTGCTTGGGATTGATACCTTTGGGGCTTCAGGTGAAGGAAATAAAGTTATGGAGGAGTATGGGTTTACTGTAGAAAATGTAGTAAAACTGGTTGAAGAGCTAGTAAACGAAGTGTAGGTTGAATGTTCCGTAATAGATAATAGTGAAGTACTTTGTTTAAATGCACAAAGTATTTCACTATTTTTTTTGTTCTAAAGATTGGTGGAGAATGTGACGGGGGAACCGACCCTTCCGGCATAGGGATATCAGCGTTGGATCGTCATTTATTAGTAATCACGCCCGTATATCAGTACACACGCACCATATATCAGTAAACGCTGGAAAGATATCAGTACTCATGCACCATATATCAGTAAACGCTGGAAAGATATCAGTACACACGCACCATATATCAGTAAACGCTGGCAGGATATCAGTACTCGTGCACCATATATCAGCAAACGCTGGTAGGATATCAGTACTCATACACCATATATCAGCACTCCCCCCCACCTATCAGCATTCACCCCCCTTCAAATGTTAGGTAAAAGTCTCATGTCAAATAAATACCAAATTAGGACAAGAAACCTGTCCTCCTGTCATATTTCCCCATCCGCCTCATACAATGACGTACAGGGGGAATTTTCATGTCTGGAGATAGGTAGATATGGGATCTTAACGATTGGTTTAACTATGACAGCAGGGGGATTGCATATGCGTAGATCGTTAAGTGCTTTTTTATTTATGTTAGCGGTAGTGCTTGTGGCGGGGTGTACGCAGCCAGTGTCATTAGATGAGGAGAGAAGTAAGAAGCCGGATACGATTCATCATAAATTTTTATTCTATACGGAGAGTTATGTGAATGAGAACGGGGAAGGTATTGGGGAATTGTCCATTAAAACGAAAGATGGAGAGTTGGAGAAAATTGCTAGTAATGTGAAAAATTATGGTTTTGTATATTTGAATGATAAAGATAAGGTTCTTTTTGTGGATGAGGAAAATAAGTTGTATGCGTTCAGCCAGAGGGAAGATAAAGTAAAACTCGCGGAAGATGTACAGTTTTTCGATGGATTTAACGCGGAGGATTTTATCGTTTATGAGGATACGGATGGTAATTTGTACGTAATCAATGAGGATGGGAACGAGGAAAAGATAGGCAATGGAGTTACTCAATATGATTTGGTGGATGGAAATCTATATTTCATTGACTCGGATGGAGACTATTCGGTTTATAACATAGAGAGTAGGCAAGAAAGTAACATTGCTAATAATGTTTTTCATTTTAAAATTTTAAATCGTGATGGGGATCTTGTTTATACCAATGACGATTATATGCTGTTTTATAAAAAGGCAGATGAAAGTAGTGTGAAAATATCGGGTGAGGAGATTGATCCTTACTACATTAAAAACGTAGATGACCGTTTAATTTACTTAAGTTATGAAGAAGAAGGAGCAATGGATTTATATTCCAGTACGTTATCCAAAGATATAAAAACGGAAAAAATTGCATCTAATGTCTATTTGGCAGATTATGACAAAAGTGGATTTTATTACGTGAATGAGGATAATAATCTCTATCAAAAAGGAGATAGTGACGAAAAGGCTACGAAATTAGCGAGTGATGTAAACTATTTCTATTTAGTGGAAGGAACCGTTTATTATACGGATGAAGATAACAATGTTTATCAGATAACTAGTGCGGAGGGTAAGGAACAGATTGCAAAAAAGGTATACCAATTTAATGTCCATACAGATGGAAGGATTGTTTATTTAACAGAGGAGAATGAATTATTTATAGACGATACGAAGGTAACTGATGACGTTGATATGTATGCATTTTTTCATGGTAATCTTGTATACGTGACAAAGGATAATGAATTAGTCCTCATGCAGAATTTAAAAGGGGATCAAGTAATCGAAGACATTAGCGATTTCTCGTCCGTTACTTATCAAAATCTGACGGTATTCTCCAAACAACTAACTTTTGAAGATATTAGTGGTATGTGGAAGTTGGAAAATGATGAAGGAGCCATTTTCTTTGAAATAAATGCGGATGGAACGATTACGGATTATTTAGCCGGGACAAAGGAAATATTTACAGTGGATTATGCCGAATTTAATTCGATTGCAGCTTCATCAGAGAATGATTTTGTCACGATTACGAAAATAGATGATGAGACGTTATCCTTTAACGATAACGATAGCGATTATACAATAATGAAATCAACGAAAGAGGAAGCGGAAAGTTATGTGAATGACGATCAAAAGGAAGAAGGTAACATGGAGATTGAGACGGTCATAGAGGATTTTTTGTATATGATGACGTATGCAACGGATGCAGGAGACCTTCAGAACCTTGACTATTACATTGATCCTGATAGTGAGCTTTATCGTGAATTAGCTGATTCTATTATGACTATGTATGAGAATCAATTGGGAAGAGTTCTATTAACGCATGAAGTAACAGATATTAAAAAATTAGAAGGAAATCGTTATAGTGTGACTGTATATGAAGAACATTCTTTAATAGATTACACGGATTACTCCGAGGAAATGGTGAAACAGACTGTGATCTACGAGCTAGAGGAAATGGATGATCAATTTTTTATCATAGATATGGAAATTGTGGAACAGGGAAATACGGTAGCGGTTTGAGCCATGGTAACAGGTCCTTTGTCCGACCGATAAGGGAGCAGAGCCAGTGAATTACATTTTGATTTATGAACAGGGCGATAAGAGAATCGCCCTTACTTATAATTCGATACTCATGGACCATGTCCCTCCCAAAAAACACTGTCCTAATCTGGACAAGTTAAACATATAATGTCTAGAGTCTACATTTCGGGAGGAAGAAGATGTTTACCTTATTGGAAAAAGCTGTTGTTGCCATGGCATTATTTCGTATCTTATCTGGATCCATTGAGGTCTTTGCCGCATATTTGATGATTAAAATGAATGATGTGGAAAAGGCCCTTGTTATTAATAGTTCACTTGCCTTTATTGGGCCTTTAATTCTTATCATTACAACCACAATTGGAATTGTTGGTATCTCTGATAAAATATCTTTTGGTAAATTTTTTTGGATTTTTCTCGGAGTAGCTTTAATTATTTACGGGGTCAAAAAGTGATTCCATCTCCGTATTGACAAGCATACTATAGTTTTTCTTACTTTTTCGATTCATAATTCGTGCTAAAATTTCCTCCACATACATGGAAAAGGCGGGATTTGTACGTTGTCTTGGTCTAGTTAAATGTATCGGTTGATTTAACGTTACCTTTCCATCTTCAATTAAAATGACACGATCGGAAATAGCTACTGCTTCTTCTACATCATGTGTAACAAGAATAGAGGTGAATTTTCTTTCTAACCACAATGATTCAATCAATCGTTGCATTTCTAAGCGTGTCAAAGCATCAAGCGCTCCTAAAGGTTCATCTAAAAGTAATAAGGAAGGATCATGTACCAATGCTCTTGCAAGTGCTACACGCTGTTTCTGTCCCCCAGAAAGTTTAGATGGATAATCATGTATCCTTTCCTTCAGTCCTACTTGTGTGATGGCTTGCATTGCTCTATTTTTTGCATCAGAAGATAATCCTAAACAAACATTATCCATTACTCGTTTCCAAGGAAGTAACCGACCATCTTGAAACATCATTCTTGCTTGTTTATTCAACCCATTCAATGGTGTTCCGTCTAATTTAATCGAGCCGTCATTCATGTTTTCTAATCCCGCTACTAGACGTAACAATGTACTTTTTCCGCAACCACTTTTTCCGACGATCGCTACAAACTCACCTTCTTTAATCTGTAAATCCAGTCCCTTCAATACCTCCCTTTTATCATATTTCTTCTTAACTTGATGAATCGTAACATCTACTCCTTGTAAATCATATGAATTCAATTTGCACTCCCCCTATTTCTTCGCCAATACCGCCTAAAACTAGTTATTCCACTTTAATAATTTCCCTTCAAAATACCTAGCAATCATATCTGAAATTTTTCCAAACAACGCATAAATAATAATACTTAAAACAATGACATCCATTTGCATAAATTCCCTAGCGTTCATCGCCATATAACCGATACCAGACTGGGCAGAAATAGTTTCCGCAACAATCAGGGTTAACCACATGACCCCAAGTGAGAACCGTATACCAACGAGAATGGAAGACATAGCCCCTGGTAAAATTATTTGGAAAAAAAGCTCCTTCCCATTTAATCCATATGCTTTACCCATTTCAATAAGCTTTTTGTCAATAGACTTTATTCCATGATACGTATTAATATAGACTGGAAACAAAACGCCCAATGCTACAAGAAATACTTTGGAAGATTCACCAATTCCAAACCACATAATAACGAGAGGGATCAACGCAAGATGGGGAATATTACGTAACATTTGAATCGAGGTATCAAAGATTAAATCGGCAAAGCGAAATACGCCATTTAATAAGCCGAAAACAAATCCAGCAATTCCCCCAATTAAAAAGCCTACTAAAGCTCTCCATAAGCTAATCCCCATGTGTTCGGATAATTCCCCTGTAATCGTTAAGTCAATACCCGCCTGAATGATTTGGGATGGGGCCGGTAATATTCTTTCAGGTATAGCTCCGGACCACGACAATAATTGTCACGCAGCAATAATGAAAAGTGGAATAAACCAGGGAAAGAATTTTTCCAAAGGTCCTTTGATACTTCTTTTCATTTGTCATTTCCCCCTTATTTCATAACCTCTTCTACGTTTATTTCTTTAGGAATAATCTCTAAACGATAAAATGTATCTGCAATTTCCTGTTGTTCCTTTATGGTATCTTCTGTTATTTCTTCCACCTGGAGAAGTTTACCATTTATGGTCCTATCTATATAATGCAAAAAACATTTTAGTTACGATGCAAGTACTTATCAATCATACTGGTGATCATGATTTAAAAACATATTTAGAGGATTTAGTAGAAAGTTGCCTTACACAAGAAGAACAGCAAGTGGAAGCTATCCTAAAAGAATCGGGAATTCGGTTACCTCCAGCACCTCCTGATAGACCGAATGTGGAAGTAGAAGATATCCCGGCAGGTGCAAGGTTTCATGATCCAGAAATCGCTGTTATCGTTCAAAATGAGTTAATGACAGATCGAGTATTATGTAGTTTTGTCACAGGAGTAGCAATAAGGGAGGACATTCGTTCTTTATTTGGGGAATTTCATACCCAAAAGGAAGAATACGAACAAAAACTCCTTGATTTATCTAAACAAAAAGGCTGGATTGTTTCTCCACCCATTAATGTAAAGTAGGAGTGTACAGGCTTTGAAAAAGAAAAATAAAGGGATGGTCATCGCTGCCATCGGATCCGTTCCACTTATGATGACATTGGGAAATTCGATGCTCATTCCGATACTCCCAAAAATGAAATCATCATTGGATCTTACTCAGTTACAAGTAAGCTTAACGATAACGGTTTTTTCTATTGCTGCTGCTATCTTTATCCCAATTGTAGGGTATTTGTCTGATCGTTTTTCACGGAAGATGGTTATTATTCCTTCATTGCTGTTATTTGGTGGAGGAGCGTTATTAGCTGGTTTAGGAGCAGCCGTTTTTTCCAATTCTTATATTTGGGTTATTTTAGGAAGAATATTACAAGGAATCGGTGCGGCTGGAACTGCACCAATTGCTATGGCTTTAATTGGGGATTTATTCAGAGGGGGAGAGCGTAGTAGAGTACTCGGAATATTTGAGGCATCGAATGGTTTAGGAAAAGTGTTATCGCCGATTCTCGGTTCTTTATTGGCTCTCATTATTTGGTATTCAGTATTTTTTGCCTTTCCTGTGATTAGTCTTATCTCTATTTTATTGGTTTGGATATTTATTAAGGAAAAACGAAATTTCCAAGCGCCTCCCCCTTTTAAAAAATATGTAAAAGGGCTTTTAAGTGTCTTTAAACATGAAGGCAGATGGCTATTCACAATCTATTTAGCTGGTGGAACTTGTCTATTTACGCTTTTCGGAATCCTTTTTTATTTATCGGATATCCTTGAAACAAAATACAATATTAATGGAGTTCCAAAGGGCCTTATTCTTGCAATTCCGCTTCTAGTAATGGTTTGTACATCCTATATCACAGGTAGTAAAATTGGAAAAAACTTAGAAAAGATGAAGTGGCTTTCGGTTTTAGGTTTATTTCTGATGACGCTATCTTATAGTTCTCTTGTATTATTTGAAAAGCTTATTCCTTTTCTTATTGTCCTTGCCATTAGCAGTATTGGCGCAGGACTTGTCCTACCATGTGTCAACAGTCTCATTACGGGTGCAGTCGGAAAAGAACGCAGAGGCTTTGTCTCCTCTTTATATGGTTCTGTTCGTTTTATAGGTGTAGCACTTGGGCCACCCGTTTTTACCCGTTTAATGGATTGGTCACGAACGGGAATGTTTCTTTCCATAGCTGCTTTTACCCTACTTGTAGCCTTGTTAGTACTATTGTTAGTCCATGTTAAAGGGAAAGACGGGAAAGAAAAGAAAAAAAGTAATATTCGATACAAATACACGTAAGTTCATGGCTTCTTTCGCCATCCAAGTGTATAGGTCTTTTGAAAAGATATTTCACAAATCATATCCACCACCTTGGTTGAAATCTATTGGCTAATCAATGCAAGAAAGATTAATTTCCAATCGATTATCAACGCTACAAATAGAAAAATAAAGAAATTAAGGAAAAAGAGCGGTCTACCAGGTAAAATTCTTTTTTTGACGGAGATAATTATTGCGATGACACCGACACCACCATTCGAAACACCTTGACGCATTAATATTCCGATTCCCGTACCTAAAAAAACGGAACCAAATAAAAGATCCAAAAGTAAGCTTCGATTTTTCACGAAAATAATTTGTTCAAAAAAATCAACAGATAAAGATGTCACCGTAATGGAAAGAAGCGTCCACAATGCGAATCTTTTTCCTAAATATTTAACACCTAAAAATAATAAAGAAGCATTCACTATCCATAGTGCTAGTCCCATTCCAATGTGAAACAAATAACCCAAGAGAACAGTAATCCCACCAGCCCCACCAGAAGGAATGGAATGGGGGAACAAAAATACCCCCATTCCCAGCCCTTGAATAGCTCCCCCTGCTACAACTAAGCCGAATTTTAACATAAATGAATTCAATAAAAATCCTCCTTACAAATAGGGCTGCATTCTATTCAATAGACGGACAACCTATCTTATTGTATTCAAAAGTAAAAAGAAACATGCTTAACGATGGTATGAGTGGCGGAAGACGTAAGAAAAGCGTTCAAATCGCAACTCATCGAAAAGAACGGATTTTATCTACCCCTCCAACCTGATCCCTACAACACCCAACATGTAATCTAAACCTTTATGGTTAATTTTTGATTAAATGGGAAGATTATTAAATAAATTAAGGTAAAAATAGGAGGCAAAAATATGAAACGAATTTTATTTCTAGCTTCAATATTTATTTTAGCTTTAACTTTAGTAGCATGTGGTGGCAATAACAATGATAATAATGATACGACCACCAATCAGGGAGCCGATGTAACAAACAACGAAAATCAAGATACCAATGAAGCTGATGATAAAGCCGGCAACGATACCAATGACACAGCAACTAACAATAACAATGGGACCGAAGACATGCGGGCTAAAATGGATGAATTGAATTATGATGATTTCGAGTTATCTGTCAAATATGACGGGGATAAAGAATATGAAGCAAGCCTAGAAAAAAATCAAGACGGTAGTGTTGAAGCGGATTTAGAAGATGAAATTAATGGAGTTGATATTCACGGTCAAGAGGCATTTGACGAGGTTTATCCAAAAGTTAAAGAGCTAACGATTGAACAGAATACGAATAAAGACGATGCTATTCAACAAGCATTAGATGCATTTTCCCTAGAGTCAAATTACAAGGAAATAGAATTAGAAATTAAATTTAAAGATGGCACGAAAATAGAATTCAAGGATAACAAATAATCACTAAAAAACAGGCAAACTACAAAGGTTGCCTGTTTTTTAGTGGTTTGTTTTTCTTAGGGAGGAAGAACCCCTGGTACGTTTTCTTTATCATAATTTAAATGAATCATTCATAAATCATAAGTGTGGCAGCAAAATAGTAAGCGTTTTCTAAACAAGAGGGGTGAGTTAGTATTTTTTAATGCGAACGCTGTAAGGATATTAAATAAAGGGGGGTATTAGATGGCTGATTTACACAAAAATAATAAAGTGGATTATGAAAGTATCGTAGAAAGTGAGCAATTTAAGCATTTTATGAAAGATAAAAGAAGGTTTACGGTACCAATGACTGTTTTCTTTCTCATCTTTTACTTTTTGCTTCCTATATGTACGTCTTACACCACCTTCTTAAATACACCGGCATTTGGGGATATTTCGTGGGTCTGGATATTTGCGGTTGCCCAATTTGTGATGACTTGGGTGTTATGTACGATTTATGTGAGAAAGGCAAACTCCTTTGATGAAAAAGTTGAAGCTATTATTCACGACCAAATTAATAAAGGAGGTAAAGCCTAATGGATCCAATCGTTGTCATCCTTTTCATTGCTATCGTTATTCTAACTTTGGTAATCACGTATTTTGCCGCGAAGAACACCAAATCAACTGGTGACTTCTACACAGCTGGTGGGGGATTAACTGGCTGGCAAAATGGATTAGCCATTGCCGGTGACTACCTATCAGCTGCATCTTTCCTTGGAATAGCTGGGGCGATTGCGTTAAACGGTTTTGATGGATTCTTTTACAGTATTGGATTTTTAATTGCTTATTTAGTTGTTTTATTTTTAGTAGCGGAGCCATTGCGTAATCTTGGGAAATATACACTTGCTGATATGATTCATTCACGATTTGATTCGAAAAAGGTAAGAGGTGCGGCTGCACTAAGTACGATTACAATCGTTCTGTTTTATATGATTGCACAGCTTGTAGGAGCGGGTGCACTCATTCAGTTATTATTTCATATTGATTATTGGATTGCTGTTTTAATTGTTGGTGTTATGATGACCATTTATGTGCTTTTTGGTGGAATGATTGCCACTAGCTGGGTGCAGATTACGAAGGCTGTTCTTTTAATGGCGGGAATGGTTATTATGGCATTTCTTGTTCTTTGGAAATTTGATTTTAATATAGCTGCCATGTTTACTGAGGTGAAAACTGCTACAAGCCATGGCGCTGCTTATTTAGAACCGGGATTAAAATATGATGATCCATTAGGAACGATTTCCTTAATGATTGCGCTTGTTCTCGGTACAGCCGGTTTACCACATATTTTGATGCGTTTCTTTACGGTAAAAGATGCGAAAACAGCTAGAAGTTCAGTTATTACAGCTACCTGGACGATTGGTATCTTTTATATTCTTACGTTATTTCTAGGCTTTGGAGCGGCCATATACGTTGGTCAAAATGAAATACTTGCAGCTAATTCGGGTGGGAACATGGCGGCACCGCTACTTGCAGAGGCGTTGGGAGGTAATATTTTATTCGCCTTCATATCTGCTGTTGCGTTTGCTACCATTCTAGCGGTTGTGGCAGGTCTTGTATTATCTGGAGCCTCCGCTTTTGCCCATGATATATATGGTCAAATTATTAAAAAAGGGAAAGCTACGGATAGAGAACAAATGCTAGCTGCACGTTATGCGTCATTAGCAGTTTCGGTGTTATCGATTATTTTAGCCTTAGGTGCGCAAAGCCTTAATGTTGCATTCCTTGTTTCGCTTGCTTTCTGTATCGCAGCAAGTGCCAATTTACCTGTCATTCTTTATACGATATATTGGAAGCGGTTTAATACGACTGGTGCGATTTCAGCAGTATTATTCGGTCTAATTTCTGCATTAGTTTTAGTATCGATGAGCCCGAGTGTTTTCTCGCCAGAAGCGGGGGCAGCGTTATTTGTCGGAAATCCAATCTTTCCATTAGAAAATCCAGCACTTGTTAGTGTACCACTAGGCTTTCTCGGAGGTTACCTTGGTACGATTTACTCAAAAGAACAAGATCTCAAACGCTATGCAGAGGTCAAAGTAAAAGCGCATATTGGTAATAGGGAATAGGGGTTATAGGGACAGGTCGAGACCACTGAAAAAAAGGTGCTTTTACAGTAGTCTCGAACCTGTTCCTTTGTCTCACGCTGCTCGTTTACTTCTATTCTCTGTGCTCACAGATGTAACCAGTCTTGATCCTTTCGAAAGCACCAACGCTAATACAATGGAACATGCAATAGCAGAAGAAATATAAGAGATGCCATTCATAATTAAGGAATAAATAACTGGCGCCTGGCCTGCTTCAATTGCATATTCACTGAAGAAAACTATACCTGCAAGGAAATGCCAGAAGTAACGGGCAAATCCACCGACGAAGGTTGCGATAATTATCCAGACAATAGCCTTGCCCATGTTTTTGCTTCTTAAGTTATTTTTAATTGGGTTGATAAATAGTCCTGCAAAACCGACACATGCGAAAGCTACGAAATACTCTATGAACGCTTGTAATGGTGTTAGAATCCATGCTTCCCCAATGGCAATTTGTAATAATCCCCAAAGGAATCCACTGATAATTGCCGCTAAAAATCCTCTGCGAAATGCGATGATGAATATCGGCACCATCGCAAAGGAAATGGAGATGGACGGTCCAATACGGAGTGATGGCAATAAATCGAGCACAAGGGCAAGTGCCGCAAAAATGGCCACCTCAATAAGCGTTTGTAAACCTAATTTTTTCATTAAAAAAAGCCTCCTAATTGTGTTTTTAACGCACCAAAAGGAAGACATAGTTACCTAGTTTACTAGATAGATTTCACATTACGCATAAACAACTAGTAAACTATTCACCACATCCCTACGCTAGAATTAACTAACAGGTTCGAAGGGTAAGAACAATTTGTTCCCTCTCAGCTTTCGCTCCCCTTGTGGTCACGTTATTCGATTTACTCATGATAGTATCATACTTTCTGTCTTTTGAGAAGAGGGAGGTCCGTCACTTGAGCCCCGTCTCTTTATTTCCCCTTTTCCAAAACTTTAAATAATCTAATTATCCAATATAGTATTATCCATGGGAAAATAAACTTGGTAGACCACTCTATTACATGAAGTATTATAAATGAAGTGTTTATGCCGAAAAACGGAAGTATTAACCAAAGTGCAAACAAAACGATGAAAGCAATAATTAAATTTTTCAAGTTAAAAGCCCCTTCTTTAACTTGACTTTTTCTCCATTTACCTCTTGAATGAGACCCAATTCCATTAGCTGCCCGCCAAATTCAATTATATCTACTTTTTCTTTCGGATACTTTTTCTGTAATTTACTTTCGATTTCACCTAATAGTTGCCCATCATTTATCCTTTCAATTGCATCAATACAAATCTCCGGCATTTCAAAAAAATCACCAGAAA
This sequence comes from Oceanobacillus caeni, assembly GCF_042678465.1. NCBI lineage: Bacteria > Bacillati > Bacillota > Bacilli > Caryophanales > Bacillaceae > Oceanobacillus > Oceanobacillus caeni. The sequence goes on along the minus strand of NZ_JBHTKV010000020.1, from coordinate 20,433 downwards.
CAGGTTCCTCCACGATATAATTCTTCCTATCTTTTTGAATGGACAATGGATATAGGGTGATTTGCGATTCTAATGATAATTTCAAGCCTTTCACCACCGTTCTTTAGAAATGAAAATAGGATGCAAATGCACCCTATATCTAAAACTACTTAACCTTTTGGAATGATGAAACACCACCAACATGTTGCTTTAACTTTTTTTAGTTTACGGATTTTCATGGTTGCTACCCTCCTTTAAAGATTGGTCTTTATTATATTTTTTAAAGATTGTCATCCAATCTGGATACACTTGTTTAAAAGTTTCTACTAATTTAGGATCAAATTGCGTTCCTTTGCCATCTATAACACGTTGATAAGCTTCACCAAAAGGAAGTGCTGGTCGATATGACCTTGTAGAAGTCATCGCATCAAAAGCATCTGCAATAGCTGTGATTCTTGCAACAAGAGGTGTTTCCTCTCCTTTAAGTCCATCTGGATACCCCTTGCCATCCCATCTTTCATGGTGATGATAAACTACAGCGATATGATCAGCAATACCTTCTACATCTTTAATTGCTTTCGCCCCCACAACGGGATGAGTTTTAATGATTTCATATTCTTCATCTGTTAGTTTACTAGATTTTGTCAGAATGGAGTCGGGAATATTCACTTTACCGATGTCATGTAAAAGACACGCATAATAAAAATGATTATAATTGGATTCTTTCACTTGTTCGGTTGCTTTTGCTAGACTTATTGCGTATTCTGCTACGCGTTCACTATGACCACGAGTATAAGGGTCTTTTAACTCCAAAGTGGCAATTACTCCTTTAACAATTCCCGCTAATTGTTCATTGTAAGAATCTTTCAGTGCCTGTACATATATTAAAAAACGATGAAGAAGCATATAGGCAATAAAAGCTAATAAGATATTGAGAATAACAGGAAAGAATACGACAGGGTCTTGTATGAATACTCCTACCACTATGTACTTTAAGATAATTCCCAATGTAACTAGATAGAAAAACCGCTTATTGATAAAAATAGGAGAAAATAATATAATCACTACTTCTACTAAATTACCACTACTATATGATTCCTGATTACCAAAGTAATAATAAATATCAGTCACTAAGTTTGTGATTAAATAGGTGATAACGAGAATATATTTTACATTTTCAGGTTTACCCTTTTTAAAGAAATATATGGTAACAGGGATAAGACAGATAATGATGAAATGTTTAACGAAACTTAAATAGTACCAAATCTTATCTGGTAATTCTAATGCCCATGGAAAAAAGGGCAAAAAATTATAATAAAATATATCATATAAAAAGAATACAATATAAAATAACCACATAAATAATAAGGTAGCCCTTTTTTCTTCTTGTAATAATGACGTATTTTTCATCTATTTACCTCACTAACCAACGATGGAGTGGCCGGATGAATGTTGTTCCGATTGACTGTAGGACGATGGGAGTATACTTGACTCATGATGGGCTAACTTCCACAGTATTGGATTTTATTTGATACATTCGTTTATCGGAAATCAATAATAATTCTGAAATATTTTGCCCGTCTTCTGGATAGATGGCATGACCGATGGATAAAGTTACACCTGATTTACTAGATTCTTGACAATGGTTCAACTCGGCCCTAATCGACTCGTTCATTTGATTAATCAGATTTTGTGCAGAAGTACAATCCATATGGTTGAGTAATACAATAAATTCATCTCCGCCCCAGCGAACAAGTATGTGCTCTTTACGAATATTTTTCGTAATCGACCTACATAATTGTTGCAAAATGAAGTCACCATAATGATGGCCATAGGAATCATTAATCATTTTAAAATTGTCTATATCAATATTTAAAATTCCGATTCTTTCATTCTTGCATTTTGCCCGTTTTAACTGCTTTTCAAAATAGATGTAGGCATACCTGCGATTATAAACACCGGTTAGCGGGTCATGATAGGATAGGTATCTGAACTTATCATACCAACTTCCAATAAACCATGAAAAACCTGCATGTATGAATGTAAAGATAGTGAAAAGAATGATATCAACTCTTCCTACTATCGAATATACCAATGTAGAAGTCAACGACAAAATTAATAAAATAAACCTACCGTAATATTTCATACGTTCTCCTTTGGGACAATAAGACGGTGATTATCCCACGACATAAATTTGGTTGTCCTATCTGCTAAAAAGTCAAAAACTACCATAAAAACCATCATACAATACTATTATATTAAAATATGCATAAAGTATCATGGTAAAATTGTACTATGATCACCAAAATAAAATAGGGGAGAAGAAATAAAGTAAGAAAACAAGCCATGAGAGGCCATGGCTTGTTTATGAAGTAGGGGTTATCACCGTATTGATTTCCTAAACCCAGCATCTACAGCTTCTTGTTCCGTGCAAAACATTTCTTCCGGTTTCGTCACCTCATAAAATTGTTGGTCTGGCATATGATAGATTTTCTCTCCATCTTTTGCTATGTTTCCTTTAATGTCGCAACTACTTGAGTTACTAGAAGGTTCTTTCTCTTCTTTAGGAGAGTTGATAACAGATGCATCAAAGCCACGGTCTGTTGCGTAATTTTCTACACTCCATATCCCAATAGCTTGTTGCTGCGCTTCTTTTTGTATTTCGTTGTATTGGTCCACATATTTCGTGTTAGGTTCATAAATATATGCGACTCTCGCCAATCCATTTTTTAATAATTCCTCTTGCACGGAAACGCCATCGACATAGACATAAGCTAGCAATCTTTGATATTTATCTCGATGCGAAATATCAAATTCTAATTGCACTTGTCCACTTTCTACCATTTTTCTAGTAAAATCTTTCGCTTCCTGTCCATAGGGCTGTTCCCCTAATCGTGGGTGATTTGTTTCAGGTGTATCAACTAATAAAAATCGTACATTTTCTTCTTTGCCATCGATGTTAACTTTGATGGTATCGCCATCAATTGGTTTGACTAATTGGACGTTTACTAATTTTTTGTCGGTGCTAGTTTCTTGGGCATTTTTGGAATCGGCTGGAGAGGTTTCATTCTCTACTACCGGCTCTTCCTGTGTTTCTGCTTTTTCTGTTTGATTCGTAAAATCGGTATCTAACCCAGCCCCTTCCATACTACATCCGGCTAATAGAATGATAAAAAGGGCAATGATGTTTCGTAATTTTTTCAAAATCTCCTACTCCTTTAAGTCAGTTTTTCACTTTTACTAGTTTAACACCAATGTTAGAAGAAGGAATAGAGTACTTTTTACCCGATTTCGGTTTAGTTTTTTTGAAAGAAAATGAGTTGACTTCCACCTCAATCTTCTGGGTGGACATAGAAGGTACCACAAAATTAAGTCATTCTAGGAAAAAACTTGTGTCATATAATGGGATAACTTAAATCCTTAAAGTATCGATTCTAATGTAATAGGGAAAACTGTTATCAAAAATAGGATAGGACATGAAGGAAATTTATGTTCTTTTATGATAAGGAGTGTATAGATGTTGAATAGAAGAGTAATGTACCAGTTAATTGGAATTATTGTTTTCGCTGTGATGTATGTAATCGGCAAAAATTATCTCATGGCATATGATTTCACTAGTGTACCGAGCTTTTATTATCCTTATAGTAACATAGGGATCATCATGTTACTTGCAGCTTGTGGATTCTCTTATATAGCCTTTACGGTGATCGAAAAGGAAACGAATCGTGAACCAATTCATAAGCTTTTATTTACTTTGCTGCAAATCACTAGCCTTGCGATTGTAATTGAATTTTATACGATCAAGGTTTTTCATTATCCAGTCGTTGTGCAGGTTGTAGGTATTTTGTTGGTGATTTCACTTGTGATTATATCTTCAAGAAATAGTAGGGTAGGTTCTTCTACCTGATGGAAAGCGAGACTGTGGGATATCTTGCTTTTTTTTACCATCTCAAAGAAGGTTGGTGGGAGATTAATTTCCCCCTAAAGGTCCAATAAGTGCGCCTAACCATCGGTGGGGGGGAGGAACCCCCCGACTGAAGTAAGTCTTCTTTATGTCCCTTCGATTAAAAATTCTATGATTCTCAATCTCTTTTTGATGGAAAACAAATATTTTTGACGTATAATAATATAAGTAGTTCCGCGTTATAGGAACGACCATTTCAGCAGAATGCATACATATATTTATAGGTGGTAATTCAATTGTCAAAAGTTAAAATTAAAGACGTAGCTAAAGTTGCTGGTGTTTCAACAGCAACAGTCTCTCATGTTATAAATAAGACCCGTTATGTTTCAGATGAGACAACAGATCGAGTCTTACATGCAATGAAACAATTAAACTATCGTCCTAACCATGCAGCACGGAGTTTAAGAAGTTCAAAAACGAATACAATTGGATTTATCATTCCTGTTCATAAAGAAGATACTTCAAAGACATTCTTCATGTCCATTGCAGAAGGACTAGAAGAGACTTTGAGAAAAAGAGGTTATCATGTTATTATCAGTAACTCAAAAGAAGACTTTGAGCATGAAATAGAGCAGGTTCAGTTATTAAATCATCAAATTACAGATGGGATTATTTTAGCTACAACATGTCATGATTTTGATGAACTAAAGGACTATTTAGAAGAAGACCATCCATTAGTTCTCATTGATCGAATCCCAAATGGATATGATGGAGACTCTGTAACTATTGATTCTTATAGGGGAACTGTTGAAGCTATCCAATATCTGAAGGAAAGTGGTTATCGTCGTATTGGTTTTGCTGGGGCTGATATATCGATTAGCACAGCTAAAGAACGTTTGAAGGGATTCCGGGACATACTACAACCTGAAGCAGATTTGGAAGATAGAATCTTTATAAGTAGACCTACTTATGAAGACGGTTATCAAATAGCTTCTAAATTAATCGAGCAAGGTTTGGATGCTGTTTTTTCGGCAAATAATGTTCTTACAACAGGAATTATGCACTACTTAGTAGAACATGATATCTCGATTCCCGAAGATATCGCGGTAATAACTTTTGATAATACGGAATGGACACAAATCATCTCCCCATCCGTAACAGTAGTAGAACAACCAGCCTATCAAATGGGAGTAGAGGCAGCAAACATCATTCTTGAACGTATTGAATCACCAGATAATGAACCTATACAAACGGTTTTAAAGCCAACGTTAATTAAAAGAAAATCAACATAAAAGTAGCCAGTTTATACGTAAAACTGGCTACTTTTATTAAAATCTTTTATTTCTCAAGGCTCCATATTTGCAGGTCACTAACATTCACTGTACTGTCTGCAAAAAGTTCTATACGATTACTTCCTTTATCCGGGTAAACGCGATTTGTAATCACTTTTTCTCCATCATTTATGAATACCTCTACTGAACAACGATCGACATATATGTGAAGTGATAGTTCATCGCATTCCTTTATCTTAGCTGAAGCAATACCTGAAATTTGTCCCGCTCTATTTAAATCAACCAGTACTTCGCCAGAACTAGTATCATATTTGATCTCGGTGTACTCTTTCCCATCTTCTGACTTTAATACATGTAATCCAATTCCTTCACTATTCGTATTAGAAAGGTCAAAGTTTACTTTCAGTTCTAATGATTGGCCACTAGTCTCAGGTGTAAAGGAATGAGTTAGTTCCACATGTTTGTGCTGTTCCTTTCCTTTCCGTAAAAGCTGTAACTCTTCCACTGGTTGGAACCGCACCTCCCCTTCATCATTAAGCGAAACGACACGAGGTACTGTCATAGCACCAGCCCATCCCTCTTTCTTAGTAGGGAATTCTGTTTCCCACTGATCCATCCATGCAAATAATATACGTCTTCCTTTTTCATCTAAAAACGTCTGAGCGGCATAGAAGTCAAAGCCTTCGTCAACTTCAACAAAATAATCTTTCGTAAACCGGTGGAGTTTATAATCCATGTCACCAACCATCATAATATTCTTTCCACCATTCATATTCATTGGCGACACAACCAAGGCATGTTTATGTTGGATAGGAAATAAATCCGGACATTCCCACATATCTCCTAATGTTCCGTCACTTTTAGCGGCAAGTCCACAATACTGCCAATCCATTAAATCCTTTGATTGGAAAAGAGCTGCACCGCCGTGACCCTCTTCACTTGTTCCAACAACCATGTACCAAACTCCATCATAAGCCCAAACTTTAGGGTCACGAAAATCTGCACTTAGTGTTTCTGGTGGGTTTGGAATGATTGGATTTATTGCAGGTTTTTCAAAATGAATCCCGTCCTCTGTAGTCGCCATGCATTGGACTTCTTTTGGATTTTTACTATCAATATGTCCTGTATAAAAGAGTACTAGTTGGTCATTGTTTGTAACTGCGCTTCCCGAGAAACAGCCATATCCTTCTCCAGCTTTCCCTAGTTCATAATCTTCGGATGGTGCTAGTGCAACGGGTTGATGTTCCCAATGGACTAAATCTTTACTAGTCGCATGTCCCCAATGCATAGGTCCCCAGTCTTCTGAATATGGATGGAACTGATAAAATAAATGATATATACCTTTATGTTGGATTAATCCATTTGGATCGTTAAGCCAACCAACAGGTGCTGTAAAGTGATAAGACGGTTGAAATGTTCTTTCCTGTTTTTCCTTTATTTTTTCTTCGATATATGTGTTTGCCTTGTCGATTGCTTTTTTGTGATTATTCAAGCTAAGTTCTCTCCCTTATTTATAGTTTTATTTATTTTCTCTGTTGAAGTTTTATCATCTTTACTTAATGTAAAAACAGCCATGATGACAAAAATAAATACAATGGAACCGAGTATATAAAAGGTAGTTTCATAGGTTGTTAAGTCATAAATATATCCAACCAGTGCTGAAAAAACAATGACGCCTAGCTCACTAGAAATTTTGAAGCCAACGAGATATACTGTAGCCGATAATCTGGAATCAAAGTTAATAGCAATATACTTAAACACGGCAATTAATAGAATTGGAAGTTCTACAGCATGAAGTAACTTCACAAATGAAATCCCGAATGTACTCGTTACAAAAGCAGAGCCGACAATTCGAATTGCCATAATACTTCCTGCAAATATTAAGAATCGCTTAACTCCTAATTTATTAACAATAAATGGTGCCAAGAATAAGAACAGCGCTTCCACAAATACTTGGAAAGAATTCAAGTAACCATAAATTTGATTCCCAGTTGCTTGATCAGCGAACTGTTGAACAAAATAGACAGGAAATAGTTGTTGATCATACACGGTATAGATACAGACTGTACCGAATAAATAAATCAATAAAAACCAAAATACTTTATTTGAAAAGATTAACATGAAATCCTTTTTAGAAATTTTACTAGAATTTTTTTCTTCCTTAACTGATGCATCAACCTTAAATATGAAATTTAATATAAAGAAAGCTACCCCTGCGACCGAAGCGAGCCAAAAGTTAATATGTGGATTAATGCTTAGCAGTGTCCCTGCACCAAACGCAGCCACGGCATAGCCCAGAGAACCCCACATTCTAGCTTTTCCGAACTCAAAGTTGTATTCCCGACTGATTTTTTCCGTATAGGATTCTAAAAATCCAGCCCCTGCTACAAATCCGGCTCCTAGGTAGATTGCGCCTAATATCGCTCCTAGATAGAAATTGTTTAATAGTAACGGTTCATACACGTAAATTAAGAAGGGCCCTATGAAAACAAGAATGATACTTTGAAACCAGACTAAATTTTTCTTGATGCCCAATTTATCCTGAATGATGCCATAAAGTAACATGAAAGTTAGTGCAGCAGCAGAGTTAAAAGAATAAATGGTTCCTACCTGTGATCCTGTTAAGCCAAGCGTATTATTTAACCATATTGCATAAAAAGACCACCAGATTGACCAGGTTATAAAGAATAAAAATAAATAGCCAGACGAAAACCAGTATTTACTATTAGAAAAAGTTTTCACATTTTTCCCTCCTATTTTAGGAATTTACTGTGTTCTTTAGGTAATCGTTTACGTAATCGTTTACTTTTATTATTGTAAAGGGATTCAAAAAGGTTGTCAATACGTTTATTTGTCAAATGAATTTTTTACCCTGATTAAAGTGAACATTTTATCATCCACAGTGATTTCAGTCCGTTAGTTACGAAAATAAAAAAACACGTTGAGGTTTTCCCAACGTGTTTCTTGTAATCCAAGCTATTTAACCTCTTCCATTGTTGGTAGTGCGGTCAAGGATCCGATTTTCGTACAAACAACTGCCCCAACTTTATTCGCAAACCGAACTACTTCTTTTAACTGAGAGAAATCTCCCATGTCAATTTCGGAATTAGCAAACTTATACAATACTGCACCGATAAAGGCATCACCTGCACCTGTTGCATCAATAGCTTTAACCTCAATACTAGGAACAATTTCTTGTTCTTTACCATTAGATAGGAACGATCCTTCTTTCCCCATTGTTACAGTTACAAGGTCTGCCCCAAGGCGATGAAGTTCTGCAACCCCTTCGGATACATCCTTTTTATTTGTAATTAACTCTAATTCTTCATGACTAACTTTCACAAAGTTTGCACGTGAGATAGCTTCCTTCGATAAACGCACAAATTCTTCCTCATTCTTATTCCATAGGTCTTGTCTAAAGTTAGGGTCAAAAGAAATATAGATTCCTGTTTCACTCGCTTTATCCATCCACTTCAAATAAGTGTTTCGTGTTTCACCTTCTAAGAGTGCTGTTGCCGAACCAAAATGAATGACATTTGACTGTAGAATCTGATCCTCTGACAAATCAGCCATCGTTAAGTTTTTATCAGCCCCACGGTTAAATTGAAAGTCTCTTTCTCCATCAGCTGTCAACGAAACAAAAGCAATCGTTGTAGGCAGGGCTTCATCTCTACTAATCATGTTTGTATTCACATCGTATTGCTCTAGCGTTTCTATTAAAAAGTCGCCAAAGGAATCTTTACCTACCTTCCCAGCGAAAGAAGCGCTGCCACCTAATCTAGCTATGGTTGCTGCAACATTAGCTGGGGCGCCACCAGCCATCTTTTTAAAATTATCACCATCTTTTAAAGCAACATCGACATCTGTACAGTACATGTCAATTAATAATTCCCCAATACAGCAGACATTTTTCTCTGTCATAGTTCCACCTCGTTTATGTTTATACCTTGAAGATTCTATCATTATAATTTCTCGTAATTGAATCTCACAAGAATGATTTGATCTTCATAAATGATACATTTGTTCCTTAATCCGTGCAAGTGACGTCGTAGTGAAGGAATAAATAAAGGCCTAGTTCATAACGAGCTAGGCCGGTTGCTAGTTTATACTAATCTTTATCTATAAGTTGGATGACTCGGTATAGACTCATTTCCGCCATGGATGTAAGGCGTAGGTGATGATTTTCAAAAGGCAATGCATCCGTTACGGGGTTTGGAACGATGACACACTTTAATCCTGCAGTCAGGGCAGCTTTGAGCCCATTAAGTGAGTCCTCAAATGCAACAGCTTCTTTCGGGCTAATGTTTAAAGCTTCTATAGCCTTAAGGTATAAATCTGGTTCAGGTTTCACATTTTCAACATCATCTCGAGTGATCAATTCATCGAAATAGTGTAAGAGTTGAAGTTCTTTTAAATAATGAGTTACCCAATCTTTAGGAGAACTGGAAGCAAGGGCAATTTTATAATTTAATTTTCTTGCTTCTTCCAAATAATCCCGTACTCCTTCTCGTGTGTGCGGACTTGTCATTTTATCTTTATGTATACGGTCAGCTTTACTTTGTATCTCTTCTGGATTGTATCTTTCGCCTAGTTGTTCTTTGAAATATTGAAAGAGAGCAATATCATCTGAACCGATCCCTTTGACAAATTGCTCAAGGGGTAGCTCTACATGGTACAATTCCATGGTCTCTTTAAACGCATCATACCAAGCAGTCTCCGTGTCTACAATTAGACCGTCAAAGTCGAAAATAACAGCTTTAATCATCGAATTCTCCTTTTTAGTTTAATAGGTATATAGTTTTATCCCACCTCAAGCTTCATGGGAAACAAAGAAGGTACCCCCACTGATGGAAGTCTTCTTTATATCTTCCGCTCTTATACAAACGGGAATCTTTCAATTATTAAGAGAAATTATACACAACATGAATTTGCTTTTCCATCTATTTTTTCAAAAAAGGAACATCCAATATTGAAATAAACTTACGAATTGATAAACTGTTAATCAAAAACAATGAAAAGTTTATCGTAATCTAACAATTAATCTTGACCGAAAGCGCTAACAGTATTAAAATATAATCATAACTTAAGTTGAAAGTGTATCCCTTATGAATAAACTACCTAAGTTAAATCAAAAAATAATAATTTGATAAACAGGAGAGAAACAGCCATATATTTACTAAAAAAGCTGTAACTCTATCAAAAGGAGAAATGAGAATGGCAGATATCGTTGTTGGCGTAGTTGGTGCTGGTAGAATCGGTAAACTACATATAAATAACATGAGAAATATGGCAAATGTTCGCGTGAAAATGGTTTCTGATGTATTCGCCGATCATTTAGGGGAATGGTTCGAAACCTCTGGTGTGGAAGAAATAACGAAGAACTACGAGGATATTATCAATGACCCTGAAATCAACGTAGTTATGATTTGTTCTCCAACCAATACACATATTGAAATTATTAAAGCAGCTGCAGCGGCTGGCAAAAACATTTTCTGTGAAAAACCAATTAGTTTCTCTGATGAAGAGACTCTTGAGGCATATGAAGCAGTTAAAAAAGCTGGAGTTAAATTCCAAATCGGATTTAACAGAAGATTTGACCGTAACTTCTCCAAGGTTCGCAGGTTAGTAGAAACAAAAGAAATTGGAGATCTTCACATCCTTAAAGTAACATCAAGAGACCCTGAGCCCCCATCATTAGAATATATTCCAACTTCTGGCGGCCTGTTCATGGACATGGCTATTCATGACTTTGATATCGTACGTTACATTTCGGGTTCAGAAGTAGAAGAGGTTTACGTACAAGGTGCTTCTCTAGTAAACCCTGAAATTGGTAAACTAGGAGATATTGACACTGCAATTGTTTCATTGAAATTTGCTAATGGTGCAATGGGTGTTATCGATAATAGCCGTCAAGCGGTTTATGGGTATGACCAACGAATTGAAGCATTCGGTTCAAACGGTGCTGCAACAGCTCAAAATGAACTAGAATCAACGGTTGAAGTATCTTCTAAAGATGGAGTGAAAGGTGACAATCCACTACATTTCTTCCTAGAAAGATATAATGACGCTTATATTAAAGAGACTTCTGAATTCTTCGATGCTATCCGCAATGACAAAGAGGTTTCATGTTCATTCCGAGATGGAATCATGGCTCAACGTATTGCAGCTGCAGCGAATGAATCTTTAAAAACTGGAGTGCCAGTTAAAGTTAAATTGGTGGATTAATATTAAAGAGCTTCCTGATAGGATGCTCTTTTTTAAAAAGATAGTATAAAAATTTCCCCCTACCACAGTCTTTTTGGCTGTGGTAGATATTAAAATATGGAGAGAGAATTCGTCAATTGTCACTAAGAAGGTAGAGGGATTTCATGATTGTGGAGATCCTGAAAATGGTTTCAAACTCTTCGTTTGTGAGGGGGGTCATGATGTTCGCCATGTACCTATAAAGAAAAAAATACACGAACAAGGATTAAGTACGTTGGAAAACAATCATGAATCGTATGGGTGAATTTGAAATAATAGAAGATGTCAAACAATACTTAAAATAGAAAAAACACGGGGATTCCCGTGTTTTTCTATTATCAATAGGAAGAAGAGCTTCCTGCCCTTTATGAAGTTCGTTGGCTTCATTTGTTGAAATAACTACAGGAATCTGCTTGTATCGTCCCAGTTTTCAGCAAAATGAATCGTGTGGTTTTGGCACCGAAAGACCAAATAACGGACGCAAATATAAAGCAAGGAAGGTGCCCGCAAGTGCCATCACACCCCAAATGTAACCATGGACACTAAAGGAAGCGATACCGCTGAAATAAGCGCCGACATTACAACCAAAAGCAAGACGTGCGCCATAACCCATCAAAAGACCGCCGATAATAGAAGCAGCAGTGTTTCCTTTGGTAATCTTCGTAAACTTGAATAATCCTCCTGCTGCGGAAGCAATGAAAGCTCCTAAGATAACACCGAAATTAAGAGCGGTTGTCGTATCAGCGAAAATAGAAGCATGGAGAGCTTCTGTATTTCCCGCCCAGTAGCCCCAGCTTTCCACATTAAAGCCAAGTGCTTCTGCTACTTTCGAACCCCACAGTGTAAATGCTGCAGTAACGCCCCATGGTTTCTCACGGGTGAGCAATGTAAGAGCGTTTAAAACAGCTAGTGCTGCAGCAGCTGCGAAAAGAGGCCAAGAACCTCGGAAAATTCGTTTCCATCCTTTTTCAGAAGGAAGTGGCGCCATTTTAGGAGGCTTCCGTTTTTTCTCAATAAAAATGGTTATCCAGGCAATGATGGCAAAAATCATTAAGGAAACTGCCCAAGCTCCCCCGTAACCTAGCCCTGTTGACGTTGCAAGTGAGAAAGGTTCTACCGATGGTAAATCTTCCATCCAAAATGTGGAGTGAGCAGCACCAATGGTCGAACCGATAATAAAAAACAACAGGGTAATAAACATAACGGTTCTGCCACCACCAACTGAGTAAAGCGTACCAGAGGCACAGCCCCCGCCAAGCTGCATGCCGATGCCAAACATAAAGGCTCCGACAATCAGGCTGATACCGATTGGCGAAATATTACCAGAAGGCGTTCCACCGAAAAAGGAATACCCAAATGCCAAAATAGGTGCAAATAATGTACATGCAATCGCCAGCATGAACATATGCGCACGAAGGGACTGGCCATTACCTACCGAAGCGAGTCTCCGAAAAGCGGATGTAAAGCCAAAACGTGCATGAAACAACGTATATCCAAGCAGCAGCCCGATCAATAATAACAATGGCTGAACGACATGTTGCGTGGCTGCTAAATAAATGGTAAGAATGAATGCAACGGTGATTCCACCTGCCACCAGTTTTTTCTGTGGAGGATTCAGATTTGGAGCCTTTTCCGTTGTTGCTGTTTGTTCGGAAATTGGTTGTGCCTGTGTAGACATTTTAAACACCCCTAATCCCTATCAATTTAGTATGTTATGATTTTTTAGTTTACGCTTTCTATGTTAAAAAGTCAATGGGATATTAGAAATGAATGAGGTATGGGAAGGGTCCGAATAATTTCTAGATATTGGAAAACCTGGCATTCGCCAAACTTTTGGGCGAATGCCTTAGTTTGGAAGTGTGATTGGAGAGATTCTTAGTGAAATGATAGAAAATGGATCATTCGCTTTAGATATCTCTAGTTTTTCATTGGATAGGTTTAATAAAGGTTGTGAGTTTGATTAAATGAGAAGGGGGAGAGTCTATTGAAGAAATTAAGAATCGGTCTCATTCATGCGACAATCAATTCTGTAAGACCTATACTTGACGCATTTTCTACTATTGAAGATGATTTTGAACTTGTGAATTTCATGGATGAGGGGATCATTTACGAACTTAACGAAACAAATACGGTAACAACAAGAATGGTTATGCGTCTGAGTGAATTAGCAGGAAAAGCTGTTGAGAGTCAAGTAGACGCTATTCAGTTTACGTGCTCAACCTTTACTCCATATGTTCCCAAAATTGCTGAATTAGTACCAGTTCCAGTATTAAGTTCTGATATTAGTATGTTAGAAAAAGCTGTCGAGTTAAGTAAGAACATATTTGTTATTGCTACGGTCAAAGCAGCTGGGCCTACTACCAAAAAGGTCATTCAGGAAATAGCTCTAAAAAAAGGCAAAGATGTTACGGTTCAAGTCCGTATTATTCCACAAGCGTTTAATGCTCTGCAAAACGGGAATGGGAAGCTGCACGACCAACTGATCCGTGATGCCATTAAAGAAAATGAAAACAAAGGAATGACAGTACTTGCCCAATATTCAATGGCGAGAGCAGTTAAATCAGACAATGAGACCTTCCATAATGTTCTAACCGGACCACAAGTGAGTGCGGAAGCCATCATCCGCTTAGCGAAAAGATATCGTGGAGGGGAATTTTAAAAAAGAACCTTTAATGATTCAAACGTTTTCCAAACCTGCTATTTGGGTAAACAGAAAAAAGAAAGACGTACTTTAAATAGAAAAAAGAGTTGAAATCCATCTTATTTTAGGAGGTACGTATCAATGAAATTGTATATCGAATCAGCAGATGTTAAGGAAGTTGAACAATTAAAGGATCAATATCCAATTACCGGAGTAACAACAAATCCAAGAGTTCTTGCAAATGAAGGAAAACCGTATTTAGAAGTGTTGAGAGAAATTTGCACGATGATTGGTGATAAAAAGGAAATCTTCGTCCAAGCTTTAGGTGATATAGCAGAAGAAATGGTGGAAGAAGGGAGATACCTATTGGAGGCTGTTTCGGGTAATGGAATTCTGACCATTCCTGCTACAAACGAAGGAATAAAGGCAATCAAACAATTAACACATGAAAATATCCCAACTCTAGCAACAACGATTTATACACCTTTTCAAGCACTCATGGCAGCCGAGGCTGGAGCAAAATATGTTTCCTTGAATGTTAACCGATTCGATAACTTAACTGGTAATGGTGTACAAGCTATAGAAGATATGGTTCAAATGTTTCTTCATGATGAATGGCTATGTCAAATTATAGCAGAAGGTTTTCATCATGAACGTGAAATCTATGATTCTGCGTTGGCTGGTGTAAGAGCGCTCTCCGTGCCTTCTCATATGCTTGAAACGTTATTCGCATTTACGGATACGGAAGCGGAAGTAGGTGAATGGAAACAACAATGGAAAGCTACGTTTGGTGAAAATTGTACGAACTTAATTAATACAAATATAAAGGTGGAAACATATTAAGTGTGAGAGTGTTGGTCTTAGGGACAAAAAATAATTATTCTTTTCTGTAATAAGAAGGTATTCGCCAAGTCTAATAGCGAATGCCTTCTTTTTTATATAATCATGGAATGGATGTTCTCTTTAGTGTTAAAAAATCGCTTCTGATTTTATTATTTATCGGGCAAGAGATATTTTTGTAATAAAGGGAAAATTGAGTATTATAATTATATTATTACAATATATTGAACTTTAGATTTTAAACGAATAGTTTTTCGAAAAAAGAGAAGCATTTACAAAAAAATGAAGTGAGGGGGAGTTTTAGTGAGACGATTTATTTTAATCTTATGTTTTTCATTTCTGACTTTGTTCATTGTAGCATGCTCAGGTGAAAAAACGGGAAATGAAAAATCGGGTTCTGACTCAGATGAGGGCTGGTCTCCGGAAAAATCCATAGAATTTGTTGCTCCATCTGGTGCAGGAGGCGGTTGGGACACGACAGCTCGTATGGCTGCGAAGGTATTTAACGAAGAAGGAATTATTGATCAAGATATAGGGGTCGTTAATAAAACTGGTGGAGGTGGTGCTGTAGGATGGGCATATGTTGCGGGAAAAGCAGGTAATCCACATCATTTGTTTGTAGCCTCACCACCATTAATAGACGTTCCCTTGAATGGACAATCTGAGTATGATCATGAAGACTTCACAGCAATTGCAAATTTGATTGCGGACTATGGAGCATTTGTTGTAAGAGCAGATTCTGAATGGGAAGACTTAAATGATTTATTCGAGGATATGAAGGCGGATCCTTCCAGTATTACTGTAATCGGTTCTTCTTCTCCGGGAAGTATGGATCATATCCAATTTGTAAAAGTTGCTAAAGCAGCGGGTGTTGATATCCAGAAGATTAAATATGTATCCGAACAAGACGGTGGAGAACTTACGGCCCTATTGAATGGTAGTGTTGATGTTTTTTCCACAGGGGTTGCTGAAACCGTGCAACAAGTTCGAGCAGGAAAGGTAAAAGTGTTAGCGGTTACTTCGGAAGAGCGTTTAGAGGGAGAAGTTATTTCGGACTATCCAACGGTTAAAGAACAAGGAATCGATTCTTCATTTGTTAATTGGAGAGGTTTCTTCGGTCCCTCAGATATGGACGAAGAGGCTGTTCAATATTATGTTGAGAAATTTAAAGAATTAAGTGATTCCGAGGCGTGGTCTGATATTCGTCAGCAATATGGTTGGGATGAAATGTTTATGAGTGGAGAGGAATATGAAACATTTCTAAATGAACAAAGAGAAGAAGCAAAACAATTGTTAGATGAATTAGGGCTTGGAAAATAATAGTTTAAAAAAAGAGGTCGGGACATAACTAAGGAATTTAAATGAAAAAAACGAACTACGCACTAAGCTGAGTATATTTCCGAAGGGGTTTATATGACCAATCATGTTCAGATTTTATTTAATAAAAAACACTTTTGTTCCAGCCTCTTTCTTTTCAAAGGTGGTACAAACTGTTCTTTAGCGAAGAATGCTTGGAGAATTACAACCTTCCATGAAAACAGTAAATAAGGTGGTGTAAAAATGTTCAATACAACGAATAAAAAGGTATCTATCTTTTTAATTCTTCTTGGAATTATTTATCTCATCCTAAGCTTCCGGCTTCCAAAGTATGCTTATGTACCGGTTGATTCTGATTTGGTACCAATTTGTCTGGGAGTTCTATTGTTGATTTTGGCTGGCATTCTTTATTTTACCAAAGATCAGGAAAAGAAAGAAGACGATGAACGGATACCGAAAAAAGAATTACCCATTGTCTTAGGCGTTATCGGCCTTATTGTAATATATATTTCCCTCTTAGAAATAATTGGCTTTGTTCTAGTTAGTGTTCTATTTCTTTTTTTCTGCTCGATGTTTCTTGGTTACAAAAAGTATGTAATAAATGGTATCGTTTCACTCGTTATCCCTACTTTCGTTTATTTGTTATTTGATTCGTTCTTACAAATACAACTGCCGTCTGGGATATTGCCGTTTTAAAAGGGAGGTAGCATTATGGATGTTTTTCAAGGACTAGTCCAAGGATTTGAAGTTGCCTTTAGTATGCAAGGTTTATTGTTTGTATTCATCGGTGTTTCGACCGGAACGATTATTGGTATGATACCGGGACTTGGTCCGATTACAGCCATTGCCGTCATGATTCCTATTACATATGGGATGAATCCGGCAATCGCTCTACTTTTAATGGCCGGTGTTTATTATGGTGCAGCTTATGGCGGGGCAGCAGCGTCGATTTTGTTAAATGCCCCAGGGACTTCAGAAGCTACAGCGACAACGTTTGATGGATATCCATTGGCGAAGCAAGGAAAAGCTGGAAAAGCCCTTGCCATTGCTGCCATTGGATCGTTTGTTGGGGGAACGATTAGTGTTATATTTTTAACGCTTTTTGCGCCATTGCTTGCCAATGTTGCCGTTTCATTTGGACCGCCGGAATATTTTGCACTTATGTTGATGGGGTTAATGGCGATTGCCAGTCTTTCGGAAGGGTCGACGATTAAGGCACTACTTTCAGGTGTCATTGGACTTATGATTGCAACAATTGGGATTGATGACCAAACTGGTACACCAAGATTCACTTTCGGTACCCCACATCTTATGGAAGGAATAGACTTTATTGTTATCGCATTAGGATTATTTGCTCTTGCTGAAGTGACATCCCTTATTCTGAACAGAAGTGCTAAATTAAAAGATATGAAGAAGATAGGAAGTCTTAAGATTACGAAGAAAGAATATAAAGAGTTGGCTCCAACAATGGGAAGACAGTCAGTTCTTGGCTTTCTAGTTGGCGTTTTACCAGGTGCTGGCGGAACTATATCTTCTTTTCTCGCTTATATTTTTGAGAAGAAAATATCTAAAAATCCAGAGGAATTCGGAAAAGGGTCGATAAAAGGAGTAGCAGCTCCTGAAACAGCAAATAATGCTGCGAATAACGGTGCGTTTGTTCCATTGTTAAGCCTAGGCATCCCGGGTTCGGGTACGACTGCTGTTATGCTTGGGGCATTGATCGTTCTAGGAATCCAACCTGGACCGTTATTGATGACAGATCATACCGATGTGTTCTGGGGTGTGATTGCAAGTATGTATATTGGCAATGTCATTCTATTAATCTTGAATTTACCATTAATCCCGTATATATCGAGAATATTGTTAGTTCCTAGACCATTGTTAATATCATTAGTTATCTTCTTTTGTATCATCGGTGTTTATGCCGTTAACTTTAGTACGTTCCATTTATATATATTATTGGCATTTGGAATTATTGGTTATGTTATGCGTTTGATTCAGTTTCCAGCAGCACCACTTTTGTTAGCATTTATTCTAGGGAGCATGATGGAACAAGCATTTCGTCAATCATTAACCATTTCAAATGGAAGTCTTTCTATTTTTGTAACAAGCCCAGTCGCAGCTGTCTTGTTGTTCATTGCTTTCCTATCTTTACTCGTTCCAATTGTAAAAGACTTTAGGGAAAAAAGAAAAAGTACAAAATGATCGTCAACATAAATTAGTAAGAAAGCAGGAGAAGTTTTTCCTTCATCATATTATTAGAGTAGAATATGGGGGATTTTAATGAAAAAGATCAAACTTATTGCAACAGGGGGGACTATTTCTGCACGTGGAACAGATAGAATGGATTTAAAGGATTACCAATCAGGTTATTATACAGGAAAGGATTTTATAAAACATATACCTGAAATTTCGAATATAGCAGATGTCGATGTTACGCAGTTGACTAACTTCAGTAGTACACATATACAAACGGAGCATTGGTTGGAATTGAGAAAACTCGTTGAAGAGGCGCTAAATGAAGCGGACTATGACGGAGTAGTTATCACGCATGGAACCAATACATTGGAGGAAACTGCTTATTTTCTACATCTAACAGTTAACAGTGAAAAACCTGTTGTATGTGTTGGAGCTCAACGCCCCTTTACGGCACTTGGTTCAGATGCAGGGACAAATCTAGTTGCTGCTATTCGTGTAGCCGCGAATTCGTCTTCATTTGGAAAAGGGGTACTTGTTGTAATGAATGATGAAATCAATAGCGCACGTGAGGTTTCAAAAACGAGTACGTATCGTTTAGAAACCTTTCAATCTGGTACGTTAGGGTTGCTAGGGTATGTAGATGCTGATCAAACAGTCCAATTTTATCGCTCACCACAACGACGGCATACAACGAACTCTCAGTTTTCAAAGCTTTCGTTAGAAAAACTGGCTGCTGTTGAAATTGTTTATTCCTATGCTGGAGCAAATGGTGACTTGATTCGTTATATTTTAAATAGCGGTAATTATGATGGAATCATTGTTGCTGGAACGGGTGCAGGTCGCTGTTCAGCTCAGGAAGGAGAAGCACTTAAAGAAGCGGTAGAAAATGGATTAATCGTGGTGCGCAGTAGTCGGGTTGGGGACGGGAGAGTAGTTCCGATTGAAAGTTTTCAAGAATTTAGTTGCGTGACAGCTGATAACTTGAATCCACAAAAAGCACGGATCCTACTTATGTTATCCCTTTCTATTTCTAATGATGTTTCGGAAATTCAACGTGTGTTTGACGATTATTAAGCTTTTCGCTTCCAGGGGACAGGAATAAAATGGGCAGATAGTGAATCATAGATTAGACAGTTCTATGCACAACGGTGGTTTCATGTAAATAACATTCGATAAACCCAAAACTCTTGGTTTGGCTAGTATTGGCTGCCAAGAGTTTTTCGTTTTTTAAGCTAGTTATGAATGCAATGATAACAAGATATGATTTAAAACAACGATTATTAATCTTTTTCTCTTTGTTATCGCAAAATAGACTTTTCACTTCAATAGGTAAATACCGTATTTGGACAAAGATACTTGTATTTTTATCCCGCCTCAAGCTTCTGGGGAACAAAGAAGGTAGGTGGGAGATCAACTTCCTGTAACCATCAGTGGGGGATGAAGGGAAATCCTCACTGATGGAAGTCTTCTTTATCCTCCTTTTTAAATACGTGTTTAAAACTCTATCTAATTAAACACCTTTCTTTATAGTTAATATGATGAGAGTAGAGTGGTTTTAAAGGGAAAAGTGGTAATGAATAAAAATATATTTACTTTTTAACAACAAGATGTTAAGATAGTTTTTGTCGCCAAAAAGGCAGGAGTTATGGAAGCCTGTTGGTGAATAAAATAATTCTATTTAACTTAAAAAACCGTTGACTTTTAAAAGTAGTTTATATATAATATAATTCCATCGCAAAAAAACATAGTTTGGAACTAAAAAAGTCCTTGACGAAGTATTTGCGATATGATATATTAATAGAGTTGCTTTTGATAAGCGACGAGGAAATTTGCTCTTTGAAAACTGAACAAAACAACCAGTATGTTAAGATAAAAGAAACTCGTTTTCTTTTGATAATAGAAGGTAAAACTTCTAAAAGCTAAGACTTAGAATTAATTATTTTAATTCTAAACAAACTTTTTTGGAGAGTTTGATCTTGGCTCAGGACGAACGCTGGCGGCGTGCCTAATACATGCAA